>JAFQUU010000048.1 GCA_017408305.1 Clostridia bacterium | reverse complement strand
CCAGAAAATATTGACTATTCAGCCCTCAAAGGCCTAAGGCTTGAAGCAAGGCAAAAACTTGCCCAAATTCAGCCACGAACAATTGCCCAGGCAAGCAGAATTTCAGGCGTGTCGCCAGCAGATATTTCTGTGCTGATTATATATTTAAAAATGATTGGAGATAAAAATGAATAAATTTTTACAAGACCTTACAACCTTAATCAAAACTGCTTTTTTAAATGCAGGATTTGATGAAGAGGTTGTTGTCAGCGATTGTGCAATTGCAGAACTTGGTGATTTTCAGTGCCAGTCTGCCCTTGCACTTGCAAAAAAATATAGAATGTCGCCACTTATGATTGCACAAAAAGTGGTTGAAAACTTGCCAGAAAACAAACTTATAAAGTCAATCTCGGCGGTAAACCCTGGCTACATAAACTTTTTTGTAACAGATGAAGCACTTTCGCAAGAATTTAAGGCAGAACTTGAAAACCTTGGCAAACCACTCGGCGTTGATAACAGGGTTACTGTTGTTGATTATGGTGGCCCAAATGTTGCAAAACCACTTCATGTTGGGCACTTAAGAAGTGGCACAATTGGCGAGGCAATCAAACGCATTTGTGCATATGCAGGCAACAAAACAATTGGTGATGTGCATTTTGGTGACTGGGGTTTGCCTCTTGGTATGGTGATAAGTGAACTTGAGGCCCAGCATCCAGATTGGGTGTACTTTGACAAAAATTTTGAAGGGGAATATCCTAAAACCCCACCGTTTACAGTAAAGGATATTGAACTTCTTTATCCAACTGCAAGCAAAAAAGCCAAAGAAGATGAAATCCTTATGAAAATTGCGCAAACTGCAACAGTTGAACTTCAAGAAGGCAGGAGGGGCTATAGGGCACTTTGGGAACACATTATGGCTGTTTCAAAGGCCGATGTAAGAAACCTTTATGGCATTTTGAATATTGATTTTGAACTTTGGCTTGGTGAAAGCGATACACAAGAAGATTGTCCAAAACTTATTGAACAAATTGTAAATGATGGCTTTGCACAAAAAAGTCAAGGTGCACTTGTGATTGAAGTTGAAGAAGAAACCGACAATAAGCCTTTGCCACCAATGATGCTTCAAAAAACTGATGGTGGAATAACTTATGCAACTACTGACCTTGCAACCATTGTACAGCGTGAAAAGGAGCTTGGTGCAGAAAGAATTATTTATATTGTTGATAAACGCCAAGATTTGCACTTTACACAAGTTTTTAGGGCTGCTAAAAAAACGGGTGTGGTATCAAAAGATTTGCAACTTGACTTTGCAGGTTTTGGCACTATGAATGGTAAAGATGGAAAACCATACAAAACTCGTGATGGTGGCGTTATGCAACTTAGGGTGCTGATTGAAGAAGTTGTTCAAAAAGCCCAAGAAAAAGTTGAAGAGGCAAAAGGCCAAAATACAGATTATTCGCTTGAAGAGAAAAAAGAAATTTCAACTGCAGTTGCAATCTCTGCACTTAAGTTTGCAGACCTTTCAATTTACAGAATGAAAGACTATATCTTTGACCCAGACAAGTTTTGCAGTTTTGAAGGCAAAACAGGGCCATACCTTTTGTACACAATCACAAGGGCAAAATCAATCCTTAAAAAATCAGGGCAAAACAGTTTTGAAAACTTTGAAATCTCGCACATGCCAAGGCAACTTGTGCTCACGCTTCTTGCGTTCAAGGCAGAGGCAGAAAAGGCATATCAAGAACTTGCCCCAAGCGTGCTTTGCGATTATGTTTACAAACTTGCAAACCTTTTCAACACTTTTTATAACTCTTGTAATATTATCAGTGAAGAAGACCAAGCAAAAAAATCTTCTTGGCTGTATCTTACAAATGCAGTTGTTAAGTTTATGGAAAAAGTGCTTGACCTTCTTGCAATCAAAACGCTTGAAAAAATGTAAAAATATAAAATAATTAAAAAAATAATTATTTTTAATTAAAAAAATATATTTTAAAAATAAAAAGTATAAATTTTTTGCTTTTTATTTTTTTTATTTAATTCTTTTTAATTTGCCAAAAATTTTAAAAGGCCAACAAAAATGCTTCCACAAACAAGGGCTTTGTATTCATCTTGAACAAGCAGAGCCTCTTCTTCGGGATTAGACAAATATCCACATTCAACAATCACGGAAGGTATATCAAACTCGTTTAGCATATAGTAGTCGCCAATAGAGGTTGAAGCCCTTGCAAAAGGCAGAGTTTGCTGAAACACCGTTTGTATGCTCTCTGCCAGCACTTGTGATTTTGTATCGCCGTCCTTAAAAAACACTTGGGCTCCCCTTGAGGAAGAAAGTGGAAAACTGTTCATGTGTATGCTAAGGAGTATCTCAGCACCACTTTGTTTTACAATCTCTTTTCGCTTTGCCATGTCATCAAGTTTTTTGTTTTCTGAAAACGGGTTGTAAAGGCCATTAAGTGTTGTTCTTGTCATCACCACGCCAATGTTGTAACTGCTTAATAGTTCCTTAAGATATAAAGAATATTCAAGATTTAAAAAGTTTTCGTCTTTGCCTGTTTGCACGCCCACCGTGCCACCATCAATGCCACCGTGGCCGGCATCAATTGCAACAGTAAAGCTTGGTTTTGGGGTTGAAGCAGAAGAAATCACCCCTTGATAAGAAAGCAAAAAACTTGCCACCAAAATTATGGCAAGGCAAATTAGTATTGGCTTTTTTACGCTTATGGCCTTAATCATTTAAAGCATTCTATGCCCAAAATTTTTGTTTTATAACACCAAATCATTTATGTTCATATATAAAATGTATGAGCAGTCTTACCCCTAGCGAAGTGGTAATTCTTGGCACTGCAATCGCCTTTGAAATTGTAAAAAATCAAACAGCCGAACAACTTAAAGACACCTGCAGTCTTCTATCACAGGTGCTTTACACGCTTTCAAACCTTATCAAGAATTAGTTGCAATATTTTGTTTTTTTTGCTATAATACCCACGAAGATTTTGTATTATATTAAAAAAGGGTTTTTATATGTTCAAAAACACCATAAAACTTGTAACCAGCAATTTTGCTAATATTTGGAAATTACTTATCTATAAATTTCTTGTGCTTGGGGTAGTCTTTGGGCTTTTTTGTGCCACTTTGGGATACTTAAACCAGCTTGAAACCTTTGCAGCACTCAAAAGTTCTTTGGTCTCATTTATAAATGTGTTTAATGTTGCATCAGTCCCAGCCGATATTATGGCAAACGCACATGGCCTGCTTGAAAGCCTTGTTGCATTTTTGTCAAATCTTGCTGAGGTTTTTCCATTTATATTTGTGTATATCTTGGCTCTTCTTTTGTTTGTGCTTCCATATCTATGGCACCTTGGCGACCTTGCTGTCAGCGAAGAAGTTTTTGGCTATATGTCAAGCCAAACCAAGTATGGCCTAACCAGCAGTTTTATACGAAATCTTAACCGTGAAAATGCCTACAGCCTTACAGTAACACTTATTCTTTTGCCTGCAAACGCAATCTTCCTTGGTGGCGTAATTGGTCTTGTTGAACTAAGTGGCTTTGGTGGTGCGTGGGGCGTTTTTGCTGCTGCATTTGTTGTGATTTGGACAATTGTATATTTGTCTCTTAGAACAACACTTTTGTCTTCTTGGGCAGGTGCCATAACAACAACAAACGCAAAAACATGGCGTGGCCTTAAAAAAGCACTTCGTGCAATTTCAAGAAACTTTTTGATGATTTGGACAACAGCAATTGTGTTTGCTTTTGCTTTTGTTATGTTTAGTATCTTGACAGGTGTTATTGGCTGTGCTATAATACTTCCACTTTTCTGTTTTATCATTTCAGTTTTCGGGCTTGTTGTGTTCTTTGAGCATAGGGGCATGCGTTACTATGTTGACTTTGACACAATCATTCAACCAAAAAAACTTGAACAAACAGATAAATTAAGCAAATTGAAATATTTGATTTAATTTTTAGGAAAAAATTTTTTAAAGAATTACTATTCAATCGTTGAATAGGTTTTAGGACTAGTTAATCACATTTACAGGCACGCACCTTAAAACTTTTTTGCTATAAAAAAGTAGGCTTAAGTGCTTTAGTGTATTATGTAAAAATATATAGGAGTACAAAAAATATGAACACACAAACATCGGCCCCAACTCAAAATCAAGTGGGCGAAAAACAGGGCGAAAGGCCAAAAACTTTTGTGCCAAATCGCAAAAAAACATTCAACAAACAATCAAGGCCAATGGGCAAAACTCAAGGCAATTCAAAGGTTAAAATTTCTTTTCTTGGTGGGATTGGCGAAATCGGCAAAAACATGACAATTTTTGAAACTGAAAACGACATTATCGTTTTTGACTGTGGCATGACTTTTGCAGATGAAACAATGCCAGGCATTGAACTTGTGATTCCAGATATTTCATACCTACGCGACAAAAAAGAAAAAATCAAGGCGTTTGTTATCACCCATGGCCATGAAGACCATATCGGTGCTCTGCCTTTTGTTTTGGGGGAAATCAAAGCCCCAATTTACGCTTCAAGGTTTACCCTTGCACTTATTGAAAACAAAATGCGTGAATATCCAAGAGTGAAGTATAAGGCAGTGGAAGTGAAACCACGCCAAAACCTTAGGATTGGCGACTTTTCTTTCGAGTTTATCCATGTCAACCACTCAATCGCAGGTGCAATGGCTGTTGCAATCACAACCCCAGCAGGTTTGATTTTGCATACTGGAGACTTTAAGATTGATAACACGCCAATCAACCAAGCAACTACAGACCTTAAACGCATAGAAGAAATTGGCAAAAAAGGCGTAAAACTTTTGATGTGCGAATGCACAAATGTAGAGCGTGCTGGTTGGTCACTCAGCGAAACTCATGTGCAAAACCAACTTGAAAAAGCAGTGTTCCAAGACCACGCAAATGAAAGACTGATAGTTGCAACTTTTGCAAGCAATGTATATCGTATGCAAGAAATTTTGAGCCTTGCAGAAAAGTATAATCGCAAGGTTGCGTTCACTGGCAGAAGTATGCTAAACATCAGCCAAATTGCCATGAAACTTGGCGTGCTTCATTACAATCGTGAAAATGTCATTTCAATTGAAGATGTCAAAAAATATGCTGACAACGAAGTTTGTATCCTTACAACTGGCAGTCAGGGTGAGCAAATGAGTGCCTTAACCCGTATGTCAAACGACAACTTTGCAAAATTCAAACTTACAACAAATGACTGCGTTGTTTTCAGTTCTTCGCCAATTCCAGGCAACGAAAAAAGCGTTATCAATGTTATGAACAAACTTGTGCATAAGGGCGTTGGCTTGGTGTATGACCGTCTTGCCGAAATCCACGCGTCTGGCCATGGTTGTCAAGATGAAATTGGCACAATTATGAAACTTGCAAAACCAGAATATGTTTTGCCAGTGCATGGCGAATATATGCACCTTGAAGGGTTTAGGAAGTTTGCAATCTCTCAAGGTTTCCACGACAGGCAAATTGTGATTACAGACCTTGGCAATCAAGTGCAAGTAACCCCAACAAGCGTGCGTAAAACTGGCTTTGTAAAGGTTGGTGCAAAACTTATTGATGGCAACACATTTGGCGATTTAAACAGCCCAGTGATGAAAGACCGTAAGGCCCTTTCGGAAGATGGCTTTGTGATTGCTGTTATCAACATTTCCACAAAACTTGGCAAAGTGCTTAATGACCCAATCATTATCACTCGTGGCCTTCTTTACAATCATGAGATGGACTTTATGCTTCGTGAAATCAAAACCTCACTTTTGGTGCATTTGAAGAACTATGACCTTCATACAATTGATGTCAACGAACTGAAGAAAGACCTTAAAAAATTCCTTTCAAACACCATTTCAAGAAAAACCAAACGCAAACCACTTGTGCTTTGCACAATTGTTATGAATTGATATAAAAAAATTGAGAAACACTCTCAATTTTTTTAATGGTATTTTTATTCAGGAAGTAATTCGGCTGTTAATTCAAATGTTTTCAAATTTATGGTTATGTTATACGTTCCTATTTTTTTGAAATAGTAAGAACTACTACCTTGCATAACATCAGGTGAGTTGGTCACATTTAATGTATACTCGCTATAATGAGCATTATAGAACTTTGGAATGTTTGTCGTATATTGGGTAGTCACTTCCAGTTGGAATGTAAATATATAAGGAATATTTGCTGTCTCTTTTTGTAAAGTTATAAATTCACTGCCATTATGATAAATACATGTGTAATCCGCTGTTTCAGTATTGATAAGTTCAAGCCTTACTTCATAAGTTTTAGAGTTGATATAAACATTATAATCTCCCCCGATAATAATTTTAATTTCTTCTTTTCGGCTAGTTGCATATTTCGTAGAAGTTTCTTCTAATGTTGGAATATAGTTGCTTGTGTGGATATGGCTAAAAAACCTTATTGCTTTGCCTGTATCTATATGAAAATTAGATACATAAAACTCTTCATTGTTATTTGGGTTAACGGCCATTTCAACCCAGTCAGTGGCAATGCTATAAATATCACAATTTTTTATTGTATAGTATTTAGGGGTGGTAATTTCTGCCTTATATACGATATCAAACTTTAAGGTTTCTGTATCAAAAATCAGTTTGTACACACCAGATTGTATAATGTTTAATTGAATATCATAACCAGATTCTTTTTCTTCAACTGCATATTGCTTATCACTTTCTTCAGCAAGCGAAGCATATAAATCGTTATAATCATCAGTCACTATATAAAAATAGTCATTCTCATAGAAGTATAAATTGTCGTATATTCTTTTGTTTCCGTCTAATGAAAAATAATCCATAATCATAAAGTGGCCTCTCACGCTCATGGTTAATGAAAAACCAGGAGAAGTGTAATAAGTGGTATTATCATCTTTAACAAAATGTTCTAATGTTATATCTTCTTTTGCCACAACTTGAATATCGGCATTGTAGTCCTTAGGTTCGGGCGGATTGTTCTCAAAGTCGCAACCAATTAAAACAAATGTTGACGTTAATAAGATTAGCGAAAATGTTATGCTCTTTAAAATCTTTTTCATACTTTTCACCCCTTTTGTTATAAGTATATCACTTTCTTAAATTTTGTGCTAGTAAAAAAACCACAAGATTAAACTCTTGTGGTTTTTGTTTTGCTTAAATTGTTTTGTAGCGTTGAATGTTTCTTTCAACGGTGCGTCTTTTCAAAACTTCACGCTTGTCATAAAGTTTTTTGCCTTTGCCAAGTGCAATCTGCAGTTTTACTTTGCCATCTTGGTTGATATAAACTTTTATTGGCACAATTGTAAAGCCCTCTGCCTCGGCTTTCTTTTTAAAATTCAAAATCTGCTTTTTGTGCATAAGCAGTTTTCTTGCACGCTTACTGTCAGGCACAAAAGCACCTGCGTTTTCGTAGGGCTTGATGTAGGCATTATGCAAAAATGCTTCGCCAGCAGAAGTAATTTTTACAAAACTTTCTGCAAGTGAAATATGCCCATTTCTTATAGACTTTACTTCGCTTCCTACAAGTGAAATTCCTGTTTCAAGTTCATCACTTAAAAAATAATTATGATATGCCTTTTTGTTTACAGAAATTGTTTTCATAATGCCTCCTTTTATTTAAAATAATTTAAAAAAATATTTTTTTTATTTAAAAACAATTATTTTTTATTTTTTTTGCCAAAAAATTTGTTTTTATTTTCTTTTGGTTTAATTTTATTTCTGTCAATTTTTGGGCGTCTAATGTTTTCTTTAAAAACTTTTTCTTTGAATTCTACGCCCACATGGCAAAAGTCAATTTGTCTTTTCACAAGGTCAACTTTTGCAACTTGAACTTTAATTTCATCGCCATAAGCATAGGTATGGTGGTGGCCACGAAGTGTCATTGTTTTTTCATCATACTCATATTCGTCTTCAGGCAAGTTTTCAATCCTTACAAGCCCTTCAACAGTGCTTGGCAGTTCCACAAACACACCAAAAGCAGTAACACCATTCACGGTGCCTGTGTGCTGTTCGCCAAGGTGTTTTTTCATGTACTCTGCCATTCTTAAGTCTTCAATTTGGCGTGTGCCAACTTCGCTTCTTTTTTCGGTTTCGCTGGCTTGGATTGATGCTTCTTCAACAAATGCTTTTAAGTGCTTGTCGTTTTTATCAACTTTGTCATGAAGATAGTCTTTAATAATTCTATGAATTGAAAGGTCAGGATATCGGCGAATTGGTGAAGTAAAGTGAGTGTAATATGTGCTTGCAAGCCCAAAGTGGCCAAGGCATTTTTCAAAGTATCTTGCTTTTTGAAGACTCATAAGAAGCACTTTATTTAATGCGTGTTCATAAGGACTGCCGTCAATGGATTTTAGTATGTCTTGATAGTCTTTTGGGGTTACGCATTGTGGAAGCCTAATTGAAAGCCCAAGCCCCTCCATAAAGTTTAAAAGCACGGTGCTTTTTTCCGGTGTTGGCACTTCATGCACACGATAGATAAAAGGCACTTTTTCTTTAAAGAAATGTTCTGCAACTGTTTCGTTGGCAACAACCATAAAGTTTTCAATAATTTGGTGAACAAAGTGGTTGTTGTGTCTTTGAATATCCACAACTTCGCCACGTTCGTTAAACAAAAATTCTGTTTCAGGCAGGTCAAACTCCAAATAGCCTTCGGCCTCTTTTTTAGCACCCAAAATGTCAGAAAGCTCATGCATAAGCTTAAGCTGTGGTAAAAGATTTTGATATTTTTCTTCAACAGGCAAGCCTTCAAGTGCATCTTTAACTTTGTCGTAGGTCAGTCTTGCGTTGCTTTTAATAAAACCTTCATAAATTTTGTGGTTTACCGTTTCGCCGTCGGGATTAATTTCCATATCACAGTTAAGTGTCAACCTTTCCACGCCTTCGTTAAGTGAGCAAATGCCGTTTGAAAGTGAACTTGGAAGCATAGGGATTACGTACCCAGGTGGGTAGGTGCTGGTGCCTCTTGCAAAAGCTTCTTGGTCAATCACGCCACCTTTTTTAACATATTGGCCAACATCGGCAATATGCACGCCCAAAAGATAGTTTCCGTTTTTAAGTTTTGAAATACTGATTGCATCATCAATATCTTTTGTGTCGTCGCCATCAATGGTGCAGATAATACGGTCAGTAAGGTCAACCCTGCCTTCTTTGTCTTTTTGGTTTATTTCTTGCCCACAAGCAGTGGCAGCATCCAGCACTTCTTTTGGAAAAGTGTCGCGAATTTTGTTGTCGCGAATTATTGCTTTTTCAAGCACACTGCGTTCACTTGCTCTGCCAAGAACCTCAACAATCTCACCCAAAAGGTCATCAGGGCCAGATGGTTGAGCAGTGATTTTTGCAATAACCTTGTCGCCAACAGTGGCGTTGCCAAGGTCTTTTGGGCTAATTAGCACTGTTTTGTGGATGCGTGGGTTGTCAGGCACAACATAGTTGCCCATAAGTCCGTACATAAGATTGCCAATAATGGTTGGGTTGTTATACTCCAAAATTTTCTTGACTTCTGCAACATTGTTTTCTTTTGCTGGCACGCGTTCAATCACAACCTTGTCGCCATCAAGTGCACCAAACATGCTTGTTGGTGGGATAAAAAAGTCTTCCTCAATTCCTTCAATCTTTACAAAGCCAAAACCTTTGCCCGTGCCAATAAGCGTTCCTTCAAAATATTTTTCCATAATCTTCCTTTTAAAAATTAAAGCCACTTAGAAGTGGCTTACGGTTTATTAACTTTTAGAGTGCGATAATAAGACCAGTCAAGAAGTACACAACCAAGCACCCAACAATAATAGAAGCCATTGTGATTGTTGTGCGTTTAAGCCTGCCATCTCTTGAGTTGTCTTTGTTGTGGGCAAAATAACTGTCGTTTTCGCCACCCATAACAGCACTTGAGCCTGCTTGGTTTGCACTTGATTGCAAAAGTGTTGTAACAATCAAAACGCCGCAAGCAAGGGTTGTAACAACCAAAAGCACAATGCGTGCAACAGTTAAAAATTGGAACAAGCCTTCGCTGATAAAAGCCAATGTTGTCATAACTAAAACCTCCTTAAACAACTGCGATAAAAATCGCAATTCCTAAAAATATAATTGTAAAAATAATTGGCAAGATTTTAAGATTAGAGTAAGAATCTGCGTTTACATACGCCTTTACAACTTTAATCAGGCAAAAAATGCCAAAAATTGCAAAAAGCCCCACCAAAAGTATCCTTACGATAGGGTCAAGTTGAAAAACAATAAAGGTGCGTATTTGGTTGTAAATTTCTTCCATTTCCACTCCAATAAAATTCTTAACGCTATTAATATATCACAAACCCTAAGTAAAGTAAAGCATTTTTTTTGCAGGGCAAGAAAATTTTTTTTAAAGGGCAGGCTTTTGTTTTTTAAACTTGATTAAAAAAATCAGCAAAAATAAAAAACAAAATAGAATTTTATTAAAAAATAAAATAAAAAATATAAATTTGTATTTTTTTAAATAAAAAAAACAAATTTTTTTCAAATTTGTTTTTTAATATATGCTGTCTAAAACATAAAGCATGACAAAGGTTTTTGGCAGTATGATTTATTTGGTTGTGCTTCCAAAACCACCGGTTCGGGTTTCGTTTGCCTCGTCATCTTCGGTTATGCCAAAGGGCAGAAGTATGCCTTGGGCAAAACCTTTGCCTTGTTCAACCACAATAGTTTGGTTTTTGTTTGTGTCATTAAAAATCTTCAAAAGTATATGTCCTTCGTTTTCTGCGTTAAAGTAATCTGCATCAATAATGCCTACGGTGTTACAAAGTTGCATCTTAAACTTAAAGCCCAGTCCACTTCTTGGAAAAACAGCCAAAAAAGTTCCGTCAATCATTTTTGCACGTATGCCAGTTGGCACAACCATTTCAGTTTTTGGTGGCAGTGTGATGTCAAAAGGGGTAAAAAAGTCATAACCAGCAGACTGCGTTGTTGCACGCCTTGGCAAAGAGATTTTGTCATAAATGTTTTTAAGGTTGTTTGGCAAAAAACTTAAATTTGCTTCACAGTCTTTTGCAAACTGCTTAAATGATACCTTAAAAAACTTTCCTACTTTTTGCATAAATCACTCCTATTTTTTCTTATTTAATTGTTGTTGGAAATAGTTTCTTGTTGCTTCTGCTTGTGCTTGTTTTTTGGCTTTTTGTGCACGCAGTTTTTCTTCTTTCCTTTGTTCACGCTTAGATTTCTTTTTGCCATCATCCATCAAGAAGTCGTATTTGTTAGCGTTAAAGATTGCATCTTCTGTGCTTGGACCGGTTGTTTTTGCTGGCGTTTTTATGCCTTTAATAGACTTAATTGCAGGGCCTGGGATAAATAGTTCTTCTTCTTGTTTTTGTGGTGTTTTTGGTGCACGAAGAGTTGGTGGTGTGCGTTTTGGTGGAGTTGGCTCGGGTTCTCGACTGCTTTGTTTTGCTTGTTTTGCACGCTTTTCTTGTTCGCGTTTTACTGATTCAAGATATTTGTCTTGAGACTCTTCCATAAGTTTGTCAAAAAATGTTCTTTCAACTTCTGCCTGTTTTTGTGCCTTAAGTTTTCTTTCTTCATCAAACTTGTTTTGCAGTTTCGCTTCAGTCATAAGTGGCACGCTGGCAATTTTTTCAACTTCTTGAGTTGGTTTTTTAATTGAAAGTCTGTTTTCAAAAATTGCAACAGTTTCTTTTTGCTTAGGTGTGTGTGCATCAACAACATCTTGTGCTGTGCCTGATTTAATTGATTTCAGCATCTTGCTTTTAGATTTTGCCAGTTGTTTGTCAAGCAGTGCTTTTTCTCTTGCAATTGCTTTGTTTTTGCGTTTTTCAAGATTTTCTTCAAGTTCAATCTGTGTTTTGGTTGCTTCTTTAAACACAGGTTCTGGCTTTCCAGTTTCAAGGCTTGGCATTTTTGGTGCATCAACCCATTTTGGTTTGTTATTGCTGGTCTCTTCAACAGAAGCCAATTTTGCCACTTTGCCTTTTGGTTTTTGGGCAATTTCAGCAATAAGTTTTTCTTTTGATTTTTTAAGTTCTTGCTCAAAAAAGTCAACTTCAGCATTTGCAATATTTTTTGCTAGGTTTACGCTTGCAATTTCTTTTTCAAAATCAAATTTCTTAGCATTTTTGAAAAGTGGATTTTCTTTAATCTTAATGTTCCTGTCGTATTCTTTTTGTTTTTTAACAGGTGCAAATTTTGCTTCTTTTTTGAGTGCTTTTTGTTTCTTTTTCAGGTCTTTTGTCAGTGCGTGTTCTGCGTTCGCCATTTCTTTGTCTAAGAGGCCTTCTTCTTGCAAGTTTTGGCGTTTTTGTTTTTCAAATTCTTCTCTAAGTTCTTGCTCTTTCAGTTTTCTTAAGCGTTTTTCTTCAAGTCTTAATTCTTTTGCAGATTTCTTGCCATAGTCTTCTTCCATAATTGGCTTAATATCAAGCCTAGCAGGTGCTTTCTTTTCTTCTTTTTGAGGTTTTTGCTTAATAGGTTTTGCAACTTCGCCCATATATCGTTTGCCTTGAAGTTCTTTCTCATCAATTTGGGCATCCTTGTCTTTTCTTGATTTTTTTGCAAGTCGTTCAATGCTTTTAATTCTTCCTTGCTCTTTTTTGCCAAACAAGTCTTTTTCAGCATCTCTATCGCTGATTTTTGCAGTAATAGTTTTCCAAAACGGTGTGCGTGTTCTTGGTGGGCCCTTTTCAAATTTGCCAGTCTTGGTTGCATTAAGAATACGGCTGTAACTGATGTTTTCGGCTTCAGTAATGATTTGTGCACGCTTTTCAAAGTCCACATTTGATAGGTATTTTCTATAGAACCAAAGTGAAATAATTTTCATGGCAACCAAAAACAGGCAAGGAATAAGTATAAAAGTCAAAAATCCGTTAAAGGTTGCCGAGTAAACCATAAATTCTATGATTAAGTCATTGCTTGGCACTGCTACACCAATAATGTCAACGGTTAAAAGCAGTGTGTTGTAATCATAATTTTCTTCTTGTGCAGAGTTAGAACTAAAATACGAAATGCAGTCATAAGTTTCGCCGGTGTCGGTGGTGATTGAGCCTTTATAGTTGCCAACTTTCACAATAGAAACGGTTGCTTTGCCGTTTGTTGTTGGGTCGGTTGAACCACTTGCAAGCGTGAATGAAGGTTTATAAACAAGAGTTCCACTATCACCAGATGTTGGGTCAATTGGCACCCAATCAGGTGCAGTGCCGTTGGCAAAGTCATCTGTATGGCCACTATAGTATGCAATTAAATCGCCAGGTTTAAGGGAATTTGGGTCAACGCGTTTAAATGTTTGATAGGTGCCAACTTCATATCTTTTTGTTGATTCTTCATAAAAACTGTTGTCTTCAATTTGCACAACATAGTGTCCCCAAAGGTTTGGATATCCACCAGCCATTTTGCAGTTGTACATAACAAGAGATGACAAAAATCCCAAAATCAAAAATGGGATAATAATAATCAAATAAAATGCGTTTGTAATTTTGTGTATCTTTAAACTGGCATTTCTTTCTGCACCCAAAACTGCCTCCCTTTAAAAAAATTATAGCAAATTAAGTTTTTCAAAGTCCAATAAAAAATGTTTGATATTTCCGCATAATTTTGTCCAACTTTCAAAAAATATAAAAAACAGTTTATAAAACAAAAAAAGGGTAACAATTATGGCAAGTGTTATTGGCAAATATAATGAAGAAATCTTAAATGCTGTCAAGCGTTATGAAAACCAAAATGGTGATTTAACAGATAGCGCAATCAAACATTTTTTTGCTGGTCCACATAATATGGATTTAAAGGAGCAGTGTTTTTTCGACCCTGACCTTGAGGGGCTTGAAAAATATGAAGATTGGTTAAAGTGACAGAAATAAAGCGTGGAGAAGTTTATTATGCAGACCTATCACCAGTTGTTGGCAGTGAACAAGGGGGCGTTCGCCCCATTGTTATTTTGCAAAACAATGTTGGCAACAAATATTCTCCAACAGTTATTGTTGCAGCAATCACCAGTCAACTTGCAAAAGCAAAAATTCCCACGCACATAGAACTTCCTGCTTCATCTTACTTTCTTCCCAAAGACTCTGTTGTGCTTCTAGAGCAAATTCGCACAATCGACAAAGCACGCCTTAAAGAAAAAATCACCACTATTGATGGCAAAAAAATGGAGGAGATTAATAGGGCAATATTGATTAGTTTAGGTTTTTTCTAACTGACAGCCGAAAAACTTTGGCATGCGTTGTTTCTAAAAAACGCCCCCAAACAGTTTTTTAGCAAAAAACTTTGGCATACTGCATTATAAAATGTGTTTTTTACATTTTATTTTTTTATTTCAAGCCAAAGTTTTAATTTGCTTGCATTTACTATAAAATAAATAGTAAAATACATAATATGAAAAAAACTTTTTTTGATTTAATTTCTGTTGGCAAAATTTTTTTATGGCTGATTGTTTTGCCACAAATCCTAGTGCTTTTGGGCGAGGTTGTCTTAATTTTGGTTGCACCACTCTTTAACCAAACGCCAGAGGCACTTCTTGGCCTTACAGGCGTGCAAATTGCTTTTACTATGCTTGCACAAGTTGCATTTTTGATTATCGTTTTGGTACTAAACAAAAAGTATGACCTTAAAAAGTCAATGAAACTTTCAAAAAACCTTGGCCTAAGAAACATCTTGATTTGCGTTGCCCTGGGGCTTATTGCAGTTTTAAGTTTGTACCCAATTGTTTCGTGGTTTGATGTGCTATTAGAAAGCCTTGGATATAACATATCAACTGTAGGTTTTGAAATCACTTCGCCATTTATGTTGATTTTGGGCATTGTGCTTTTGGCATTTGTGCCAGCAGTTCTTGAAGAACTTGTTTTTCGTGGTGCAATTTTTCAAGGGCTTAAAAGATATGGCAAATGGGTGGCAATTTTTGGTACAAGTGCACTTTTTGTGCTTCTTCATGGCTCGCTCCAGCAAGTTATCTTTCCATTTTTGGTGTCAATCATCTTGTGCCTTACAGTTTTCAAAGCCGAAAATGTTTTGGCAAGCATAACTGTGCATTTTGTGGCAAACACCACAAGTTTGGTTGTGGGTTATGTTGGGTTTGGTGCAATTTTAGGCACTCTTCCACTTTGGGCAAGCATTTTGCTTGCAGTGGGTGGCATGGGGCTTATGATTTTCCTTACCACACTTTTAAAGTCAACTGCAAAACCAAAAACAGCAGAAGAAGTGCTTGAGATGATGCCCGAGCAAGCAATGTCGCTTAGAAGTGATAACGGCAGACTGCTTCGTATGGCAATTGGACTTGCTGTTATTTTCTATATTGCATCCATTTGGGTTGGTTTTACGCCACCATCAGTTTAAAATGTGATATTGACAAATTGAGTAATATATAATATATAAATTAAGAAATTTTTATAATTTCTTTTTTCTTAAAGGGAAGATATGAACACCACAAAAAAATTTAATGTCTTTAAAAAGAAGCATGACCCGTTTTTTGCCTCTACAATGACCTATCTTATCATTATGATAGCATTCGTTGGGCTTAGGATTTTTGCCCAATATGGTTTACTCAACTTTTTGGGCGATTTTGAAGACCTTGCATATTCGCTAATAATCCAAGTTGGCATCATTTTTGGTTTATCGCTTTTGTTTTTTAAAGGTTTTACAGGCAAAACAAATAAAGAAATTTTCAGGGAGTTTGGCTTCAAAAAAATCTCTGTCAAGGCAGTTTTTATTTGCATTGGCATCGCAGTTTGCCTAATATTTCTTAACACAGCATTTAATTCAATTTACACAATGATTTTGTCATTCTTCGGCTATGCTCCTGCAACTTCAACCATAACTTCATACACATTTTCAGCGTTCTTGGTTGCAATTTTTGCTTCTGCAGTGCTTCCTGGTTTTTGCGAAGAGTTTGCAAACAGAGGCGTGCTTTTAAGTGGCTTAAAGGGCCTTGGTGCAAAAAAAGCAATCATAATTTCAGGTCTACTTTTTGGACTCATGCATTTTAATGTTGGTCAGTTTGGCTACGCCTTTTTGGCAGGTATGTTCTTTGCATACATTTGCCTTGCAACAGGCAGTATTATCCCTGGTATGATTATCCACTTCCTTAACAACGCCATTGTGGAATACCTTACTTTTGCCAGGGTCAACGACCTGCCATTTGGCAACTTCTATACAATCTTTGGTTCAGTTTTCTCGGGCGACTTTTTGTCAAGCATGGTGCTGATTTTTGTGCTACTCTTTTCTGTGCTGTTTTTGTTTGCGTGGCTTACTTATCTTCTTGTCAAGGACACTCGTTCAAAACGCATAAAAAGCATTTCAACAGATATTGCCGAAAGTTTGGAAGATGTAAAACTTAAAAACGGTTCAATGATAAAAATCAATATGCCACTTCAAAAAATGGGGTTTGACATATTCAAAAAACAAACGGTATTTCCAACGCTTAAGCAGTCAATCCCACTTTATATGGCAATCTTTTTGGGTGCAGTGGTTACGGTTATGACACTTATTTGGAATTCAATTTAAAAGGAAAAACAAATGGAAAAATTTATGAGGATTGCTCTTAAAGAAGCTTTTAAAGGCCTTGAAGAAGATGAAGTGCCAATTGGGGCAGTGGTTGTTAAGGACGGAAAAGTTATTGCCAAAGCCCACAACAAACGCCAAAAAAACAAGGTGGCAACTCACCATGCAGAAATTTTGGCAATAGAAAAAGCCTGCAAAAAACTTGGTGATTGGAGGCTTGAGGATGCAGAGATTTTTGTTACGCTTGAGCCTTGCCCAATGTGCGCTGGTGCAATTGCAAATGCAAGAATCAAAAAACTTGTGTTTGGTGCGTTTGACCGAACTGGAGACAACAAAAATCTTTTAAATGATATTTTAACTGACAAACGCCTTAACCATAAAGTTTTGGTAGAGGGTGGCGTTTTGGAAGAAGAGTGTAAAAACATTTTAACGCAGTTTTTTAAATCAAAAAGAAAAACCCCAAAAAATTAATTTTTGGGATTTTTTTTATTTAAAATAATATAAAAAAATTGTTTTTTGTTTATTTTTAATTATTTTTTTTAAAAATAATACTTTCTTGAAAATAATTATTATTTAAATTATATTTTATATTGCACACAAAAAACAAGCAAGGCTAGGCTAAGATTTTTGCGTGTATTATTTTTTATTTGCAATTTTTTTGTGCGTATTCTCTTTTGTCAAAAGTTCTTCCTTCAAAATCAAACTTTCAATAATTGTTTTCAAAAGTTTTTCAAGTGAAGACCCACTCTTGTAAGAGTTCCTACAAGCATAATTTACTCGGCCATCGTTAATAAGTTCTTTGCCAACTTGCACTTTGCCATTTTGATAAACTGCAATTGCAGTGCCACCTCTTTCTTTTACAACAGTCATACATGGTACGTCAGTTACACCATCACCAATATAAATCATATTCCTAAATTCAACGTGCTTTTTTTCTGTTCTGCGATTGACAGTTTGTTCATCACTTATATCATGTGCACCTTTGCAAATACGGAAAAGGCACTGTGTTTTTGTGGTGTAGTTGACTGCATTTTTTGGCCAAAACGCTTCTCCGTTTTTATCATAAAGATATTCACAAGCAAACACATTTGTAAATTCCTTAAAAATTTTTGTGCCCTCAATCATCTCTTTGTTGCCAGAAGAAATTATGTAATGCTCCAGCGTTGCACCATGGTTTTCGGCAAAAGTGTTAAGGCGTTTGAACCATGTCAACACCCCTTCTGCAAAAGGTATGTTTTTGCCCATTTCTTTAAGATACTCTCTTGACATCACAATGCCTTTTTTTCTGCACTCATCAATCATTGTGCGAAGAAATCCTAGCGTTACATCACAACCATTTTTTTTGATAAAGTCATTAGTCTTCTTCCAAAATTCAGCAGCTGTCATATTAAGGTTTGGAATAAATGCAAAGTTTTGCATATTTTCGGTTGTAAGTGTTTTGTCAAAGTCATAGCAAATTGCAATGGTCATTTTTTTCATAATCAATTTCCTTTTTTGTGTAGTATATCATAAGAAGCTTTATTTGTCATTTTTTAAATCAAAAAACTTGCCAACTTTGGCAAGTTTTATAATTATGTTCTCATAGTAACGCCCAAGAAGTGTTGAAGTCTGCCTAAGATTTTTTTGATTTGGGCATCAACTTCTTCGTGGGTGATAGCCTCTTCGCCAGATTCAAACACAAGGTTGTAAGTCATGCTTTTAAAGCCTTCTGGCAAACTTTCGCCTGTGTAAACATCAAAAAGCTTAACAGAAGAAACTTTTTTACTGCCTGCATAAATCACTTCTTCAATCTCGGCGTTTGTAAGTTGACTTTGTGCAAGAAGTGACAAATCTCTTGAAATGCTTGGGTGCTTTGAAACTGCTTTGTATGCATAGTTTACCCTAAAGTGCTTATAAAGTTTTTCAAAGCAAAGTTCAGCAACAAAAGTATTTTCAGTAACAGACAGGTTTTCGGTTATATCATACGCCACTTGCCCCATAAAGCCAACAACTTCATCATCAATCAAAATGTTTGCACTACGGTATGGGTGAAGGAAAGATTTTTGCGTTCTTTCAAACTTTAGTGTTATGCCAAAAACATCTGCAAAACTTTCAATCTCGCCTTTAAGAGTAAAGAAGTTTTGACCTTGCCCCCAAACGCCCAAACTTAAGGTTTTAAGTTCTTGTGGCAAATTTACCATTGGCTGTTCTTTTGGGAAATATATATTTGCAATTTCAAACAACTTGCCACTTTCAACACCTTTTTTAAAGTTTTTGGTGATAATATTAAGCGTTCCAGCCACAAGTGTTGTTTTCATAATGGCAATATCTTCAGTAAGTGGGTTTTGAATTTTTACAAAGTTTCTTTGCCTTGCATCGCTTGGCAATTTCAAAAGGTCAAGGTCTTTTTCGCCACAAAAACTGTAGGTTACAATTTCGTGGTATCCAAGGCCAGCCAAAGTGCGTTTTGCACGAAGTTCCTCAGATTGCTTGTGGTTAAGCCCACCTTTTGTGATGTGTGTGTCCGTTAAAAGTTTTGGTGTGATGTGCTTGTAGCCATAAATACGAATCACTTCTTCAGCAAGGTCTGGCACGCCTTCAATATCGGTGCGATATAGAGGTGTAGTAACCACAAGATTTCCTGCGTTTTCTTTCACATCAAAATTCAGGCGTCTTAAAATGTCAACAATCACTTCATTTGGCACTTCAATGCCCAAAATGCTGTTAATTTTTTCTGTAGTGGTAACAATTTCTTTACTGTTTTCATTTTCCACCTCAATGCCTTTTTGGCAAGTGGTAACTCTGCCCACGCCCAAACTTTCAAAAAGATTAAGTGCCCTTTGCATTGCAAGTGAAGTTGTAAAGGTGTCAACGCCTTTTTCAAAACGGTGGCTAGAGTCTGAAGAAATGCCCAGTGCTCTTGAGGTTTTACGCACGCTTTCACGCATGAATTTTGCACTTTCAAGTGCAACAATTTTGGTGTTTTCGCTTACGCCACTTTGTTTGCCACCCATAATTCCAGCAAGTGCCAAAGGTTTCTCGCTGTCAGCAATCACAAGGTTTTTAGAGTTTAGCGTGCTTACTTTTTCATCAAGAGTTTCAAGTTTTTCGCCGTCTTTGGCGGGTCGGGCAATCAGTGTGTGGCCTGAGATAAGGTCATAATCAAAAGCGTGCATTGGTTGCCCAAGTTCCAAAAGAACATAGTTTGTGATATCTACAACATTACTGATTGGGTTTATGCCACACTTAATCAGCCTTTGCCTAAGCCAAATTGGAGATGGCTCAACTTTAATATTGTCAATAACCGTAGCAAGATATTTTGGGCAGTTTTCTTTGTCTTCAACTTTTACATTAAGTTCGATGTCAAAATTTTCATGTGCAGTGAAAAGCAGTTGTGGCTGACGGATTTTTCTGTTAAGTATTGCAGAAACTTCTCTTGCCATACCAAAAATGTTTTCGCTGTCAGGACGATTTGCTGTGATAGAAATATCAAAAACCCAGTCATCTAGGCCAACAATTTTTTTGATGTCTTGCCCAACTGCAATGTTTTCTGGCAAAATCAAAATGCCATTGACGCCAGCGTTTGGAAAAAAGTCTTCAGTAATGCCAAGTTCTTCGCCACTGCAAAGCATACCATTGCTTTCAACGCCCCTAAGTTTTCCACTTTTAATTTTTACGCCACCATGTAGGTGAGAGCCATCAAGTGCAACCGGCACTTTTGCCCCTTCAAACACATTTTGGGCACCTGTTACAATTTGAATTTCTGTGCCAAATTCTTTTCCACAGTTTAAAATGCAAACTTGAAGGTGGTCGCTGTCTGGGTGCTTGGTGATTTTTGTAATCTCGCCAACAACACAGCGTTCAATCTCTTCGCCCAAATATTTTTTTTCTTCAACCTCAAAGCCACTTTCAAAAAGCCTTGTTTCAAGTTCTTCAGGGCTTATGCCTTCAAGGTCCACAAATTCTTTTAACCAAGATAATGGTAATAACATATTTTTTTGTCCTTTTAATTTTTTATTTAAATTGTTTTAAAAGCCTTTTGTCGTTGTCAAACAAAAGTTTGATGTTTGGAATGCCGTATTTAAGCATTGCAATTCTGTCCATGCCAATGCCAAGGGCAATGCCACTGTAAACTTCAGGGTCTATGCCACCGTTTTTAAGCACTGTTGGGTGCACAACGCCACCACCCAAAACTTCAATCCAGCCTGTGTTTTTGCAAAGTTTGCAACCTTTGCCGTGGCAAACGCAACAAGTAACATCAAGTTCAACACTTGGTTCTGTAAATGGGAAAAATGAAGGTCTAAGGCGTGTTTTTGTTTCATCATCAAAAAGTTTTTTCGCAAGATAGTCCAAAACGCCATAAAGGTCTCTCACAGTCAGCCCTTTATCAACAACCAGCCCTTCCATTTGGTGGAACATTGGGCTGTGTGTGGCGTCATCTTCAACCCTAAACACTCTGCCTGGCACCAAAACTTTTATTGGTGGCTGTTTTGAGTGCATAACCCTTATTTGCCCAGGGCTTGTTTGTGTGCGAAGCACAAGGTCTTCGCCAACAAAAAATGTGTCTTGCATATCGCGTGCTGGGTGGTCCTTCGGCACATTAAGTGCAGAAAAGTTGTGAAAGTCATCTTCAATTTCTGGCCCTTCAAACACTTCAAAGCCAAGCCCTTCAAAAATGCCGATAATTTCGTTTTTGATGTGTGTGATTGGGTGAAGAGAACCAACTTCTTTTGTTTCACTTGGCATGGTGATGTCAAGTTTTTCGTTTTCATATCTTGCCAAAAGTTCTGCTTGATTTACTTCTTTTTCCTTAAGTGCAAACTGGCTTTCTGCCCAAACTTTTAGTTCGTTGATAAGTTTGCCAAGAGTTGGACGGTCTTCCTTTGAGGCTTTGCCAAGTTCACGAAGAAGTGCAGTGATTTTTCCACTTTTCCCCAAAAATTCTTTTTGGGCTTCATAGAAAAGTTTGTTTGTGGAAAGTGCCCCCAGTCTTTCCAAAATTTCTGTTTTTAATTTTTCAATGTTTTCTTTCATACTTAACCTTTCAAAAATGCGTTTTGCATTATGCCTTTTTTGTATCACAAAACTGCCAAAATGTCAAATCTTTTAAACACCTATCGCTTTGGCTTACATAAAATGAAGTATGGAGAAAACAATGGATAAGTATTTTATTAAAGGTGGAAACAAACTTTTTGGTGCTGTTGAAGTGCCAAGTGCCAAAAACGCATATTTGCCAATCCTTGCTGGTGCAATTTTGGTTGACGGCAAAGTGGTGCTTGAAAATTGCCCCAACTTTCTGGACATAGAAAACATGGTAAAAATTCTTGAAAACTTAGGTGGCAAATCTTACATAAACAACAAAACTCTTTCGCTTGATATGTCAGGTGTAAAAAAGTACGAAATACTCGGCGATTTAGCATCAAAAATCCGGTCATCATTTTTTTGCGTAGGGGCACTGCTTGGGCGTTTTAAAAAAGCAAGGGTTGCTTACCCTGGTG
>JAFQUU010000047.1 GCA_017408305.1 Clostridia bacterium | reverse complement strand
TAGTTTTTCTTTATGATTTACTGCCAAGTAATTTGCCTCAATATCATTAACAATAGTAACTACTGACTCTTCAATCACTTCAAGATTGTTTAAATTTTGGTAAATTTCATCATAAAATTTAAAAAGATTTTTTATTTTTTGAAAAATACTCTTTTTTCTTACTCCGTTTGAAACAAAATTAATTAGTTCTTCAATGCGAACTTGAAGGAAATATTCAAAGTTAGATGAATTTTGGGGCTGATTATAACTGTAAATAATATCTGAATACACCGAACACCAAGACTCAAAGTATTCATTATCAATTAAATGCTGTTCAAATTGGTTTATGGCACTTAAAATCAGTTCCAAATTATAGTGGCGTTTAAAACGATTTAATATTATTGGATTTTCTTCCATCATATAAAACGACAGTTGACACAATTCATCTTTTGATAATTTAAACTTTTTTAAATCTTTAATCATTTGATTAAGTTTTTTTCTATCCATCTTTATCTCCCTTTATATCTTTGACAAAAAGCAAAATTTCTTCCAAAACTGAAGTGTTTAGCACATAAAATATGAACTTTCCACCTCGCATATCTCGCACCAGTCCTGCACTTTTAAGCACATTTAAGTGCCTTGAAATTGCCGGGGCTGAAATCTTGAAATGGTCTGAAATCTCCCCTGCTGAAAGCATACCTTTTTTTAGGAGTTTGAGAATTTTTCTACGAGTTGGGTCTGCAAGTGCAGACATTGTTGTTTGCAAACTCATTTTTCACCTTTTTTATTTAACATTTAACTTAAATGTTAAATATATTATATTCAATCAAATTTTGTTTGTCAACACTTTTTTAAAAATAAATAAAAAAATGGCAAAATTGCCACTTTTTATTACCTTGAAAGGTCTTCTTCTTTTTCTGCTTTTACTTCTGCATCAAGTTTTTTTGCTTTTTGTTTTGTCTTATGCACCAAAACCATAGAAACAGCCATGGTTGCTGCAGTAAGTGCAACACCAATACCTGTGCCAAATGTTGCTTGGTCTGAAGCCTCTGCCATATTTTGAAGGGCTTCGTTATATTCCATATTGATATCACTTAAGTAACTGCCTTCCATACCCAAATTAAATTGTTCTTCGGCGACTTGGTCATAAAGATTGTCACAGAACAAATCTCTTGTAGATTTTTCAAAAGTTGGGTCTTGGCTCATTTTGGCTATAAGTTCTTCAGCATCTTTTAAACCAAGCATTTGGGCTGTTTCATCCAATGTACGAGCATTCATATCACTCATCATATTAAGCAAGTTATCTCGACCATCTTCTCCAACCAATCTTTCAACTATACTTACATCACCATTTTGTGGTGCAAACATATTTTGAACAATTATTTGAGTTCTTTCAATTTCTTTTTCGTCTTGGATTGCAATTGCTCTTTGATAATCAAAAATATAATTTGCGAGATTTTCATATGACTGTGCTTCTGCTGCGTGCGCAAGCCCTTTAACCCCATAATAGAGCGAATCTAAGTGTTGATTGTAAGCATACAAATAAGTTGCAATTGCTGCACCACCTGGCAAAGCAGCAGCAAAAACTGGGGCCGCCTTAAGTGCCTTTCTTTTGATTTTTGCAAAAGCCTGATCAACCTTACCGTTTGCCATTTTCATAAAATCTTTAACTTTCATAAATCCTCCATTCTCGGTAACATTTGTTACTAATTTAATTGTAACACAATCAAAAAACACTTGTCAAGACCAATAAAAGCAAAAAACCCCACAAATTGTGGGAGTTTTTTATTGGAAACTAAGGTTAATATCTTCTTCAGTTTTTTCCGGAAAGTTCTGTAATTTCCCTACTGCTGGCACTGTGTTGCCAAGTTCATCAACATAAATCACGTTTGGTTGCTCTTTTGCTTGAGCATCTAATATATCTTTTTTTTGGTCATAAGCATATCTTATAATATTTATGCCACGATAGAAGTCTCCTTCATCTCGTATAAACAAATAATTTGACAAACCTCCATTGTTATACCTATCGATTGCATCAAACAAAATGCGTTTTGTCATGAAGCACCTCTACTTAAGTTATTTTATTTTTACCACAGAATGCGATTTTTGTCAATTATAATCATTAAATTTAGGCAAAAATAAAAAGCCAGATTGGCCTTTTATCTACATACAAAGTTTACAAGTTTGCCTGGGATAACCACGGCTTTTATTATTTCTTTGCCTTCAAGTTTTTCGGCTGCTGAATTCTTTGCAAGCGTTTCAAGTGCAGTTTTTTCAGTTTTAGGGTCTGCATTAAATCTTCCAACAATTTTGCTGTTTATTTGCACAACAAACTCAATTTGGTTTTGCACAAGTTTTGTTTCATCAAGTTTTGGGAAGCCTGACCTAAATATGCTTTTTTCGCCACCAATTATTTGCCAAAGTTCTTCACATGTGTAAGGAGCAAATGGTGCAAGAAGCATCAAAAGGTCTTTCACTTGGTCTTGAACAAAGTTTACATTGATTTCTTTTTCCAAAATATACTTATAAATTGCGTTTGTAAATTCCATTACTCTTGCAACTGCGCTGTTAAATGCAAAGTTTTCCACAGTGGTTTCATACTCTTTTAAGCAGAAGTTACGTGCATAATCAAGTACTTTTTCAGCATCGCCATACTTGGCAGCATTTTTGCCTTCTTCCATGGCAAAAACGTTTTCCACAAGCCTTTCAACCCTTGCCAAAAATTTTGCACAAGCCTTAATGCCATCATCACTCCATGGGCCGCCATCAACAAAGTTAAAACCAAACAAAAGGTAAAGCCTCATTGCATCTGCA
The DNA here is from genome assembly GCA_017408305.1 of Clostridia bacterium. GTDB lineage: Bacteria > Bacillota > Clostridia > Christensenellales > UBA1242 > UBA5489. Next base: position 1,099 of record JAFQUU010000047.1, on the reverse strand, counting down.
CCATACTGCTCTACAAAAGCATCTGGGTTAATCACATTGCCCTTAGATTTACTCATTTTTTGACCATCAGGCCCCAAAATCATGCCTTGATGGATAAGGCGTTTAAATGGTTCATCAAAATCAATCACGCCTTCATCACGAAGGAATTTTGTGATAAATCTCGAGTACAACAAGTGTCCGTTTGCGTGCTCCATACCACCAACATAGCAGTCTACAGGGCACATTTTGTTGATTGTATAAGGGTTAACAAACTGTTCTGCTTCATTTGCACAAGGATAACGCAAATAATAGAAAGAACTGCACACAAAAGTGTCCAAAGTGTCTGGGTCACGCTTTGCAGGACGACCACAAACTGGGCAAACTGTGTTGATATACTCTTCGTTTTTAAGAAGTGGGCTTCTGCCATCTGGTTTATAGTCCATTGTGTCAGGAAGAAGCACTGGCAAATCCTTTTCTGGCACTGGCACAACGCCACAGTGTTCACAGTGAATCACTGGAATTGGGCAACCCCAATAACGCTGCCTTGACACACTCCAATCACGAAGTTTGTAATTTACTTTTTTACGACCTTTGCCAAGTTCTTCAAGATAAGCAATCACTTTATCTTTAACGCTTCTTGAAGCCATGCCATTGAACCTATCAGAGTTTACAAGTTTGCCGTTTGCTGTGTAAGGAAGCACTGTTTCGCCAAAAGAGTTTTCGATAACTTTAATGATTTCCAGACCATACTTATTTGCAAAAGCAAAGTCTCTTTCATCATGTGCAGGCACGCCCATAACTGCACCAGTTGCATAAGTTGCAAGTACATAGTCTGCAGTATAAATTGGCACCTTTTTGCCATTTACTGGGTTAATTGCATAACTGCCAGTAAACACGCCAGTTTTTTCAAGAGTTGTGCTTTGGCGAGTGATTTCATCTTTCTTGGCAGTTTCCAAGATATAGTCTTCTACTGCTTTCTTTTGCCCTTCAGTTGTAAGTTTTAAAGTTAGTGGGTTTTCTGGTGCAAGAACAAGGTAAGTTACGCCATAAATTGTATCCACCCTTGAAGTAAACACGGTGATTACTTCTTCACTATCAACCACTTTAAACTCTACTTCTG
>JAFQUU010000046.1 GCA_017408305.1 Clostridia bacterium | reverse complement strand
TTCAAGAAGCGTAAACGCCCCTTGTCTTGCAACCTTTTCACTGCGTGAAAGCCAATAAACAGCATCAGCAAAATCTGACAAATCTTTTTTTGTTTGACCCTCAAACAAATTTGCAAAGTCTGTAAGGCCTTCTGCACCAAACAAAAAATCCCTATTTTTGCCAGAAAAGTTGTTGTCGGTGTAATCAAATGCATGTGTGAACTCATGCGTTGCAGAAACAAACAAATTTAAAAGTTTTCGAAGTGGTTCTTCAAGGCCTCCTGGGTTATCAAGGCAAGACTTAGAAAACTTGACCACATTGTCAAAAGGCATATATGTTGCCTCAATGCCTTCAGGAAGTTTTTCAAACCTTTTGTCTAAAAAATCCGTGTCCAAAAGTTTTGAGGCGTACTTTATGATTTTTGTAACCAAGATTTTATAGTTTAACGACAAAAAAACAGGGTCTGTTAGACACTCAAAAATTTCTTGTTCATACTTTTTTATACTTTCTTTTCTTGAAAGAGGCTTCTTGATTTCCATAATTTCCTTTTATTTAATTTAGCAATTTTCTTTGATATTCATACTGTCTTGCTTGATTGCCTTTTGGCTCTCTGTTTTTTGTAAGGCTTGACAAAGATTTTCGCCATACTTAAACCCACATTTTTTTGAAAGCGTTAAAAGGTTTTGTACCGTTTCTGCGTCAAACACGCCTTCAATTTCTTGAGTTAAAGCAAGGTCTATGAGTGCAGTTTCATCAAGGGCTTTTGGTTTACGCTTTAAAGCTGAAGTGGTGAAAGTTTTAAGGTCTTCCTTAAAACTTTTGAGATATTTTTCCTTTAGTGCAATCGCAGAAAGCATTGTGTTGGTTTCGTGGGCTTCTTGAATGTAAACAATATCTTTGGCTTTTGCAAGTTTGATTTTTGCAAGAATGTATCCAAAACTTTCTGGTGCAATTTTTGGCATTGGCACATCAGTTGTTTGCCCATTCACCATTGTTTGAAACTTGCAAAACGCATCATAATCTTTCTTTTTTTGAAGGGTTACATCAACATTTTGGGCTGAGTAATTTAATAACTCATCTAAAAAAACCTTACAAATTTTGATTGCACCTTGGCGTGCAAAAACTTCGCTTCTGTCAATTGCATAAAGGGCTTCTGCCAAAAGTTCGTAAGACGCCTTTTTTTGAGGGCAAAATTTAGCAAAAGTTTTTATGCCATTTGCTTTATGTTCTATAAACGCCCTTTGGCTTTGGGAAAAGGCGTTTTCTTTCTTGTCAAGGGCATGCATAACCTCATGAGTTGAGGTTTTAAGCACTGAAAAAATTTGTTCTATCTTTGCCATTTCGGTTTCTGGCATCTTCAAAAACCTTTCATTTAATACAACCTTGTCTTCTATGCATATTCCGTTATGTTTGCCAATGTCGTCATATAGAACTTCAACGCTTTCAGCACCCATTAAAACCTTAACATATTCTGGAAGCATTTCCATTAAGGCTTGAAAATTGTGCTTTGAGATTTCTTCAAAAAGCATAATTTCAAAAATTGCACTTTCTAGGGTTTTTAGTGCGTTTGTTTTTTCTTGCCTAGATTGTTTTTTCATTGGTTCTCCTTTTCTACATTCTATAACAAATCTATCTATTTTGCAATAAGAAAACTTTTAAATTATGATTTATTATTTTTTTTGCTTATAAAAATTATGTTTTTATACCTCTTTTGTGATAAAATATACTTGATGAAGAAAAAAAATATTTTTAATAATTTCTCGCAAAAAAACCGTAAGTTTGTCTTGGGTGGGCATACCTTAACATTTTTAGGGGTTTTGTTTTTGCTTGTTCTTCCACAAATCACACAACTGTTTATTGATAGTGTCTATTCTTCTTCTGGCACCAAGGAGGCAAACTTTGGGGTTTTGTGGGGGCTTTTAACAAATGGACAGGTTTTGGACCTTGGGCAAATTGTTTTGTGGCTTAGCATAAGTTTTGTGCTGGTGGCAATCCTTAAAAATGTTTGCACATTTTTTGCAAGCCAATGCTATTTTTTAGGGGCAAGTAGGTCTCGTAGTGCACTCAGGCGTGCGTGCTTTAAAAAACTTTCTTTTATGGACAACTCTGCAAACATAAAACAAACATTTTTTAATTTTACAAGTGATGTTACAGATTTTGCCGACATATTCTATCGCCACAGACCCAAAATGTTTGACACCTTATCAAAGATTGTTGTTGCAAGCCTGCTTTGCTTTTTGATTGACACGCAAATTGCACTTGGGTTTTTGATTTTGGTGCCAATTATGTTTTTGGTTGGGTTTGCACTTGAAAGAAAACTTGTTGAAAAATACAGCGAGGCAAGAAACCGAAAAAGCATAATGTTTGGCTCAAGCGAAGACCTTATTGAAAACATAAAAGAAATTAAAACTTTTGGGGCAGAAGACTGGGCAATTGAAAAATACAACACCTTTAACAAATCACACACAAAAACCATTATGGATGCAGGAAGTCTTGTGCAAAAGCACAAGTTTTGGCTTGGGGTAATGCGGGGGCTTGGAATTTTTATGGCGGCTTCCCTTTCTGCATTTGCGTGTTTTAAGGGGCTGATTTCTGTGGGCTACTTTGTGCTGTTTATAACATATGCTGTGATTATTTTTGATGCATGCAGTGCTTTTATGACAAGTTTTTATGACTGCAAAGTTTCTTCAATCAGTGCAAAAAGGCTTGGCAAGTTTTTGGATACGCCAACAAAAATTCAAGACAACCTTGCCCCCCTGCCACCAAAATTTGATATAGACCTTAAAAACATTGGCCTTTTAAGCAGTGGGCAAGAAGTTTTTAAGAACTTAAACCTTAACATAAAGTATGGCACGCACCTTGCACTCCTTATGGGCGACAACCAAGGCAAAACCAGCCTTGCAAGAATGCTACTTAAGTTTTTGCCAAACACAAGTGGCGAAATTTTGTTTGCAGGCAACCCACAAGAGATTTATAGTATTTCTTCACTTCGTAAAGGCTTTTCATATGTGCCACAAGAGCCAGCAATTTTTGAGGGCACAATCACTGACAACATAACAATGTTTGAAAAAATTGATGACAAGAAACTAAAAAAGGTAATAAAAATTTGTGGGCTTGAAAACATAATAAACACATTTAAGCACAAAGAAAACCACTTTTTGGTTGAGAGTGGCAAAAACCTGCCATCGCAAATACGGCAAAAAATTGCGATTGCAAGAGCATTGTATCGTGGTGCACCCGTGCTTTTGATTGACAGTGCATTCAATAAATTTGACATTGAAGAGGCAAATGAACTTTTGGATGCCGTCCTTAAAGAATATAAAGGCAAAACTGTGATTTATCTTACTGAAGAACCACTTCTTGCACAAAAACTGAAAAAAGTTGTGCATATTGAAAACGGGAGCGAAAAAAAATGAAAAAACAAAACATTTTCTCTTACCTGTTCTTTAACAAAAAATGGATAATAACAACTGCTATTCTTGTTGTGCTTGCTGGACTTTTTGCAGAAGTTGTGCCATTTCTGCAAGGGCAAATTGTATCGCTTGGCATTGAAGAGCAAAATCAAAGTGCACTTATTAATATTCTTCTTATTTTGGCAGGGGCTGTGCTTTTAGATGCCTTTACAAAAACATATATTTACATACTGACAAACAAAATTGGTTTTACTGCTTCAGAGAATTTAAGAACAGATTTTTTTGCAAAACTTGTAAGGCAACCATATCAATTTTTTGTGCAAAAACGCAGTGGTGATATGGTTTTTAGGTCTAACATCTTTATTTATTCAATTGGCAACTTTGTTTCAAAAAACCTTGGCGACATTGCAATAGGCTTTACAAGAGTGATTATTATTTTTGTGTATATGCTTGTGCTTAATGTCAACCTTGCACTGATTTTGGCAGCGATATACCTTATGGCAATTTTGTTTGCACTTCTGCACAGCAAACTGACATACAAACTTGGAAAGGCATACAAACATCTTGAACTTCATCGCAACAGTCTTATCCTTCAAAACCTTGATAATATGGAAACATATCTTGCCTATAATGATGACTTTTCTTATCTTAAAAACTATACAAGGGTTGACAGTAAATATCACAAAGTTAGGGCAAAATATCACCTTTCAAAACACCTCTTTTATCCATGCCTAGACTTTTTTGTAAGCCTTGGCACTGTGCTGATTTACGAACTTACATTTGCTTATGGGCTTGACATTATTCAAGTTGGCGTTTTGGTTGCAATGCTTACATACGCAAACCGTATTGTTATGCCAATTCAAAACATGGCAGAAGGCCTTTCGGAAATTGTTGGCACAGGTGCAATCGTAAGCAAAATTTTTGGATTTTTGCAAAAACCTTGCAAAACAAAAAAAGTGCATTTCAAAGGCAAAAGTTTTGACATTGTTTGCAAAGATGTTTGCCACACTGACAGTGCAACAGGTGCAAGTTTTGAAAACCTAAACCTTTCAATCCCGTTTGGAAGTCATGTTGCAATTTCTGGCAGTTATGGCAACGGCAAAAGTGCTTTTGCAGAACTACTCCTCGGCCTTGACGAAGCACAAAGTGGCACAATAACATTTAATAACACAAATGTGCTTAGCATTAGGCGAACAAGCATACATAAACTGATATCT
>JAFQUU010000045.1 GCA_017408305.1 Clostridia bacterium | reverse complement strand
TTTGCCTTGCAAAAAAACACGGGGCAAGGCCAAAGCCTTGCCCCACAAGGTTTGAGGCAACGCCCAAAACTCTTGCATAGCCCCACCCTTTTTATTAACCCCAACAACAAAATCACTTGTTAAAAACTTCAAAATATGCTATATACAAAAACAATAAGGAGAAAATTATGTGGAAAGATTTAAGTGGAAACAAAATTGACATCGACAAAATGATTCGACTTGACGAAAACGGAAAATTCATAACGAAAGATACTAAAATTTACTACAATGAAAAAGAAAACTTAATTGCGTTTGTAAACAAATACCCAGACAAAGAAGAGCAACGCCTTGTCTTTAAACTTAAAAACAAATCACATCAAGAAAGCACCAAAACAAATGGTGAATAATCACAACCAACGATTTGGCTAGATTTGTGATTGGAGAGTTAATTATCCTTCAATTTCTTGGTAATAAAATTTTTCCAAACAACTTAACAAACTGTAATTTTTGTTTTTTAATAGGTCCACAAATTTTATAAACTCCTTCCTTTCAACATATTTAAAACACTCATCACTGCAACCATTTTCTAAAAAGTCTGAATGCATTATCATATATTCTTTTGTTGTGTCATTAAACAATGCAACATATTGAGACTCATTTTCTTCATCACATACACCAACAATTGCAAACACGGCCTTCCACCCCTTACGAGTTTGCCAAATACGGTCATAATTTTCAAAAAGTTGCAACCAGTGATTTATATTTGTTTCATCATCTTCATCATATTCGGCATCAAAAAAAGAAAGTCCATCAAGGTTCTCTGTAATGACATCTTTCATAAACAATTCAAAGGTGTCTAGGTTGTCCACCATGTTTTCTTCAAAACCACCTGCCAAAATCCAATCATAAACACACGCCCAGTGTGCAAGCGTTTGGTCATCCCACTTCTTTGAAATATATTTTTCAATGGCACCCTTGATTACTGCAAAACTATAATATTTTTTAAACGGATTGTCTGTGTCGTAGTTTATTTTTTCTACATTTATATCTGCGAGTTCCGTTTTTGTACAAGTGAGATTGCAAACCTTTTCTATTAATTTTTTATCAAACATAACATTCTCCTTTTGCTTATAATACTACATTTTTTTTATTATTTCAATATAAAGTAAAGCACGATTGCACCTTATTAGGCGTGATTCATTAAAAAACGACAAACTGCCATTGCACCTTGCCGTTTTGTTTTGGTGGAGACGGGGAGATTTGAACTCCCGTCCAAACGCCTTGCCATAACCTTTCTACATATTTAGTTTGTGTTTATTTGTTGTGCGTGCGTGTCTTTTCCACAAACAAACAGCCACGCCAGCAGGTTTTGAGGGTGTTTTGCAAAGTTCAAAACCTAAGCCCCTTGCAAAGTTGCACGATGGTTGATGCCTTGCCCCCTATCGTGTGTCAAGAGCAAAACAAGTGGAATTTAGGCTGCCACCCCAGCAGTTGCAAAGCCAGACATAGTTGTCACTTTGCTTCCAGAATTATGATCTGCATTTATTTTTTGGCAGAAGTTTAAGGTGCCACCACCATTCACCATATGCTTTATATCATGGTCAAGATTACGCCTGTCGAAACCAGTCGCCCCCATACAAGATTATTATAGCACAAAAAAAATATTTTGCAAGTACCTTGGCCGGAATATTACTTCAAATTAATATTATTTAAAAAATCTATTCTATTTTTTAATGCATTTTGGGTAATTTTACTTTTCTTAAAAAAATCATATCCATGCATTGTTTGTTTTGTCTCGTACAACACTGAACTTGGATTTGTTATTTTTATTTTATTATAAAATTCTATGGCTTCATCGTGCAAGCAATCAAACTCTGCAGTTTCAATATAGGTTGTGGGCATAAAAGCCAGACTTTCCATTTCAATAGGTGGGGTTATTGAGTTGCCTTTTAAATAAATTTTCCACATTTTCTTGTTTAGTTTTGAATCCCAAAAAGGAGTGTCAGTAAAAGTTTCCATAGATTTTGTTTTGCATCTACAATCCAATACAGGATATAATAGCATCTGTAATTTGGGCAGTTTCAAATCTAATTCTTTTGCTTTGATAACGGTCATTACTGATAAAAAGCCACCGGCAGAATCGCCAGCAACAATAATTTTATCCGTGTTAATGCCAAAATTATCTGCATTTTCTAGCATATATTTGTAGACATCCACACAATCATTTAAAGGAGCATTGAAAGGTGAACAATAAGATAATCTATAATCTACAAAAACCACAACAGACTTTGTTTTCCTTGCATACTCTTTTGCATAAGCATATTGATAAGGAGCACCTTTAAAAGCAAATGCACCACCATGAAAATAAAAAATCACAGGCAACTTGCCTTGTACATTTTTAGGTTTAAAAATATATATTTTTACTTTTTTATTATCCCTTGTTGTGATTTTAAAGTTTTTAAACAACAAATCCTTAGAGGATTTTATACCTTTAGGAAAAATGCTTAAAAATACTTTTGCTAATCTTAATACAACTGGATTTAATGTTGCATGATAATTTCTTAAAATCCCAAATTCTTTACTAATATTGTATTTCACACTTACTCCATAATCATTATAGCATAAAGAAACAACAATAGGTTATGATTTTTATCGTTTTTTAAAACAAATGCTAAGAAATGGAAGTAGCTGCACACGCAGGAATTTACATTAACCAACATGATGTTTCCAGCTCCAAAACCATGTGGCAAAAAGATGAAAACGAATATTGACATAGAAAAGCGACCGCTTGCGGGCATTTTTATATGGCAATATGACGTTTCCAGCTCCAAGATTGTGCAATTTTATTGCACTTGTTTTTGCTTTGACAAAAACAAAAAACAACGACACTGTCGTTGTTTTAATCTTGGAGCTGATGGCGGGAATCGGACCCGCGACCTCCACCTTACCAAGGTGGTGCTATACCCCTAAGCCACATCAGCAAAAAATATATTCACAATGATTATTATACCCCAAAACGATTAACTTGTCAATCCATTTAAAAAAGATATTTGATTATGATTGAGTGTTTGCTAAAAATATTTTGCAAGAAATTTATTATACCAATTGTTATATGACTTTGCAGGTATATACTTTGCGTTAAAAAAAACACATTGTGTTTCAATGTGTTTTTTTCATTTAGAAAAGTTGGCTTCCATGAAGTGGGTTGTCTGCATCTTGCTCCACAACCTTGTTAAAGACATAGTATGGCACAACAATTCTGCTTGAACCAATGTTTGAAAGTTTTACTACTTCTTCTCCACAGTCTTCAAAAACATTGCCAATGTTTGTTACAAAAAGGCTTTTTATTTCTGGGTTGCCAAATACAAAATCCAGGCTCATGTTTTCAACATTGTCAAGAGTGCTTTTTAATGCAAGTTTGCCGTCTTTTGTTTCAAGTTTTGACAAGAAGTTTTTGCCAAGGTTTTCCTGCTCTTCTGCATCTGCACGACTGCAGTAAGCGTATGTGTACGCACCATCACTATAGAGAGTACCTGTTGCATCGTAATTTGTATATCTTACTTTATAATATATGTCTGCCACAAAAATGCCGTACTCTGCTGTTTTGTAAACATCATTGCCAATTGTCTGCAAGGTTTCTTTGATGTACTCTCCACCAGCGTAGATAGTTTTTTCTGTCAAGACTGACTTTTCACCACTTGGCAAAAGTTTTGTGGTGTTTTTGGTGATTGTAAAGTTTTTGGCATCAATCAATGCTTCAAAATCTGCAAGGGTTGTGGTTTCTGTGATAAATGTTTTTTGGAATGTTTGGTTGTTGAAAATCACCTTGCCACCTTTTTCAACAAAATCAGCGATATTATACTCAAATGGGTCGCCCATATTGGCAATTCTGTTTTCCACGCAATCAGCATCAATCTTGATTGTAAAGCCAACATAAGAAGAAAGTGGTGTTTCTATTTGAACACCTGAAACCTTTTGGCCATTTATTGTTGACCTGATTTCTACTGTAGAGTGCTTAGCCCAAAAATCATCTTCGATAACTGCTTCATAACCCCTATAGCCAACTTGATAAACAACATCATCGCACTCTAAAACTTCTGCCCAATCAGCATTAAGCCCTGCTTTGACAATGTTTGCAGGAAGGTTAATTTTTGTTGTGCCAATGTCTGTAAGGGTTATGCTTTGTGTTACAAAACCTTTTGTTTGCGTTGTTGTTATATTGCCGTTTTTAAACTCTAGATTATAGTCAAGACCATCTTTTACAATAAGTTTGTTTTTGTAGCTTGTTAGAAACTCAAAATTTGCATAGTCTTTTTCAAAAGTATTGTATTCGAAATATTTTTTCTCAGCATAATCAATTTTGAATTCATCTGTTACTTCTATATCATAATTGTCAGTTATATTCATATTATGATAACCAACATTGTATTGCACAAGTTGTCCCTTTTCAAAGTTTACAAAGTTATAGTTTTTGTATATACCCACCTTGTCGCCAATTGTAAAATACAAAACATCAAGCATTGTGTTGCCATCATAGTATGACGCCGACTGATTAACGGTGTTATAACCAATATTGTATGTATTGTAAATTACAGAATAATTCCCTGCATCCAGTTTTTCCTTAAGTTCAAGGTAAGAAGTGTTTTCTGTTACATAAAATGCTTTTTCTGTTTTGCAACCACCCACTGCAACAAAACAAGGCACAGCAAGGCACGCCACTAAGGCTGCACAAAGCACTTTCCCTTTTTTCATAATTCCTCCTATAAATAATTTAAAAAAAACGAACACAAAAAGTCAAGCAAATTTGTTTGCAGAAATATTTATCTTTATATTACTTAATTACAAGCAAAATTATTTACTATAATGCAAAATGAATAATGAATATTTTTTAACCCAAAAATATGAATCAAAAAATCCATACGCGTCATACGGACCTTTTGAAAACGAACAGAGCAAGATGCAAGGCCAAAGGCTTTGCATAGGGCGATGTAATGTTTCGGCTGTGACAAAACCCATCCAATAAGAGTCAACGCAGTTGACAAAAAAAACAAGGCGAATATGCCTTGATGTTTGGTGGACCATCGGGGGCTCGAACCCCGGACGGCTTCGCAAAAAAACTACGCTTGGCTTTTTGCTTTTCGCAAAAATGCCAATGCTTCGAGTTTTGCTACGCTCCCCAAAAATCCCGACCGAGTAGCCTTGGTTGGCATTTTCGGGGGCCCCTGTAAATCAAAAGGTCCATTTAAATAAAAAAATCCACACTTAGTGGAATTTGTTGTTTAATTTTGGTGGACCATCGGGGGATCGAACCCCGGACCTTTTGATTAAGAGTCAACTGCTCTGCCAGCTGAGCTAATGGTCCATAATATTAAATTGTTTAGGGTCGGACCTTTTGAAAACGAGCCGAGCAAGATGAAAGGCCGAAGGCTTTTCATAGGGCGAAGCGATGTTTCGATTTTGCATTTGTGCAAAATCATTAAGAGTCAACTGCTCTGCCAGCTGAGCTAATGGTCCATAATATTAAATTTTAGGGGCAAAACTTTTACCCACAAAAAACATTATACATTTTTTTTTGAAAATTTCAAGGGTTTTTTAAAAGATTTTTTCTTGCACACATTTTTAGTGAAAATAATACACTGATTTGGGGTTGTTTTTTGCAACCCTAAATTAGGGGGAATAAAAATGTTTTATAGAAATAACTGTGGTTGTGGCTGTGGTTGTACCTTGGTTGGACCTCAGGGCATTCCTGGACCAAGGGGGCCAATAGGACCAACCGGTCCACAAGGGCCAACGGGTGCAACGGGTCCAATCGGTCCACAAGGGCCAGTAGGTCCTGCTGGAGCAACTGGTGCAACTGGACCTATCGGGCCACAAGGGCCAATAGGTGAAACCGGACCTGCTGGTCCTGCAGGGCCTGCTGGCCCAACCGGAGCGACAGGTGCAACGGGTCCTGCTGGTGCAAGTTTGTTGTCTGCATTTACAAACCCAACTGCAACTGTAGCCATTGGCACTGCCATACCACTTAATGATGTTGTAAACTTTAATGAAGAAAGCGTAACTCACACAGCAGGAAGTCCAATTGTTACACTTGAAGCAGGCAACTACCTTGTAACATACGGTGCAAACGCAACAAGCGATACTCCTTCAACTGCTGAACTGAGTTTGCAAAGCGATGGCACAGAGGTTGACACTGTTACTGCAACAATTGTTGGTACAAATGATATTGTAAACCTTAAAGGACAAATTGTGCTTGTGCTGGCTGGCACAACCGATATTCAACTTGTAAATACTGGTGAGGGAGAGACAACTTTTACAGGCGTTGACCTTATTGTGCAAGAGATACCAGCGTAAATCTTTAATAAAGAAAATCAATGAAACAACATAAGTTGTTTCTATACATAATTGTAATCAAGAAAGTTTGATTTTTTTTTTTTACTTTGTTACACTAACTACATAATAGGCGATTTGCCATAAGGAGCAAAGTTATGAAAGATAATTCTTATTTAAAAGCAAAAGTGCCAAGCAAGGCATACCTTGAAAAAATGAATAGATATTTTCAGGCAACCAATTTTTTAAGTGCAACGCAACTTTATCTTTTGGACAACCCACTTGTGCGTAAACCATTAAGCAAAAAGGATATAAAAGGCAGGATTGTGGGCCCTTGGGGCACTGCACCTGGACAAAACTTTGTGTATGTGCATCTTAACCGTGCAATCAAAAGACATTACCTTAATATGATACTTTTGTCTGGCCCGGGACATGGTGGACATTTTTGGACTGCAAACACTTTCCTTGATGGTTCTATGCGTGAAAAATATCCAAACATGACAAACGATGTGCAAGGACTTAAAAAACTCAACAAACAATTTTGTTTCCCAGGGGGCGTGTCAAGCCATGTTGCACCTGAAATGGTTGGCAGTATTCATGAGGGTGGCGAACTTGGTTATGTGCTTGCACACGCTTTTGGTGCTGTTATGGACAACCCAGACCTTATTGCAACTGCAATTGTTGGTGATGGCGAAGCAGAAACAGGCCCACTTGCAACCACTTGGCATTCGAACAAATTCTTAAACCCAATAACTGATGGTGCAGTGCTTCCTATTCTGCACCTTAACGGCTTTAAAGTGTTTAACCCAACAGTGCTTGCAAGAATAAGTCATAAAGAACTTGAAAGCCTTTTCCTTGGCTATGGCTGGAAACCATATTTTGTTGAAGGAAGCGACCCAATGACCATGCACAAACTTATGGCAGAAACTTTGGACAAAGTGATTTTGGAAATCAAGGCAATTCAAGCAAAAGCACGCAAAAACCTTGACCCAACACGCCCACTTTGGCCAATGATTGTGCTTCGCACACCAAAAGGGTGGACTTGCCCATCGCTTGTTGATGGCATAGAGGTTGAAGGCACACACAACGCGTATCATGTGCCATTTTCTATGAAAGACAAAAGCCATGTGAAAGGCCTTGAAGAATGGCTGAAAAGTTATAAACCAGAAAAGTTGTTTACGGTTAATGGCGAATTTTTGCCAGAACTTGCAGAACTTGCCCCAGAAGGCAACTTTAGGCTTGGTGCAAACCCACACGCCAACGGTGGAGAACTTTTGGTGCCACTGAATTTGCCAAACCTTAAGGACCTTGCAGTTGAAGTTAAAGGTCGTGGCACAACCAAAGCACAAGACACGCTGGTGCTTTCTCAGTATTTTAGAGATGTTTTAAAACTTAACCCAAATAATTTTAGGATTTTCAGCCCTGATGAAATTGTTTCAAACCGTATGGAAGCAGTTTATGAAGCAACAAACAATATGTTTAATGCCGAAATTAAGGACAACGATGAAAGCCTTGCACCAAATGGCAGAGTGCTTGATGCGTACCTTAGCGAACACTCTTGCGAAGGGTGGCTTGAAGGGTATGTCCTAACGGGCAGACATGGCGTTTTTGCAACCTACGCAGCGTTTGCACGCGTTGTTGACAGTATGTTCAGTCAGCACGCAAAATGGCTTAAGATGGCAAGCGAAGTTAAATGGCGTAAGGATATTGCAAGCCTTAATGTGCTTCTTACAAGTCATGCTTGGCTTCAAGACCACAACGGATACTCTCACCAAGACCCTGGGCTTCTTGACCACCTTGCAAACAAAAAGTCTTCAATTGTGCGTATGTACTTGCCACCTGATGCAAACTGTCTTTTGTGCGTTTTCAATCACTGTCTTAAAACAAAAAATCGCATAAATGCAATTGTGGCACAAAAGCACCCATCATGGCAATGGCTGACACTTGAAGAAGCAAAAAAACACTGCAAGGCTGGTGCTGGGGTTTGGAAATGGGCAAGTAACGACCCTGAAAACCCTGAAATTGTGCTTGCTTGTGCTGGCGACATAATCACCCTTGAAACCCTTGCTGCAGCAGACATTTTGAAAAAGAATTTGCCAGACCTTAAATTCCGTTTTGTAAATGTTGTAGACCTTATGACCCTTACCCCACACGAACAGCACCCACACGGTTTAAGCGACAACGCATACAACAACCTTTTCACCACCGACAAGCCAATTGTGTTTAACTATCACGGTTATGCTTCACTAATTAGAGAACTTACTTATGAACGCCAAAACAGAAATCTTGATGTGCACGGCTATATGGAAGAAGGCAAAATCTCAACGCCGTTTGATATGCGTGTGCAAAACAAGGTGGACAGATTTAATATCGTAAAAGCAGTGCTTGCAAAACTGCCAAAAACCAAGAAAACCGAGGCACTTGATGACCTTATGGACAAATATCTTGCAGAGCACCATGCACACATAAGAAAAAATGGAACCGACATGCCACTTGTGCAAAATTGGCAATGGGGGAATAATGAAAAGATTTAGCACAATTTTTGTTGCCATATTGTGTATTATTCTGACAGGTGCAGGTGGCTATGCAGTTTTTGCAGCAATCACCACAACCATGACAGCAAAAAATGTGATTTCTTTTACTGCAAATGATGATATATACTTTAGGGCAACTGTAAGTGTTGTTTATGCAATTGACAACAGCGAAATTGTCAGCGATGTTGTTGACCATAGTGGTATTGTTGGCAAACACAACGCCTCTAAGACTGCCATAACATTTAACGATGGCATAACCTTTAAGAAGGAAAAACGCACCATTTGGTATAACATCGTGGTTGAAAACTACAGCGAATTTCCAATCAGCGTAAGGGTTTATCCACCAGACAGTTCCCCACAAATTGTAAACGAACTTAACATCACTGATGCAGTGGTTACGCCTGCAAGGGTCAATGGTGGCGAAGCACCAACAACAAAGTTTAGGCTTACAACAACGCTTGCAAGCGTGAAAAATTCTTTCATATTTGACAACAGTTTTGAAGTGTATTTAGAAAAAACCAACCAAACATAATTGGGTGGTTTTTTTAATGAATAATGAAAAACAGCCTTCCCTGTTGGGAGGCTGTTTTTTTGGTGGGATTGAAGGGACTTGAACCCTTACGATTGCTCACACGCCCCTTAAACGTGCGCGTCTGCCGATTCCGCCACAATCCCAAATATTAAGTTTTAACTTGGCCATTTTATCACAAGTTTTTTTGTTTGTCAAGGTTTTGTGGCAGAAATTTTGGCAAAGTCCCCAAAAAATTTGAATTTATGCCCAATATGTACACATTGCACAAAGTTTTTTTGTTGTGCAAAAAATGTCGTTTTTTGCAAAAAAGTGGTTTTTTTTGTTTGACTTAAGGCCTATGATTTTTTTACAATAAAATCAAGGGATAAACTCTATTTGTTTTTCTCGCCTTCCACACGAGTGTGGATTGTTTGAAAAGGAGATTAAAAAATAATATGAAAAAAAGGAAAGTAAAACTCTTTGCCAGCATAGCCTCACTCGGTCTTGTAGTTGCCGTTATGGGCGTTGGCGTTTGGGCCGCAACCCAACAAGCAGTAAAGGTAAGCTCTCAAGTTTCCTTCACTGCAACATCAGTGGCTGCTGATATCACCCTTCAAGTGCATAACAATGCAGACCTTGTAGAAGCGAATGCTGGCGACCTTAATGGTACAGGTTTCAGTAAAATGGATATTGTTGAAAAGGCATCTATTTCAGAAGAATTGGATGACAAAGGCAAATACAAATACAAGGACACTCTTACATTAACCAATACTGCCGTAGGTGAGAATGATGAAACCATAGGTTCACTGGGCGTTGAGCAATATGTTGCTCGTTTCGTGAACGATACTGCTAAAACATTCTATGACAATAGAGTGTATTTGAAAGTTGCCGATAAAGATGAAGATGGTTACTTGAATGTTGGTGCACAAGTTGTTTATGAATTCATAATCAAAGCACACGCATCTTCTGCTCCAATTTACTACGAACTTTATGCTAACTTGTCGAGTGCTCCAATACCAGGAACAGATTATACTATTGACGAAGTTTTTGATGTGACTGTAACTGATACTTATAATACTACATTTAGTGAAACAACAAATGTAACAGAAAGTAGAACAACTAATGTTACAATCTCAAACTGGACCACTGCACCAGCAGGTGGTACAACAACTGACCCTAACGCAATTCAACCAGATATTACCGGCGATAGTACTGGTAAACAGAAAGCAACTACTCCTGATAACTTGAAAGGAGAAGGTGCGATTATTCATACATATGGTGAAGAAAGAAGAATTACTGTTACTTACACAGTAAGGGATTTTGATGGTGCAAGTAGTGCTTTATATCAAGGCATTTCATACACCATGACATCTCTTGAACTCGGCGATATCTACATTAAAGTTGCTAACAGTGGTACTAACCTTAACAATCTTCCAGACATTGATGATCCAATTAATAAAAATGTTATTGACAAGGTTGTAGATTGGGCATCTAACAAAAAAACAAATATTGATGGTAGAGTTTTAGGGGATGGCGAGCAATATCCTCCAGTAGATGTAGATGATGATAACCAATAAAAAAGCAGGCATTCGCCTGTTTTTTTATATCTTTAATACTTGAGTAATTTCTCCTTTTAGGATTTTGAACTGATAAAGGTCATTTTCGTATATGCAGTCTGCGTTTTCAATGGTTTCAATTGTTTCACTTAATACCCATTCAGTTGAATTTGTTTCGGTCCGTTCAAGGACTTTTTTATATATTTTTCCATTATGCTCGTAGAAAATATCTATGCCCATCATATCGGTGTGATAACTTGCAGTAACTTGCCTACCTTTGCCAATTTTTATAAAATAAGTTGCTTCTTTTTCCGGAACAAATAGTATATTTCCAGACTTGTGTAAAAGGAAATATCCTACATTTTGCAAAGAGGTTCTTGACGCGCCAACCATATAGTCATAAACAGGAATAAAGTCAACAAATTCTTTTGGGTAATTTGTTTTTGAAAAAAGCAAGGTAATTGCGGCCAATATATTGTTTTCAAGGGCATCATAATAGTGTGCATAATGTAATCCTATAGAAAAATCTTGATATACAATGGTTGCGTATTCTATAAAAAAGTTTGCTCCATTATGCAAACTTTTTTTTGCATAAAGCACATTATTAAGGTGCGGATATGTTTCAGTTAAAGTATTTGCGTTGCGCATTGTGTTAATGAAAAAAAATTGGTTTTGCGAGTTTATGTAGTAGTCGAGTTGATAATTTGATGTAGTTGTAAACTTTCCATTACTATTGTTATTAAAGTTTTCTTGTGTATATCTTGAGGCATAAACAATTGGATATCCACCCGCTGTGGTTGCTGGGAATGCTGTCTTTGTGTTTTCCAAATCCATAAGGTGCGTTTCGCCTGTTGACATAAAGGTTTTAAAGCCCTCGCCTTTGTAGTATTTGCTACATATCAGGCGTTTACTGCCAGAAGTGCTGTTTGCCCAGCCATATATG
>JAFQUU010000044.1 GCA_017408305.1 Clostridia bacterium | reverse complement strand
GCTTCTTCAATGGTTTTTCCCTTAACCATTTCGCAAGCAATGTCAGAGCAAGCAATCGCTGCTGGGCAACCCATTGTTTTAAAATGTGCATCTTCAACAATATGGGTTTTAGAGTTGATTTTAAAATAAAATTTAACGATATCTCCCTTATCTTCACCAACTGCCTTGCCCACAGCATCTGCACCACGCAAAGTTCCTGCATTTTTGGGGCAGGTAAAGTGTTGCACAATTTTTATGTTATACATAAACTCCTCCTTATGCTTTTTTCTTTCTGCGGCCTGCCTTTGATACAGGAGACATTTCACGAAGTTTGGCAACAGAAGCCACAAGTTTTTCTATAATATAGTCCACATCGGCTTTTGTGGTTGATTTTCCAAAAGAAAACCTAAGCGAACCTTTTGCAAATTCATTTGAAAGACCAATCGCCTTTAATACATGAGAAGGAAGTGGACTGCCAGATGTACACGCAGAGCCTGTTGACACTGCAATGCCTTCCATATCAAGAAGCATAAGGAGTGCCTCTGCCTCAACCATTTCAAAACTTAAGTTAATTGTGCCTTGAACTTTTTGGTAAGGGTGTCCGTTCACGGTTACATAAGGGATTTTTTCCATAACCTGATTTAAAAAGTAAAGGCGAATGCTTTTAAGTTTCTTTTGGTTTATCATAAGGTCTCTGTTTGCAATCTCAATGGCCTTACCAAAGCCAACAATGCCAGGCACATTGCTTGTGCCACCACGAAGCCCCCTTTCTTGACTGCCACCTGCAATGATTGGGTCAATCTTTATGCCTTGTTTAACATAAAGGGCACCCACTCCTTTTGGCCCGTAAATTTTGTGAGAACTGATTGACAATGCATCAATTTCCATATCTTTGACATTAAGTTTTATTGCACCAAGTGCCTGCACAGCATCTGTGTGGAAAATTGCACCATAGTCATGGGTAAGGTTTGCAATTGTTTTAATGTTTTGGATTGTGCCAATTTCGTTGTTCACAGCCATAATAGACACAAGACAGGTGGTTGGACGAAGATTGTGAATAAGGTCTGTAATAGACACTAGTCCTTTGCTGTCCACAGGCAAATATGTTACTTCAAAACCTTCCTCTTCAAGTTGTTTGCACGCTTCAAGCACGCTGTCATGCTCTATCGCACTTGTAATAATATGCTTACCTTTGGCACTATTTGCCCTTGCAAGCCCTTTGAGTGCCCAGTTGTTTGCTTCTGTGCCACCACTTGTAAAGTAAACCTCTGAAGGCTTTTCTGCACCAATGGCTTTTTGAACTCTGTCCCTTGCCTTGTCCACAAGTGCAACAGCATCACGCCCATAGCCATGCAAACTGCTGGCATTGCCAAAAATTGTGTTAAAGCAAGGAAGCATTTCATTTAAAACCTCGCTTGAAACATAAGTGGTTGCGGCAAAATCGCAATAAACTCTTTTTTTCATTGTTTTCCCCTTTAAAAGTGTTTACAACTGCAAACAAATTATCTTAAATATTTTACACTAAAACATTTTTTTTGTCAAGAAACATTAAAAAATGCAAAAAAACACGAATAAAAATTCGTGTAACTAAAAATCTTTTCAAAATATTAAATATCGCTCATCATGTCAAAAATTGCGTTTTTAGGACGAAGGCCAGATTCTCTTTTAACAAGATTTCCATCTTTAAACACCATAAGAGTTGGAATTGACATAATCCCAAATTCCCTTGAAAGGTCTTCTGCTTCATCAACATCAATTTTTACAATATCAAAAGCACCATTGTTTTCTGCAGACACTTGTTCCAAAATTGGAGTAAGCATACGGCAAGGGCCACACCATGTTGCAAAAAAGTCAACAAGCACAGGCTTTGAGTTTTTTAAAACTTTTGCTTCAAATTCTTCTTGTTTAATTTGTTCCATAATTTTTCCTTTTAATTTTTTTTACAAAGAAAATTTACCATATTTAATTGAATTTGTAAACTAAATTTCAATTTTTTTTAATTTTTACAGATTTTATTTATTACAAAACTTGCAATCACGGCCCCAGATGTCAATGGTTGCCACATCACGCTTGCTGGTGGCGAAAGTTTTTGGTCAACTTCTGTGTTGGAAATACAAACATCAAGTGCCTGTATATTTTTCTCACGCAGTTTTTTTCTTAAAACTTTGGCAAGTGGGTCATAACTTGTTTTAAAAATATCAACCACTTCAAAATTTGGCAAGCCTCTTCTGTTGCCTGCACCCATAGCACTTATAACATTAATGCCACAAGCCTTACAAACGCAAATTAAGGCAACTTTGGTCTTTATGTCATCAATCGCATCAACAACATAATCATATTTTTCTGTCAATGTTTCGGCGATATTTTCAGGGCTTAAAAACTTAAAAATTGTTTCAATTTTGGCATTTGGGTTTATGGCCAAAATGCGTTTTTTCATCTCTTCAACTTTTGGTTTACCGATGTTTTCTTGATTTGTAAAAATTTGGCGATTCAAGTTTGAAATGCTAATTACATCCCCATCAATCAGCAAAAGGTTTTTCACTCCTGTTCTTGCAAGCACTTCACAAACTGTACCACCAACGCCACCAACGCCCACAACGCAAACCTTGGCGTTTTGAAGTTTTGAAAAATTTTCTTCGCCGAGTAGCGAAATTGTCCTTGAAAACATTTTATCTCCTACAAAATGTATTTTTTGAGGTCGTACTTTCTTTTGGTATCTTTAAAAGTGTTTTGAACATACTTTTTGTCTATCACAACTTCTGTCATTGGGTGGTTGCCTGAAGCATTGAACGAAATATCTTCTGTCAAGCCTTCAATAAGCGTATGCAATCTTCTTGCACCCAAGTTTTCTGCAGTTTCATTTTCTTGTTCTGCAATTTCAGCGATTTCTTCGATAGCATCATCTGTAAACTTAAGGTCAATATTATCAACCTTTAAAAGACTTGCGTATTGAAGGGTGATTGCATTTTTAGGTTGACTCAAAATCTTCATAAAGTCTTCCTTCTTAAGATTTTGAAGATCCACCCTGATTGGGAAACGGCCTTGAAGTTCTGGAATCATATCCTCAATTTTTGAAACATGGAACGCACCTGCAGCGATAAACAAAATAAAGTCAGTTTTTATATTGCCATACTTTGTTGCAACTGTGCTACCTTCAACAATTGGAAGGATATCTCTTTGCACGCCTTCCCTTGAAACATCTGGCCCATGGCCACTTGCAGATTTGCCAATTACTTTATCCATTTCATCAATAAAGATAATGCCTTCTTCTTCAGCACGCCTTATTGCCTCACTGCAAACATTTTCATGGTCAATATGTTTATCATATTCTTCTGCAAACAATAGTTCTCTGGCGTGTTTTACTGAAATATGTTTGTTTTTCTTACGGTTTGGCATAAATCCACTAAACATATCTCCAAGATTTATTGCACCCATGCCTTCCATAAAATTCATTTGCTTTGGTTGTTCTCTTACATCAATTTCAATCACAGTGTCTTCAAATTCGCCATTATGATATCCACTTTCAAAGTCCATAAGCACCATGCCATCAACCGTTACATTTTGTGTTTCTTTTTCTTTAACTTTTTTGATAGCCTCAATAAGTTTTTTGTCAACAATCGGTTTTACCTTGTATTCAATTTCTTGTTTCTTTTCGTCTTTTACCATTCTTACGGCCACTTCAACAAGGTCCCTTACCATGCTTTCAACATCCCTGCCAACATAACCAACTTCTGTATATTTTGTTGCCTCAATCTTTACAAAAGGTGCCTTTACAAGCCTTGCAAGGCGTCTTGCAATTTCTGTTTTACCCACACCTGTTGGGCCTTTAAGAATAATGTTTTTAGGTGTAATGTCTTCACGCAGTTCTTTTGAAAGTTTGCTTCTACGATATCTGTTTCTAAGTGCAACTGCAACTGCCCTTTTTGCCTCATTTTGCCCGATTATATACTTATCAAGTTCTTCAACAATTTCCCTTGGCGTTAAGTTCATTATATTTCCTCCACAATGATGTTTTCGTTTGTGAAAATGCAAATTTGACTTGCAATTTTAAGCGATTTTAATGCAATTTCTTTGGCAGAAAGTTTTGTGTTTTCAACAAGTGCCTTTGCAGCAGCAAACGCAAAGTTGCCACCACTGCCAATTGCACAAATGCCATCTTGTGGTTCAATAACTTCACCTGTGCCAGAAAGCACCAAAATTTGCTCCTTATCTGCAACAATCATCATGGCTTCAAGTTGACGCATAACCTTATCGCCACGCCAAAAACTTGCAAGTTCCACTGCACTACGCATCAAATTGCCTGAAAACTTGTTCAAAAGTTCTTCAAACCTCTCACATAGTGCAAACGCATCACTTACGCCACCTGCAAAACCAACAACAACCTTGTCGCCATAAATTCTTCTAACTTTTCTTGCATTGCTTTTAAATATAATGCTGTTGGACATCGTTACTTGTCCATCACCAGCAATGGCAATTTTGCCATTTCTTTGCACTGCACAAATTGTTGTGCCACGCATTTGTTCCATTAGTTATCTCCTTCAGCCTCTCTTGGCTGTTCCCTAAAACTTTCTTTACAGCCCTTTTCGCAGTGGAAAGTATACTTGTCTTTTAAAACTTTTTTGTAAATCACGCCACCACAAGAAGAGCATCTTTCTTCTGTTGGAATATCCCAACTCATAAATTTGCAATCTGGGTATCCACTGCAAGCATAAAAGATTTTTCCACGCTTTGATTTCCTTGGCAAAACATCTTTGCCACACTCTGGGCATTTGCCAACAGGTGTTTTTGGTGCTTCAGGCGTCAAACTTTTGATGTTTTTGCAATTTGGAAAGT
>JAFQUU010000005.1 GCA_017408305.1 Clostridia bacterium | reverse complement strand
TAATAAAAGCATTATGAAATATACAGTAAAACAAGTTAAGAAAACATTTTTAGATTTTTTTGAAAAAAACTCTCACAAAATCATTAAAGGTTCTTCAATCATTCCAGAAAATGATGACAGCCTTCTTTTTATCAACGCAGGTATGGCACCAATCAAAAAGGTGTTTACAGGCGAAAAAACACCAGAGTCAAAACGCATGTGCAATATGCAAATTTGCATTCGCACCAACGATATAGACAGTATTGGCGATAGGCACCACTTGTCAAGTTTTTGCATGCTTGGCAGTTGGAGCGTTGGCGACTACTTTAAGGAAGGTGCAATCACATTTGCTACAGACCTTCTTGTCAACCACTTCGGCATTCCAAAAGAAAAACTTTATGCCACAGTGTTTTCTGGCGATGAGTCAAGAGGTTTGCCAGCCGATACAGAAAGCAAAAAATATTGGAACAAGGTTGGTTTTCCAGACAGCCGTATAATCGAGTGTGGTTTTGAAGACAACTTTTGGCGTATGGGCGATGGTGAAGGTCCTTGTGGCCCTTGCACAGAAGTTTTTTACGACACAGGCGATAAATATTCAAAATCATACGAAGAAACAGGCGTGTTTGATGACAAAATGCGTTACATTGAAATTTGGAATGTTGGCGTGTTTATGCAATATCTTCAAACTGCAGACGGAAAGTATAAACCCCTTCCATTTAACAGCGTAGACACAGGTGGTGGCCTTGAACGCTTTGTTATGAACCTAAACGGACTTGACAGCGTGTATGAAACCGAAATCTATAAGCCAATCATAGATTTTGTAAAAGCAAATTCTGCTAATGCAAATGATGTAAGCCTAAGGATTATTGCAGACCACATCAAAACCAGTGTGATTATCCTAAACGCAGGTGTTGTGCCAAGCAATGTCAAGGCAGGTTATGTTTTAAGAAGACTTCTAAGAAGAGCAATGAGGCATATAAGAAATATCGCTGGCAAAGAAAATCTTTTGCAGGAAGTGGCATCTCTTACAATCGACAACCTTAATGAATGCGATATCGCCCCAGAATGGAATTATACAAAAGACCAAATTATCGCTTTGATTTTGGAAGAAAACGCAAAGTTTTCAAAACTTCTTGACAATGGCCTGAAAGAGTTCAACCACTTTATTTCAAAACCAGAAAATATTGAAAACGGACAACTTAAGCCCCAGCTTGTATTCAAACTTTTCGACACTTTCGGCTTCCCGTTTGAAATCACAAAAGAACTTGCAACTGAAAACGGTTTAACCGTTGATGAAAAAGCCTTTAACGACCTTTTTGCAAAACACAAAGAGGCTTCTAAGGGCGATATCGGCAAAGTGTTCAAGGCTGGCCTTGCAGACCACAGCATAGAAACCACACGCCTTCACACTGCAACGCACCTTCTTCATGCAGGTCTTAAAAAAGTTTTGGGCGAGCATGTCAACCAAAAGGGTAGCAATATCACCCAAGAACGCCTAAGGTTTGACTTTAATTTTGAACGCAAAATGCTTCCTGAAGAAATCAAGGCAGTTGAAGATTTTGTAAACGAGGCAATCAAGGCAAGTGTGCCCGTTGTCCTTGCAGAAATGACAGTTGAAGAAGCAAAAGCACAGGGTGCAGTTGGTTTGTTTGCAGACAAGTATGGTGAAAAAGTTAAGGTTTACACAATCGAAGGCTACAGCAAAGAAATTTGTGGTGGCCCACACGCAAACAACACAGCAGAACTTGGCCACTTCAAAATCCAAAAAGAAGAAAGTTCAAGTGCAGGCGTTCGTCGCATTAAGGCAATTTTAAATTAAGAAAAACTGACCAATGTGTCAGTTTTTTTACATTTAGAAAAAAAGCCCCCAATATTTTTCGACAAATTTATTTTCTTTGTGTTATACTAATTTCAAATAAAGGGGGACCAAATGGTTCAGTTAGGCAATTTTTGGTATATATTTTTCATCTTGCTTGCTGTGGGTATAACGGTTGGTTTGTATTTTCTTCTACGAAATAAATCCATGAAAACCAAAAAGATTTTTATCGCTTCTGTTTTGTTTTTTAATTTAGGCTTACATTTTTTTAGGCTTTTGTTTCCACCATTTGCAGGCAACCCAAGCATGATTATGGAAAATGCTTGGTTCATCAATATTTGTGCTGTCAGTGTGCTGACATTTCCATTTTTGTTTTTGTCTAAGTCCGACACTGCAAAAGATTGGATGTTTTATATCGGTGTGATTTCAGGCTTCTTGGCACTTGTTTATCCAACGGAGGCGCTTGGTGACTCTGTTGCAACGTTTGATGTTTGGCGTTTTTATCTTTGCCATATAATCATAATTGTTATACCTCTATTAATGATTCTTTTAAAAGTGCATCATCTCAATTATCGCAATGTTTGGAAAATGCCTTTTTGCATGATGGCAGTTCTGCTATTTATCATTTGCAATCAAGTTTTACAAAGTGAACTTGGCATAATTGCAATGCGTGGCGATGATATTTTGGCAGAGGGCTGTGGCTATCGCAACACATCACTTATTTGGGGACCAACCGACAGCGTTTCAGTGCTGTTTACTTGGCTGACACCAGAGTTCATGCAATATGTTCCAGCAGGCGAGTTTGCTGGCGAGCCTAAATATTGGCCATTCTTTTATCTTCTTCCAGGTTGCTTTTTCTACTTTTGGGTTTTGCCTTTCCTTCTTTCTCTTATTTGGGAAAGAAAACACATTAAGGAAGACTTTAAAGCCCTAAAAATAAAAATTCAACAAAAAAGAAAAAATAAAATAAAAACTGATTAAAATATAATTAATCAGTTTTTTTAATTAAAATAATTAAATTTAATTAAATTTTTATAAAAAATAATTAAAAAATAATTTATTATTTTATTTTAAAAAAACTAAAATTATTTATATATTCTAGACATTTAAGTTAAATTTACAACCATCGCTGGTCGAATATAGTTTGTCTCTGTTGCATATCTGCTACTGTTATTGCCATCTATCCAACCTGTTGTTTTGACCGCTCTTGAGCCTGTAGAATTGCCTGTTGTAGCACCAGTTCTTGTCCACCATTGAACACTACTTGCCAGAAAACTATTGTCTGCTCCAATTGAAATATTAAAATATGTTGTCAGGGCAAATTCTCCATAACCAGCTTCAGCAGCCATAGGAAAAATATATTGGGTACATGTCGAATATCCTCCACCGTAATAATAATTTTTTAAACTTTGAGAAGTTATAAAGGATTTGTCTTCATCACTAAGATTAAGGTTTGTTTTATAAAGATTATCGCAAGCAGTTTTTAAACTTCCATTATTATAATTATTTGAAGTGCTACTTGTGCCTAAAGTAGTTTCGCATAAAGCAAGCACGCAATCATCATCAATTTCGGAATCAGGGGTTGGTTTGGAAAGGTTAATTGTTGCATAATCTGCAAATGCTGCTTGTGCAATCGAATTGTTTATTGCATTTCCTGCAGGAGAAGTAGTTTCATATATATTTTCAAAAAAGTATTTTGCATAATGAAGAATTGTTTGATTAGATTGCCAATTTGAAAAAATATAAGTATTTATAGATGTGTCAAGTGCTGATAAATTATTTGCCCTACCTATTATAATCCAATTTACCGATTTATTATTATAGGTTCCCATTGTAATATAAGGATAACCTACTAAGCCGCCGAGCCCAGAACCTGCATAACTTTGATTAAAAGAAATCCCCCCATATTTAATTTCAAGGCCACTTTCGGTGGTGTAGATGATTGGGTCATTTTTGGGGTCAAGGCCAAGGGGACTTGGGGCTGGTTTTACTGCTTCCATATTGTTTCCACTTGCCAAACTGCCATTTTCAGGGTTTGTGTTTGTTTGAGTGGGTGTGCAGGCTGTGCCAAGCACAGTTAAAATCCCCATAAAAACTGCCATTGCACCAATCCCCAAACTTTTGAAAAGCCGATTTTTCTTGCCAGTAAGCCCTGTAGGCTTATTTTTTTGCCCAAAATCAGCATAGTTTTTCGAATTTTTGCTTACAATATTATTGTTAGATGAAATATTTGAGACTATATTTTTCTTTAAATGTTTCATTTTTCCTCCCTCAAAAGTACAAGAAACTTGTACTTTTAACAAAATAGTACAAAAAGGTTGTACAATTTGTCAAGTAAAAAAATGGAATATCAAGAAAAAATTCAAAAAAATATTAAACAATGCAGAAAAAGTCTTGGATTAACCCAAGGGGAGTTGGCTGAAAAACTAAATGGGCGTAAAAGTTTGGTGTCAAATTATGAAAACGGTTATTCCACCCCTGATATTTTTACATTAATAAAACTTGCAGACCTTTTTAAAGTATCATTAGATGAACTTGTTGGCAGAATATGAAGGAAACGAAAAAAAATTATCCCTGGGAAGGATAATTTTTTTTATGTATTATTTGAATTTAATTGTTATTCTTTTGGCTCATTGTCAAAAGGCAGGTCTTCATCAAAAGGCATAAGTTCTTCCATTGGTGGTGGCATATCATCTTCATCAAACGGTGGAATTTCTTCAAATGGTGGAAGTTCTTCCATTGGCGTTTGCTCATCAAAAGATGTGGCATTTTCTTCAAACTCAGGTGCAGGTTCAAACGGTGGCAGGTTTTCCATATCTTTAAAGTCTGGCAGTGTTGATGATTGTTCGGTGCTGTCGCCAAAAATTGCATCAAGTTCGGCATTTGAAGCAAGTTCTTCAGCCTTAACTGCCTCTGGTTTTGGCGTGGAAATTTGTGGCAGTGGAGTTTTTGCATCTTTGTTTGCAAATGTAACCCAGTCGCCAATCCAGCGAAGTTTTATTTTGCCAGGACTTCCGTTACGGTGCTTGGCAATTTCAAGCTCTACAAGCCCTTCTTGGCCACTTTCCACAACAACATCATTATATTTTTCTGGGTTGTAAAGAAAGATTACAATGTCGGCATCTTGTTCGATATTACCAGAATCCCTAAGGTCACTCATCACAGGGCGATGGTCTGGCCTTGCATCAACTTGGCGTGAAAGTTGGGAAAGAAGAATGATTGGCACATTAAGTTCTTTTGCAGCAATCTTCAAAAATCGTGTAATTTCACCAATTTCAAGCACACGGTTTGGTTGGCCACTGCCACTTTTCATAAGTTGGAGATAGTCAATCATCACAAGGTCAAGCCCGTGTTCAAGTTTAAGTCTGCGACACTTTGACAAAATGTCTGTTGGTGTGTTCAGGCTGTTGTCATCAATAAAGATTTTTGCATCAGAAAGGTCTTTTTGTGCCTTCCAAAGTTTTCGCCAATCTTCTTCGTTAAGTGTGCCGTTTAAGGCTTTTGTCATACTTACGCAACCCACGCTACAAATTGAACGCTGTGCAATTTGGATTTTGGGCATTTCAAGACTAAACACTGCACAAGTTTTGCCCTCTTTGATTGCTGCGTGGTTGATAAGGTTCATTGCCAAACTTGTTTTACCAACACCTGGGCGAGCAGCCAAAATGATAAGGTCAGAGTTTTGAAGCCCACCGGTTATTTGGTCAAAGTCTTCAAGCCCGGTTGAAATACCCCTAATTGTGCCACCGTTTTTGGCAAGAAAATCAAACTTGTCAATAACTGCACCCAAACTGCCTTCAATGTGCTCAAGAGAAGAGATTTGCTCACTTTCGCTGATTTTAAAGATTTGTTGTTCAGCAAAGTTAAGGTCATCAGTAGAGTTTTCATTTTCAAAACACATCTGGGCAATGTCTTGGCTTGCTTTAATGAGTTTTCTTCGTTTTGAGTGGTTTTTGACAATGTCAAGATAATGCTTAAAGTTGCTGGCAGATGGCAAAAAACTTGTAAGCGAAGTTATGTATTCAAGCCCTCCGACAGCATCAAGTTTTTGCACGGATTCAAGTTTGTTGACAAGGGTAATAAGTTCAACTGGGCTTCCACTTGCGTAAAGTGAAATCATGTTTTCGTAAATGGTTTTGTGGGCCAAAGAATAAAAATCTTCAGGCCTCAAGACAGGAAAAACCTGCATAGGCACTTCTTGGTCCATCATAATACTTGCCAAAATGCCTTGTTCTGCCTCAAGACTATTAGGTAAAATTTTTACTGCGTTTGCCATATGTGTTTTTCCTCCTTTTCATTAGTCAGCATACGGGTCTTTTTTCTTCGGTTTTTGTGCATTTTTTTCTGCTTGTTTTTTAAGTATAAACTGATATCCAAACCACAGCACAAGCCCAAACACAACAATCAGTGCAACAACAATCCATTGCTGGTTTACAAGACTTGGTGCGAATCTGTATAATACATAAGCCAAAACAAGCATAATTGGTAAGCATATTGCCAAAAAGATGTAAATCATCTTTCGCTGTTTCTTCAGTTCGCGTTTTTCGTTTTTGTTCATTTTCCACTCCTATAAAAATGTTTTAGTGGCCAAATCTCAAAAGTTTCTATATCTTAACACAGGTTAAAAAATTTTTCAATAAAAAAAACAACATTAAAAAAATGTTGTTAAAAAACTGTATTAACATAAAACGCATAAAGCATATGGCAAAAAGCAAGTTTTGAACCCAAATTTTTTGTTTGTTTTAAACAAATTTATTGTAAGTTGAAATGGCTGTAAGAATGTTCTTTTGGTGCCTGTTGTGCACCAAGGATGGCAACTTTGTAAGTAGAGAGGTCATTTTTGACTTTTGTGGTTTTGTTTACAACCAAAGTTTTGTCATAAAGGCGTTTGTTTGTTTCTGGCTCAATAATTTCTGCAATAATGTGGCGTTTACTTACAAAATCAATTGTTTTGCCTGACACATTTATGTTTTCAAAAGGATTAAGTTCCATAAGTTTACCTTTAATTTTCATTTGTACTGGAGGATAGTTTTGGTCTAGTGTTTGGTTGTAAACAACAAGCACTTCTTTGCCAAGGTATGCATTAAGGGCAGAGTTTGCCTCCAAGGTTTGAGAATACATAAATTTTTGTAAAGCTTCGGTCATTTTTCCACTTCCTTCAACAAAATTTTACCAAAACCGATATTTATTGTCAAATAAAAAAAGCCCCTTTTCTTGCATAAATAGTGGGGTTTTTAAAATTTTTATTCTTGACGAGTCAGGACAATGCTTAAAATAAACCTTAAGAATGAAAGAACTGAAACCACAAGGCTTGCAACATATGTTTGTGCTGCAGCAGACAAAACTTGTTTTGCACCTTTTGCTTCTGTAGGCGAAAGCACACAAGAAGAAGTAAGGCACGCCAGTGCACGATTTGAGGCATTAAATTCAACGGGAAGCGTTACAAGTGAGATAATCACCGATATGCCAAAGAACACGCAACCACCAATCACAAAAATGCTGCCAATGCTGGTGTAAGCCAGTGCTGATAAGATAACTCCGATAATGATAAGAGGAAGAAGCATATTAGACATAAAGTTTGAAAGCCTGATAAGTCCAGTTCTTACTTTTAAAAACTTATAGCCTTCAGCATGCTGAATTGCGTGCCCTGCCTCATGTGCAGCAACGCCAATTGATGCGATTGAAGTTGAGTTATACACACTTTCTGAAAGCGAAAGTGTTTTGTTTGTTGGGTTATAGTTGTCCGTAAGATGCCCAGAAATTTTTACAACGCTTACATCAGTAATGCCACTTTGTGCAAGGATTCTTTCGCAGGCCTCTTTTGCAGTTAGGCCTGTTTCGGAATTTATTTCGCTGAATGTCTTAAAGGTTGACTGCACTTTGTTTTGTGTAACAATTGCATAAATAATGCCAGGGATAAGAATAAGTCCTAAAAGATAATAAGTTATAAACCACATAATTTTTCTCCTTAAAAATAATTTGTTTTTCGCGTTAGTCCAGTCCAGCCAAGAAGAGCACAAACAAGGTCTGCCTTATAGGTGTTTTTGGCGTAAGACAGGAATTTTTTTATACTTACAAGGTCTGCTTCGTTAAAACCATAGTTTTCCAAAAGTTTAACAGCCTCTTGGCTTGCGTTTTTTTCAAGATTTACTGTTCTTAGTTTTAGGCAAATTGCCACAATTGTGTTTAAAAGCAAAATCCCAAGCCCCAAAACAGCGTATATATATCCAATAGTTATGCACAAAACAACAGAAGTTATTACAATCAAAGGATTTAAATTGCCAAGGGTTTTAACAATTCTATTAAGTTTTTGGTGTTTAATTAGAATTTCAGGATTTTGAAAATGTTGCACGGCATGCCCAAACTCGTGTGCAAGCACAGAAATTGCTGTAATGCTGTTGTTTTCTAAAAGTTCTTCTTTAATGGTAACTGTTTGTGTTTTTGGAATATAACTGCCATCGGGACCATCTTTTTCTGTTTTTTCAAGTTTAATAATTCCATTAAAATGAATTTTAGAAAATTCTTCGCCCAAAGTTTTGGCAGAAACATTAAGTGAAGATGGCATTTTGGTGTACTTTTCACGCATTTCAAGATATCTGTCAAAAGCACTGTTTGCACGGTATGCAGTAATTATCACAAAAATGGCAAAGATAGCAAGCAAAATCCAAAAAATATTTTGCCCAATAAAATCAACTATTTGCATAAATTATTTCGTATGCCTTTTATATTTTTTTACAAGCAAGGTTTTACCAGTTTCTTCAACAATCACAACCTTTTTGCCTTTTTTAAGGTGTTTGCCTTGCGTTTTCGCATCAAGTTCTCTGCCATCTTCAAGCACAATCACTTTGCCAGTGCCACTTAGGTTTTCTGGGATTTCTTCGCTTACAATTGCAACTTTGCCAGGCAGTGGAAAAAGGTCTTTGTCAAAATATGCCACCAAAAGCACCACCCCAACGCCAACCAAAAATCCAAGTGCAAGTGCAATCCACTCGTTCATAAGAAGAGAGCATAAAAACGCAACCACGCAAGTTGAAAAAAACAAAAACACGGTGCCCTTAAGGGTAAATGCGTTGACAACAAACTTTGCAGGTTCTTCATCTTCTTCTTGCATATGGTCAAAGTCATCAGTGTTGCCGTTTTTCTTTGCAATGTATAGGCCAGTGTAGTGGCAAATCAAAAAACTTGCCAAAAGCAAAAGCCCAAGGCACGCCAAAACAAACATAACATTTTGAAAAACGCTTAAACTTTCAAAAATCATAAATCCCTCTTTTTAAGTATACCAAATATTTTTTTAAAATGCAAATATTCAACAAAACTTAGGTGGCATAAACTTTGCATTTTTGCAGTAAAATAATTATATGACGGTGTGGTGTGCAATTTTTTTAGGAGTGCTTCAAGGACTGACGGAGTTTTTGCCTGTGTCATCAAGTGGGCACTTGGTGCTTTTTCAAAACATTTTTGGCATAGAAACTGACTTTTTGTTTTTCAGTGTGCTTCTTCATCTTGCCACACTTTTTGCAGTAGTTCTTGTGCTTTGGAAAGACATAAAACACCTTGTTTTTCACCCATTTTGCAAGGAAGCACAGATGCTTTACACTGCAACAATCCCAACAGTTTTAATTGTGCTACTTTTTCAAGGTTTTTTTAAGGGTGCGTTTTCGGGGGCGTTTCTGCCAATCTGCTTTATGATAACAGCAGTCCTACTTTTCTTAACCGAAGTTTTGGCAAAAAAAACTTCTGGGAAAATGACATTTAAAACTGGGCTTATAACAGGCATTGCCCAAGGCCTTGCAGTGCTTCCAGGCATTTCAAGAAGTGGTGCAACAATTTGCACTGCAGTACTTCTTGGCGTTGACAGAAAAAGGGCAAGCAGGTTTTCTTTTATCTTAAGTATCCCCATCATTTTGGCATCAATGGCGTATGAAATTTTGGGCGCAGTAACTTCTGGGGAAGAAGTTTTAACCTTTCCAGTTTTGCCAACAGTCTTGGCGTTCTTAAGTGCGTTTATTGTGGGCGTGTTAAGCGTAAAATTTATGCTTGGTGCATTTCAAAAAATCAAACTTTGGTGGTTTTCGATATACCTAATAGTTTTATCTGCAATCAGCCTATTTATAATCTAAAAACTTGACATTTTTTAAAGAATTGAGTATATTTAACACAAGGAGGAAAAATGGAACCAATTTGGATTTGGGCAATCGTGGTTGCAACTTCACTTGTGGTTGAATTTGCCACAATGCAAATGGTCAGCATTTGGATTGCTCTTGGTGCACTTGTTGGGCTTGTTTTATGTGCCATTGGTGGCATTTCGCTTGAAGTGCAAATCATTGTTTCTTGCCTAGTGGCAATGATTTCAATTATTTTCTTAAGAAGATTTGCCTTAAAATTTCTACATAAAACAAAAGACACAAAACCTGCAGACAGCATAATCGGCAGGTCTTGTGAGGTAACCAAAGACATCACCCCAGACGCTACAGGCGAAGTAAAACTTAATGGCGTTTTGTGGACTGCTGTCAGCGATGAAGAACTTAAAACAGGTGCAAAAGCCGTTGTCATAGAGGCAATCGGCAACAAACTTAAGGTAAAAGGAGAATAAAAATATGATTATCGCAATTATTATTATCGTTGTTGTGCTACTTGTGCTTTTTGGGTTTTCTGTCAGGATTGTTCGCCAATCAACTTCAGTGATTGTTGAACGCCTTGGTAAATATCACAAAACCCTAGACACAGGCGTACATTTCATCTTGCCAATCTTTGACCGTACACTTCCAGCAATCAGCCTTAAAGAAAGAGTGGCAGACTTCCCACCACAACCAATCATTACAAAAGACAATGTAACAATGTCAATAGATACAGTTGTGTACTTTCAAATTACTGACCCAAAACTTTACTCTTACGGAGTTGAAAAACCAATTAGTGCAATTGAAAACCTAACTGCAACAACCCTTCGTAATATCGTTGGCGAACTTGAACTTGATGAAACCCTTACAAGCCGTGACACCGTTAACAGCAAAATGCGTGCAATTTTGGACGATGCAACAGATGCTTGGGGCATCAAAATCAACCGTGTTGAACTTAAAAATATAGACCCACCACAAGCAATTCGTGAAGCCATGGAAAAACAAATGCGTGCAGAGCGTGAACGCCGTGAACAAATCCTTCTTGCAGAGGGCGACAAAAAGTCTTCAATCCTTCGTGCAGAGGGCGAAAAGCAGGCTGCAATTCTTCGTGCAGAAGCAGAAAAAGCAACCCTGATTGCAGAAGCAGAAGGTGAAGCAGAGGCTATTCGCAAAATCATTGAAGCCAACCCAAGCAAAGAATATCTTACACTTAAAGCCTACGAAGCCCTTCAAAAAGTGGCAGATGGCCAAAGCACAAAACTTATCGTGCCATCAAACATTGCAGACATGGCATCACTTGTTTCAGCACTTACAGAAACCGTTGAAACAGGCAAAGAAAAACCAAAAAAATAAATAAAAAAAAACATAGCAGGATTGCTATGTTTTTTAATTAATTGATTGGTGCTATAAAGTAAATTTTAAAATCTTTTTGTGTTATTCCAACCTCAATTGTGTCATCGGGATTAATTATGCCTTTGACATCATTAAGACTGCTATCTAGTGCTTCAAAAATCAATTCATTTTCTGCATTTAAATAAAGTTTGTTAAAGAAATACTGTGAAGTTATTGTTGTTTGTTGTCCTGTAGGTATATCTATATAGAAAATTGAAGTTTCGCTAAGAAAATAAAGTTTTTGACCGAGTGCAACTCCATTTGTACCTCGTATATGGTTTTGCATTGTTATTTCTTCAATGGTGTATTCAATATCATTTACAAAAGTATATTTTATGATTTTGTTTTCA
Source organism: Clostridia bacterium (assembly GCA_017408305.1). Taxonomy (GTDB): domain Bacteria; phylum Bacillota; class Clostridia; order Christensenellales; family UBA1242; genus UBA5489. Next base: position 4,892 of record JAFQUU010000005.1, on the reverse strand, counting down.
GTGTTTTTACGATAGTAATATGTATTGTTGTTTTGATATAAAAGAGTAACGTTTGCGTCTATTGTAGATTGGTGTCTAAGATTGGTAAAGTTTTCTGGCACGAAAGTTGCAGTGGTAAGTTCTCCGTTTTCATTTATCCATTGATTTCCAATATACATAATGTTATTTGCACCCAATTGGGCATTAGAAATTTGAGAAAGTTGACCTTGAGAAGAAATCATAAAACGCTGGTTTGAGCCAGATTTTGGTGTTGAATAAAGGTGGTTGAACTTATCAGTCATAATTGGAAATTCAAAGCTTAAAAGCTTTGATGTGTCTAAAAATTCTTCTATGTTCAAAAGATTATTTTTTACAGAAAGTTTTGTGATACCGGCAAAGTCCCCAAAAGTACAAAAGAGAGCGTTTTCTGAATAGCAATGCATTCCATGGGTATAAAGATTGATGTGATGTCCGGTAATGTCAAACATTTTTCCACTATCCTTATCAATCAAATAAAGATATTTGGTGCCATAGTTGCTGTTATTGATTTTGTAAGATAAAGTTGTGACATTTGGATAGTTTGTATAACCAACAAACAAAAATGGTCCAACGTCTTGAATTGCGTGAATGTTGTACTGAGTTGTAATGATTTCACCATCATTTTCTTCTTCAAATTGAATTTCTTCGTAATAGCCGTCTTTATGTTTGCCAAGAAGTTTAAGTTTTGAATTGACAGTCTCTTCGCTTTCATTGCTTAAAAGTGACATTCCTTGCATAGTTTGGTTTTGAAAACCAATAGATAGTCCGTCATAGTTAGAATAATTCTTTATTGTAAGGTCAATTTTTTCGTGTAGTGGTGTTTCTGGTGTGCAGGCGGCTGATAGTGGTACGCAAAAAATAAGCATACATAAAATCACCGCAAAACTAAATATTTTTTTCATAAAATCTCCTTTATATAAAAAATACTCTTTTTATATTCAAATGTCAACTTTAAACCTAATCACAAAAAGAAAGAGATTTGAATATTTTATAAAGAGGTCAAAATGAAAATCTTTTGCTTTAAAGCACCAAAAATCTTAAGTGGGATACTAAAACTTTTGTTTTCGAAAAAGGTAATTAGGTAAATTTTAATCTTTGATTAAACCTTTTGGTTTTGCTTTGTTTTTGGACAAGCCATCTTTGTCAATTTTTTTGCAAAAAGGGGTTGACAAGGCTTCCTTGTTCGTGTATAATGCATCTTGCTTTGGTTATGCCGAAGCCAAAAGGTTTTTTTGGACTTTTTGAAACTTCAACGGCAGGTGGTGCGATATTTACGCATTTTCACTGATTATGTTCGTGAAGTTTTTATAGTTATAAAAAGCTTTTTGATGGATTGAATTGTCAATTCATTTTTTTACATCTTAAGCCGTCCTAAGCCAAACGGCAAGCATTACTTACAACTTTATTTAGGCAAATAAAAAAAAGGAGAAAATCGTTATGCCAACAATCAACCAATTGGTAAGAAAAGGTCGTAAAACTTTTAAGGCAAAAAGCAAATCACCACTTCTTGAAAACAATCCACAAAAACGTGGTGTGTGCTTGTCTGTAAAAACAACAACACCTAAAAAACCAAACTCAGCACTTCGTAAAATTGCCCGTGTAAAACTTTCAAACGGACAAGAAGCAACCTGCTACATCCCAGGCATTGGGCACAACTTGCAAGAACACAGTGTTGTGCTTATTCGTGGCGGTCGTGTTAAAGACCTTCCAGGTGTGCGTTATCACATCATCCGTGGCACACTTGACACAGCAGGCGTTGCAAAACGTATGCAAGGCCGTAGTAAATACGGTGCAAAGCGCCCTAAAAAATAATTTGGTCGCATCTTAAAGCCCTTATGGGCAAACAAAATTTATAAAAGGAGAAAAAAATGGCAAGAAGAAACAGAGCCGTTGTAAAAGATGTGCTTCCAGACCCACTCTATAACAGCAAACTTGTTACAAAACTTATCAACCAAGTTATGCTTGATGGTAAAAAAGGCCTTGCACAACAAATTGTTTACAACGCTTTCAATATTATTAAAGAAAAAACCGGTACAGATGGCCTTGCTGTATACACTCAAGCCCTTGAAAACGTAAAACCAGTGCTTGAAACAAAAGGTCGTCGTGTTGGTGGTGCAACATACCAAGTTCCTATGGAAATTCGCCCAGCACGCCGTCAAACACTTGGCATTCGTTGGATTGTGCTTTTTGCAAGAAAACGCAATGGCGAACGCACAATGGAAGAAAAACTTGCAGGCGAACTTTTGGACGCTTACAACAACACCGGTGCTGCATTCAAACGTAAAGAAGAAATGCACAGAACTGCTGAGGCTAACAAAGCATTTGCACACTTCCGCTGGTAAAATTTGCGTTTTTTGTGGGCGATAACTGTGTCAACTGCGTTTTTTCGCCACAGTCATTCACTAACTTGTAAAATCCTGTGGCTCAAAACCTTGTTTCCTTGTTCTCAGCTTACAAAAATCACAAATTTATCCCATTTCGGCATTAATTTGTTTTGCTTTCCAAAACGAAAAAAATTATTTCGCTTTGCCAAATGGTGGGAAACACCACTGGGAAGTAAGTTATGTACAACCCCACGCAAAACAAAGTGCCGAGCGTTAAAATCTATCCCACAAAAACACAAAAAATTTTGGGCAACCTATAAACAACGGAGAAATTATGTTTGAAAATGAATTAAAATTTAAAATAGAAAATGATAAATTATTTCAAACTTTGTTAAACACTAACGCAATCATTTTTACTAGCGAAAAACACCAAATTGATTCGGTGTGGATAAAAAAAGATTCAGATGGAATGAATTTGGTGAGTGGTGAGCCAGTTGTCAGAACTCGAGAGCAAAATGGTAAGATAACTTTGACTCTTAAGATTGAAAAGAACCTTGGTGTTTTTGAAGAATTCGAAACAGTTGTTGATAATTTATCAGAAACTAATAAAATTTTACAACATCTCGGTATGAGGAAGTTGGTCACCATTGACAAAACGCGAAAAACTGCTTCGTTAGATGGGTTTAATTTATGTTATGATTATGTTGAAAATTTAGGAAGTTTTTTGGAGGTTGAATTTTTAACAGAACAGCCAGACCCGGACGGTAACAAAAAAATATTAGATTTTGCACAAAAGTTTAATTTGACCGAAAATGATGTTGTGCAAAACACATATAATACGCTTTTGTGTAGAAAATTTAATTTGAAATAAAAACTTTTTAATTAAGAAAAATTGTGCAAAAGCAAAAAAACTGGTGGTGTAAATCGCCGAAAAGAAAAGGAGGGGTTATGGCATATTTTCAAAATAATGAAAGTGCTATGAATTTCAAGCGTTCAAGGCATGGTGCTGGCACTTGGATTTCAAACCAGTTAAGACTTCATGAAGAACTAAGAAAAAGAGACAAAAAGTTTGACCTTGATGACCTTGATGCCCTAGAAGAAAAAACTTTGGAAGAAACTGAAGAGTTAAATCAATAAAATTACACACAGTCACTAAAAGGAGAAAACTATGGCAGAAAAAAAAGAAACACTTAATATTGATGAATTAACACCAGTTGAAAAGTTTTTTGCAAAGCAAATTGTTGAGATAAAAGCCTTAGCAAGTCTAAACAAAGGCACTCTTCAGCAAACACTTGACATGCAAAAAGATATTATTACAAATCAAAATGCTGAAATGGAAACGCTTAAAAAGCAAAACCAAGAATTGCTTGACATTATTCAAAAGCAACAAGTTATGCAACTAAAGATGCGTGAAGAATTGCAACAAGTCTGTTTGCAAATTGCACACCTGCATGAACATATTGCAATGTTTTTAAACCCCAAAGATATTGCTAGTTGGTTTGATTTTGAGCATTATAGATATGATTCTACTGGACGCAAAACAAACGATTTCAATCAGCTTATGCACAGTCAAGACAGAGAAATAAAAAGTTTAGAAAATTTTCATAAAAAGAAAAGAGCTTGTATGACCAAACAACAACAAGAAACTTACAAAGAACTCTAAAACTGTTATTTAAGAGGGGCGAAAGATGACAAAAGTGATTAATATTTTAGGTGCACCTGGAACGGGCAAAAGCACCTACGCTGCAAAACTTTTTGCAGAGATGAAAGCAGAGGGTTTTTCTTGCGAACTTGTTCAAGAGTTTGCCAAAGAAATTGTGTATGCCGATAACGAAAAACTCCGTAACGACCAACTGATTGTTATTGGAGAGCAGTATCGCAGAACTTTTGTCCTTGATGGCAAGATTGACTATATAATCACTGACAGCCCAATACTGCTTGGCGTTATTTACAACAAACTTACAACAAACCCGTACCCAAGCCAGCAATTTGATTTGGTTTGCAAAAATGCGTTTGAAAGATTTACAAACCTTAACATTCTTCTCACGCATCAGCCAAATCGCATCTATCAGCAAAGTGGTAGGGTTGAAGACTTTGAAAAGTCCCTTGACATTCAAAAACAAATTATTTCACTTATTCAAGAAAATCATCTTAAATATGCAGTAAACCCTTCGGTTGAACATGTTGTTTCAGCCTTAAAGAAAAAAGAGCAGAAAAAAGAAAGCAAAAATGAAATTGAAAAATAACTGCGAGTTTTTTTCAATTTAAACAAAATTACTCTAATTTCAATTGGAGTAAGAACCTCATTTCCATTTTTGGTTTTGAAAATAAAACTGAAAATGAGGGACACTTTTGCTTGTTCGGTAGACAAGCGAAACAAAATAAAAAGGAGAAATAAAATGGCAAAAGAACCATTAAAAATGACCAGAAACGTTGGTATTATGGCTCACATCGACGCCGGAAAAACAACGACTACAGAAAGAATTTTGTATTATACTGGTAAAACTCATAAAATAGGTGAAGTTCATGATGGCGGCGCTACCATGGACT
>JAFQUU010000043.1 GCA_017408305.1 Clostridia bacterium | reverse complement strand
TAAGGGCTTACAGGTGCAGGCATAGACAAAGATTTTTTTGTTCTAAAAAGTTTTTTTATCATATATTTATAGTATACTTTATTTTGATGTTTTTGCAAGAAAATCTTTAAAATTTAACTAAAATTATCACGCACAAGGTTTTGGGAAATCATGCTGGCAGGCTGGATTGACTGCTTGCCATATTTTTTTCTGATTTCATCAAGTGCAACATTTAGGGCAGACTTTTTTTCTTCTGCCATTTGAAAGATTGTTAGTTGTGTACAGTCGCCACTTGTAAGGTGGTGCGTTGAAATGCGAATAGAGCGTATTTTTTCATCAAAGTTCCAAAACTTTTCAATAAGTTCCATAGAGTATTTGACAATATCTTTTGCCGAATTTATGCTTTTTGGGAGCACTATATTTTTGCCACTATGCTGAAATGTGGTTGTGCGAATATGAACACTAAGGGCGTTTGCGTAAAACCCTTTTGCCCTAAGCCTTGCAGAGATTTTTTCTGCCAAAAACACAAGGGTAGAGCGTATTTCCTCTTTTGTAAAAATGTCCACAAGCGTTGTTGTGCCGTTGCCAATGCTTTTTGGGGGAGTGGGGGTGTATATGCTTGCAATTTCATCGCTGTCAAACCCTAAAAGTTTTTTTCTAAGTTCGTAAAAAACAACGCTAAAGTTGTTTTTGAGGATATATGCTGGCACTTCCAAAAAGTCGCCTAGCGTAAACACATTCATTTTGTGCAGTTTTTTTGCACTTCTATGCCCAATGCCAATTATGCTTTCAATGGGCAGGGGATACACAATCTCTTTAAAGTTTTGCCTTGAAATCACTGTTTGGGCGTCGGGTTTTTTAAGGTCCGACCCAAGTTTTGCAAACAGTTTGCAAAAACTTATGCCAACAGAAACTGTTATGCCAAGATTTTCTTTAATTTCAGTCCTTATTTTTGTGGCAAGGTTTTCTGCCCCTCCAAAAAGATGTGCAGTTTGTGTAATATCAAGCCAGCACTCATCAAGCCCCATGCCTTCAATCAGGTGCGTGTATTTTTCAAAAATCTTGTGCATTTTTTTTGAGTATTCTTCGTAAAGTGGCATATCGGGGTATATGCACACAAGGTTTGGGCACTTGTCTTTTGCTTGCCAAATTGCCTCGCCAGTTTGAACGCCACACTTTTTTGCAATTTCGTTTTTTGCCAAAATAATTCCGTTGCGTTTTTTTGGGTTGCCACTGACAGCCACTGGCAAATTTTTAAGTTCAGGGTGTCTTGCACATTCAACAGAAGCATAAAAACTGTTGGCATCAACATGCAGAATTATTTTGTCTTTCATTTGCAACTTTTCTCCTTTTGGTATATACTAATACAAAATTAAAGGAAGGTCAAGCATGAAATATCTATTTAAAAACGCAAATATTTTGTCAAGCGAAGAGGTTATCTTTGGCAATGTTGTGGTTGCTGAAAACAAGATTGTATATGTTGGCAAAAACTTGCCAAATGAAAAAAAATTTGATGAGGTGATTGATGTAAACGGCAATCTTCTTATGAGTGGTTTTATAAATGCTCATTGCCATACGCCCTCAACGGTTTTAAGGGGTATAAGTGATGATAAACCACTTGAAGAGTGGCTTGAAGACATAATTCCAAAAGAAAGGGCTTTAAGTGATGATGACATTTACTGGTCAACAATGCTTGGCATTATGGAGTATGTCAGGGGTGGAATTACTGGCGTGGAGGAAGATTTTGGAAGGCTTGTACCTGTTGTCAAAGCCCATAAAACCTCAGGGCTTCGGGCTAGGATTTCAATTGGCTTTCCAAATGTTGCACAAAAGAAAGAGGATATGCCACTTGACAAGCAGTTGGAGGTTGTACAAGAAGCAGGGCTTAGTGCAGTTTGCTTTGCACACTCTGTTTATGGCACAAGCGAAGAAAACTTTGAAAAACTGATTACTTTTGCTGCAAAAAATGGTTTGCCCGTTTCTACGCACATGAGCGAAACCTTAACTGAGGTTGGCGATTGCACGGTTAAAAACAACGATTTGTCGCCACCACAACTTTTGGAAGATTATGGCTTTTTTGATAGACAAGCAACAGTTTTTCATGCCGTGCACTGTGATAAGGACGACCTTGACATTTTGGCAAATTATGATATAAATATCGTAAGTTGTCCTGCAAGTAACCTTAAACTTGCAAGTGGCATTGCACCAATTTATGCTGCAAGTCAAAAGGGCATAAATGTGGCACTTGGCACGGATGGGGCATACTCTAATAATTCTTACGATATGTTTAAGGAAATGTTTTTGGCGGCAACCTTAAACAAGGCTGCTTTATATAAGGCAGACATTTTGCCTGCCCATAAGGTTGTCCAAATGGCAACCCAAAACGGTGCAAAGACACTAGGTTTTGAAAATGTTGGGGATATAAAGGAAGGAAACTTTGCAGACTTGATTTTGGTTGACCTTAATGGGCCACATCATCAGCCAGTTAATAACATAATTTCAAACCTTGTTTATTCGGCGAAAGTGGCAGATGTGTATTTCACAATGGTAAACGGGAAAATTTTGTATCATAATGGCAAATATAATATTGGGGAAAGCCCAGAAAAAATTTACGAAAAAGTAACTAAAATTAAAAACAAACTAAATAAGAGGTAAAAAAAATGGCAAACTTAAATGCGTTTTCTGATAATGTTGAAATGGCGCTTGGATATGCAAGCAGGCTTGCACAAAAACTGCGCACAAACAAGGTGGGGTCTGAACATCTTTTGTACGGCCTTGCCAAAACAGAGGATTCAACCTCAAGCAAAATTTTGGCAGAAAGTGGCGTAACGGCTGATGCAATAGAGATGGTATTAGAAGATACTGCTTCTATGTTTTTTGGTGGCAGTGCAGTTGAGATGACACCCGAGGTTAAAGAAGCACTTAGAATTGCAGGGGACACAGCAAGAAAACTTAATCACTCGTTTATTGGCACAGAGCACCTTTTGTATGCAGTGCTCAGCATACCAAACTGTATTGCAGTTAAGATTTTGATGCATTATTTTAATGTTTCTGTTTCTAATATGAAGATGAATGTGCTTTCATTTTTGCAAGGGGAAAGCACAAAAACAAGTGCTACTTCGCAAACAAAAAGCACGCTTCCTGAAAGTCTTTTGAAGATGGGTGTTGATGTCAACCTTAAAGTTAAAGAAGGCAAGATTGACCCAGTTGTTGGCAGAGAGGAAGAAATTGAAAGAATAATTCAAATTCTTTGTCGCAAAACCAAAAACAATCCAGTGCTTATTGGCGAGGCAGGCGTTGGCAAAACGGCTGTGGTTGAGGGGCTTGCCCAAGCAATTGTAAGTGGTGCCGTGCCAGAACTTTTGGCAAACAAGACAGTATATTCTCTTGAAATAGGCTCGCTTATGGCTGGGACAAAATATCGTGGCAGTATGGAAGAAAAACTGAAAAATGCCATTGAAACAATCATAAAACAAAAAAACATTATTGTTTTTATTGATGAACTGCACACCCTTGCTCAAAGTGGAAGCGAAAAAGGCGAGATTAGCCCTGCAGATATGCTTAAGCCTTATCTTGCAAGGGGAGAACTTCAAACAATTGGTGCAACAACAACTGATGAATATAGAAAGTTTATTGAAAAAGATAAGGCCCTAGAGAGAAGATTTCAGCCAATCACAATAGACCCACCAACCGTTGAAGACACCATTGAAATTTTAAGGGGCATTAAGGATTCTTACGAAGCCTTTCATAAAATAACAATCACAGATGAGGCAATAAAGGCAGCAGCAACGCTTTCTGATAGATATATTATGGATAGAAGTTTGCCTGATAAGGCGATAGACCTTATTGATGAAGCGGCAAGCAAGGCAAAAGTAAACTTTAACTTTAAGCCACTTGCACTTCGCGAAAAAGAAGAAAAACTACGCACTCTTCAGGCAAATCGTGATGAAGCAAGCACTCAAAGAAACTATGAAAAAGCAGCAAAACTGCAATCACAAATTATTAATCTTGAAAACGAAATTTCTTCACTTAAGGCAGACTTTGAAAAACGCACAAGTCAAGCAAAAAACTTTATTGGCGAAAATGACATTGCAGAGGTTGTTTCAAAGTGGACCGGCATACCTGTAACCAAAATTACAGAAACCGAAAAAGAAAAACTTGTGCAACTTGAAAGCATAATCCATAAACGCGTTGTTGGGCAAGAAGAAGCCGTACAGGCTGTCAGCAAGGCCATAAGGCGTGCAAGGGTTGGTTTTCAGGACGCAAAAAGGCCAATTGGAACATTTTTGTTTATGGGGCAAACTGGCGTTGGCAAGACAGAACTTTCAAAGGCCATTGCAGAAGCAATGTTTGACAATGAAAACAACATTATTCGTGTTGACATGAGTGAATATATGGAACCACACTCTGTTGCAAAATTGATTGGTGCACCTCCGGGGTATGTTGGCTATGATGAAGGTGGCTGGCTTACTGAGCAGGTGAGAAGAAAACCATATTCAGTTGTGCTTTTTGATGAGATAGAAAAAGCACACCCAGATGTTTTAAACGCAATGCTTCAAATTTTGGATGACGGGCGTTTAACAGACAGTCAAAATCGCACAACAAGTTTTAGAAACACAATTATTATTATGACCAGCAATGTTGGTGCAACTGCAGGCAAAACCAAACCACTTGGGTTTGGCACAGAAAGCCCAGAAAAAACTTTTGAAGAAAATAAATCTGTTTATATGTCTGCACTTAAAAAGGCATTTAAGCCAGAGTTTATCAATCGTATTGATGTTGTCTGTGTGTTCCAACCACTAACAAAGGACAACCTTAAAGAAATTACAAAAATCATAATTGACAATCTAAATGCAAGGCTTAAATCTCAAAACTTAAAGATTGAAGTTTCAAACAAGGCAATTGACAAAATCATAACTGATGCGTGTGAGGACAGCGAGTATGGTGCAAGGCCACTGAAAAGGTATATCCAAAAGCAAGTTGAAGATGTGCTTGCAGAAAAACTTTTGGCAGGCGAACTTGAAGAAAATAAATCAATAAAAATAGATGTCTTAAAGGGGAAATTAACATTTAAAAACTAAACCACAGTTTGTGGTTTTTTTTTAATAAAAAACTTTGATGAAAAACAAGAATTTGTTTGGTAAAGACTAGGCTTTTATGGTATAATGCCTTTAAATTTAAGGAGATACATATGAAAATTATTGTTGATGGTTTTGGTGGCGATAATGCACCAGGCGAGATTGTTAAAGCCTGTGTGATGGCACTTGAAGAATTTCAGGACCTTGAAATTATCATCACCGGCCAAACTGATGGCATTAAAGCGTGCCTAGAGAAAAACGGCTATACTGGAAGCAGAATTGAAATTGTTGAGGCACCTGATGTGATTTCTTGCGAGGATGAAAACCCTGCAATGCAAATTCGCTTAAAGCCAAATTCTTCTCTTGTTGTCGCACTCAATATTTTAAGGCAAAATGAAGATGTCAAGGCACTTATTTCTGCAGGTAGCACAGGTGCTGTTCTTAGTGGTGGCTTTTTAAAAGTTGGCAGAATTAAGGGCGTAAGTCGTCCAGCCCTTGCACCAACACTTCCAAGCAAAGATGATGGAAAAGGTGTTGTGCTGTTAGATTGTGGTGCAAATGTAGACTCTAAACCAATCAACCTTTGCCATTTTGCACTTATGGGTTCAATCTACTACAGCAAAATGTATGGCGTTGAAAATCCAAAAGTTGCACTTTTGTCTAACGGAACTGAAGATGCAAAAGGTAATGAACTTACAAAAGAGGTTTTTGCAATGCTTAAAAAACTGCCAATCAATTTTGTTGGCAATATGGAGGCAAGAGACCTTTTGAGTGGCAAATATGATGTAGTTGTCAGTGATGGTTTTGCAGGCAATGTTGCACTTAAGGCAACAGAGGGCGCAGCAATGTTTGTGCTTAAAACGCTTAAGGAAAAAATAAAAAGTTCGTTTTCTGCAAAAATCGGTGCACTTCTTTTAAAAAGCACTTTTAAAGAACTTAAGGCAAAACTTGACTATAAACAATATGGTGGCTCATTGTTTTTGGGGTGTAAGAAAAACATCTTTAAGGCACATGGCGACAGCAAAGCACCTGCATTTTTGGCGTGCATAAGACAAGCAGTTAAGGCGGCAGAAAAAGATATAAACACAGAAATTGAACTTGCACTTGAAAAACTTGAAATTGAAGAATAAAAAGGGTAAAAATTTTTATGTATTTTAAAGGTATGGAACTTGCAGGCTTTAAAAGTTTTGCAGATAAAGTTGAAATAAAGTTTGATGATGGTATAACTGCAATTGTTGGCCCAAACGGTTGTGGCAAAAGCAATGTTGGCGATGCAATTAAGTGGGTTTTGGGTGAACAAAGTTCAAAAAGTCTTCGTGGCACATCAATGCAAGATGTTATTTTTTCAGGCACTGAAAAAAGAAAAAGTTTGTCGTACTGCGAAGTAAGTTTGTTTTTTAATAACACAGACAGACTTTTTAATTTTGAATATGATGACATTATTGTAACTCGTAAACTTTACAGGAGTGGCGAAAGTGAATACTTAATCAATCGCAATCCTTGTAGGCTTAAAGACATTGTAAACCTCTTTTTTGACAGTGGTATTGGTCGTGATGGTTATTCAATCATAAGTCAGGGCAAGGTTGAAGAAATTATTTCTTCTAAGCCAGAACAAAGAAGGCTTATTTTTGAGGAAGCAGCAGGCATTGCAAAATTTAAGTCTCAAAAAGTTGAAAGTGAAAGAAAACTTGAACGCACCGAAGAAAACTTAACACGCCTAAGGGATATTGTTGGAGAACTTGACCGTCAACTTGGACCACTAAGAAAACAAGCAGAAACTGCAAAAGTGTATCTTGAACTTCGTGATGTTCTTAAGAGTTTAGAAGTTAATGCGTTTATTTATCAAACAGAAAATGTTGATGCAAAAAAAGCAGTGCTTGAAGAACGCATGAATGGTCTTCTTCAAGAAATTTCTTTAAAAGAAGGGGAGATGGTTCGCCTTGGCACACAGTCTTCTGATTGCCTCGAAAACATCTCAAAACTTGATGAAACCATGAAAAGTCTCAACAACGAGATTTTGAGTTTAACGGTTGGTCTTGAAAAGCAAGCAGGCGAAACCAAATTGCTTAAAGAGCGTATTAGTGGCATAGAGATTCAAAATCAAACTCTTGAAACTGAAATTTTAAATAACAGTAATTTGGTTTTAAAAAGTCAGGCTGAACTTAAAGAAAAACTTGAAAGAAAAGTTCATCTTGAAAACCTTGCACAAAGCATAGCAAAAGACTCTGGCGATAATGAAAACTTGTTGCTAAAGTTTAATCAAATGCAACAAAAACAGCAAGACCTTACTTCTTCAATTCGCACCCTTCAAGCCGAAACAACAGAACTTTACAGCACAGTTTTGGTGCAAGAAAACCGTAG
>JAFQUU010000042.1 GCA_017408305.1 Clostridia bacterium | reverse complement strand
TTTGCATACAAGGTGGGCAACGCATGGGAAGCCTAGCGAACAAAATGCACACCCTCATCTTTCAAGTGATGGCAAATGGGTTCTTGTACATAATGGCATTATTGAAAATGCAGATAGTTTGAAAAATGCATATAGCATTAAGACAAAGGGTGAAACTGATACAGAGGTTTTGACAGAATACTTGGCAAAAAAGTGCCCAAAAAATTTGAAGGAATTTGTAAGGGCATTTGATGAAGTGGAGGGCAGTTATGCAATTATTTGTCAATGTGTAGGGCAAAAAAAACTGTATCTTGCCAAAAAGGCAAGTCCACTTTATGTTGCAGAGGACTTAAAACATAACTTTTTAATTGCATCAGATCCAATATGTTTTTCAGGCTTTGCAAACACTTCGTTTATGCTTGAAGATGACATTTTTGCAGAGGTTGATGATAATAAAATTTCTTTTTGTGATAGCGAAGGTAACGAAAGAGAAATAAAAAAAATAAATATTGAAAACTGCCAACTTGTTTGCAAAGAAACGCCTGTTGAATCGTTTATGCTAAAGGAGATTTTTGACCAACCTATTGCTATAAGAAGGCAAGTTGAAAACTATAGAAAAAACAAGGTTTTGGATAGGTTTGACAAAAATTTTATTAGTAAATTTAACAAGGTTATGGTTTTAGGTTGTGGAAGTGCCTATCATGCAGGGCTTGTAGGTGCAAAATATTTTGAGCAAATACTTGGTATCTCTGCTCAGGCAGTGGTGGCAAGTGAGTTTGTCTATAACAACGATGTTTTTGACCAAAACACTTTGTTTATATTATTAAGTCAAAGTGGAGAGACAGCAGACACTTTAAACGCTTTGAAAATCATAAAAGAAAAAAAGGCATTTACAGTTGCTGTTACTAATGTGCCTTATTCAAGCCTTGCGCAAAAAGTGGATGTAGTTGTTGACATTTTTGCAGGTCCCGAGATTGCAGTGGCATCAACAAAGGCGTATGTCTGTATGCTTTCATCGCTTTATCTTATGGTTATGCAGATGAATGGGCAACTTGAAATTGCTTTTACAGAAATTGAAGACGCATCCACAAAACTTTTAGACTTTGATTTTGAAAAAGTTGAAAGACTTGCACAGACTTTGCAAAAAGAAAAGTTTGTTGTTATGCTTGGAAAAAACTTTGATTATGTAATAGCATTAGAGGCTTCACTAAAACTTAAGGAAATTGCGTACATTTATACAATGGCATTGCCTTCTGGAGAACTTAAGCATGGATATTTGGCTCTTGTAGAAGGTGGCACGCAAATAATAAATTTCGCTACGCAAAAAAGCCTCATCGCTAAAAACATTAATGCTGGTTTAGAGGCAGAAAGCAGGGGTGGAATGGTTACACTTGTTTCGCCTTGGGCAAAAGAGGAGGAAATAAAAATTCCTGAAACAAACTGTTTTCTTATGCCAATATTAACTATTGTGCCTATGCAATACCTAGCATACAGGGTAAGCGTTTTAAAAAATTTAAGTCCTGACAAACCAAGAAATCTTGCCAAAAGCGTTACGGTTGAATAAAAAGGAAAGCGTAAAGTGCCTCCTTTTTTTTTATTAAATTCAAAAAAGGGTTAATTTGCCTTGCATTAAGTCTTTTAAAATGTTACAATCTCTTTATATAGGAGTTACTTGTGAATTTTAACACATTTATTAATCCTCGCTATCGTGCGTTAGACTTTAATTTGACCCAAGAAATTCTTTCTGAAAAATTTACTTTAAAAGACTTTCCAAATGGCAAAACCTTGGCTTTGTGGGTTGGTGCAAGGGGCAGTGGCAAAAGCACACTGATTGCAAACCTTTATGAATATGGGACAATTGATTTGCCATATCTTGATTCTTCTATGTTTGCAAAGAAAAAGTTTTCTCATCTTAAGGACGCTTCTCAAGCAATGCTTTGGGCAAACCAAGCCGTAAACACAGTTTGTGAAACCCTTATTAAAGGTGGTAAATCTTTTTGCCTTGAAACCTCTTTTGATGATTGCAGTGCACTTGATATTGTTAAGGATGCCAAAAAACATGGCTATCGTTTTGTGTTTTTTTATGTTGAAACCTCAAATGCTGAATTAAACAAAAAACGATTAAAGGCAAGGCAGGCTGAAAGCGAAGAATGTCCTAAAGATGAAGAGATAGAAAAGTCCATGGCTTCTATAAGAGAAAATGTAATAAAACTTATTGAACATTGCGATGTAATGTATATGTTTGATAATTCTAAAGAATTAACTCAAACTAATGAAAGGCTTCAAAGTATTGAAAAAGAAAAAGTGGGAGGAGATCTTTGGCTTTAAGAAAAAGAATTGGAAAAATTGGCATAAGTTTCAGTTTGGCACTTGCTGTTATGGCAGGTGGTGCATTTTTATCGTCGCCTACAAAAGTTTATGCCGATGAATCGGCGTTGCCTTCGTATTATCAGCTTGATATTTCTTCGTTGGAGGTTGGAAATCAGGGCTTAAGTTCACTATGCTGGGCATATTCAGCAAGTAAAGTGCTTGAAACTTATATTTATAACAATTTTCAGCCATATGAAACAATGTCTTTAAATATAAGTGAAAAGTGGATGAGTCTTGCTTATATGTATTATGTAAATGACACCGATAATTCAGCAAAATGGGTGACAGATGATGATCCAAAGGACAACTTTGATTATCAATATGGCGAAACAGGAATGCCTTTCTTTTTTGAAAGGGTTGTAAATACCTATGGCATAATGCTGGAGGAAGACTTTGATTATGAAGGAGAAGTGACATCTGGTAATCTTCAAACAATTTTTAATAATTACAAATCAAAAATAAAAACTGATATTATCGAGGATTTAAAGTTTAGTTGGATTGGTGCATATCCTGGTGTGCAAACTTTTGTTAATGGAAAACCTACATATACAAAAGATGCTGTTATAAACGCAATTAAAACTTACATTTCAAGTGATGTTCTAGCCAAAAGTGCACTTTATACCGGCGTGGTTGGTGTTAGTGGCCAAGGAACAGAATCGCCTTATGTTTGGCACGATACATCAAGTTCACTTTCACACGCAATGACAATTATAGGTTATAATGACAATCAGGTTGTCACAATTGAGGGTGAGGGCACAAAAACCGGTGCATTTATCTTATTAAACTCTTATGGTGAAGAAAACAAAATTGTTTATATGCCGTATGATATGTTTGAACCAAACTTGCAACAACAAAGCGGTGGTATTAGTGAACTTAATAATGTTCTTTCAAACACATTTTATATAAGTAATGGTAAACAAATAACCCAAAGTGGCAATGAAGGCACAGGCGGAGGCGAGCAAGCAGGTGATGGTGAAAATACCGGAACCGGTGAAAGTTCAGGAGGTGCTGGCACTGTCCCAGAGGGTGGCAGTGGAGGCTCAGAAGGCACACCCCCTGAAGGTGAGGGAGAGGAAACCCTTCCAGAAGAAACACTTTCATTTTGGGAAACTATAATGGCAAAAAGCACTGAAGAAAAAGTGTTTATGGGTGTTGCAGTTGGTGTTGTGGCAATCTTTTTGTTTGTAGGCATTGGCTTTTTGATTGCAGCAGGAATGAGAAGGCGACAAACAAAGTCTATTAACCAACAAGTGCTTGCACACAACTTTGCAAAATATCAGTCGCACAGGCTGAACCTTGAAAAACAAAAGAAAGAACTTGATGAAGAACTGCAAAAAATAAGGGAAGAGCAAAAACGCAAAAAACAGCGTCGCTTGAAACGCCAGTTTAACAAAAATCTTAACACAGGTGGCTCTAGTGGCAATAACGACAATATCAATCTATAATATAGAAAACGCTATACATAAAATAGCGTTTTTTTAATTGGTTTGCGTCAATAAAAAAACTCACACCATGGTGGTGTGAGAATTTTTTGTTCATGCATAAACAAATTGATGTTTTATACGCCAGGGTTGACGTAATCAGGAAGAAGGCCTGGCAGAATCACATCGATGCAAAGTTGGAAGAACAGAATCAGGGCAACGATAATTGCAAGACCAACCAACACGTTAATGAGGCGTTTTTTCGCTTCTTCACGCTTGTCTGTTGAGTCAGCACGTGCCATGTTAACACCCAAGATTACTGCATAAATCATACCAGCTGCACATACAATAATCAATATTGGCCAAAGAACAGTTTTGATTGCTGCTACAAGAGTGTTTACCCAAGACCAATCTGTTTCTGCAAACATCATAGTACTGAAAAGAGACATCTAGATATCCTCCATTAAATTTATTTTTTGCAAAATACTTGCTTTCTATGCATTGCAAATAATTCACATTTTTATTATATCGCAATAAAAAGTGTTTTCCAAACAAATTTACCTACTTTTTTGTTTTTTTAGTTTTTTTTCTATGTTTTCTTGAAAAATAAAAAAGCACCCATAAATCTTGATATGTTTTTTATTCGCTTGCAATTTGTTTTTCTGTGTGCTAGTATTATTTTAAGGGGATAAAAGGGGATAAATATGAAAAAGTATTTAAAATATATCCTGATTATTATATTCTGCTATGCCATTGGTGTTGGGGCAAATGTGCTTATTGAAAAAGCCAGCATAACTGACTCACTGTTTTCTCTTTACGCACTTGTTGGCCTTTTTGGCTCTCTTATGTTATGCCTTCTTTTTGGTAAACCAAAAAATAAAGACTCCAAAAAATTTGGTATGGGAAAAACACAATCAGGTGAAAAACTTTCGCAGTATTATGATGCAAAATGGGTGTCTGAGAAAGACCTTCAAACCAACCCAAAATATATGTACAACACATATTCCACTCTTCCAAGCGTCAAAAAAAGTGGTATTGTTATTCGCAACGAAGTGAAAAAGGGTAAACTTGAAGTCAATATGTATGACCCTATTCACACTCTTGTAATCGGTACCACAGGCAGTGGTAAAACTGCAAACATCTTAAGCCCAGCAATAAGAATTTTGGCACACACTGGTCAAAAACCTTGCTTTGTAATCACTGACCCTAAGGGCGAACTTTATCGCAAACACTCAAGGCAACTTCAAAAAGAAGGATACCGTATTTTAACGCTTGACCTAAGAAAGCCGTTTGCTTCAACAAGGTGGAACCCTATGGGCAATGCTTATGACCTTTATCATAAGGCTATGAACATAGAAAAAGAAGTTGTGATTCATAATGGTGGAAGGCCAGTTAAATTCAAACTTCACGAAACATCTAACTACAAAGGCGAAAAAACTTGGTATGAATACAATGGCTATGCGTATGGCGACCGTAATCAACTTGTCAGCGACCTTCGTGCCAAAAAGCAAGAACTTATTGATGATGCCTATAACGAACTTAGAGAAATTGCCATGAGCATTTGTCCGGTTGAAGACAAACAAAACCCAAGTTGGGAAAGGGGGGCACAAGACCTTTTGTATGGCATTATGATTGCCATGCTTGAGGACAGCACAAATCCAGAACTTGGCATGACAAAAGAAAAATTCAACCCTTACAACCTTGCAAAAATTGCAACACTTCGTGATGATGACCCAGACAATCCTTATGGTACACTTAGGGACTACTGCTCTGGCCGTGATAAGTTCAGTAAAGTGCCAGCATTAACTTCAACTGCAATCAACAACGCACCAGGCACAACAAGAAGTTATATGGGTATTCTTTACACACACATTTCAGTGTTTCAAGACACAGGCATTTGTTATGCCACAGCCCAAAGCGATATGAAGTTTGATGACTTTGTGGACCAGCCAACTGTGCTTTTCATTAAGGTGCCAGACGAAAAAGAAAGCCATCACTGCATTGCAACAATTTGTATTTCTCAGCTTTACAAAAAACTTGTTAGCATTGCATCAAAAACAGCAAATATGGAACTTCCAAGATATGTTTACTTTATGCTTGATGAGTTTGCAAACCTGCCTAAAATTGAAAAGATGGACAATATCATCACAGTTGCCAGAAGCCGTAAGATTTTCTTTGAACTTGTAATTCAGTCATATTCACAACTTGCCAGTAAATATGGCAATGAAGTAGCAGACACCATTAGGGGCAACTGTCCAATCCAAATATATATTGGAACAGATGATGCAAAAACAAAAGAAGAGTTTTCAAAACTTTGTGGTGAAGTGTCTTTGGAACTTGAAAATGTAACAGAAAGTAAGTCCGATAAGAAAGAGCAAGGCAAGTCAACCACCACATCAAAACAAATTGTTACAAGACCACTTATTGGCCCATACGAACTTGGCCAACTGCCACAAGGCACAGCAATTGTTAAGATTTTTCAAAACGACCCAATCAAAACACCGTTTACACCTTATTATAAGATTCCAGAGATTGATTCAAGCATTTTGGATGATGAATATGTGCCAAGTCAGCCGTTTGATGAAGAGAAAATTTATTATGATGTAAAGAAAAGAAATTCGCTTATTTTTAAGCCAAAATCTTCTGGGTTTGACCCGTTTGATTTCTAAATTTTAACTTAAAAATTTCGCTAATTTTTTTAAGAAAATCTATTTACAAAATTTCATTTATGTGCTATGATATCGCCAAGGTAGGTGGGCATAGCACAAGTAAAAAGTGAGGTGCAACCTGCCTTTGCACCTATGATAAGGAGCAAAACAAATGATAGATAAAAACAAATGTATTTCTTGCGGTTCTTGCGTAAGTGCTTGCCCTGTTGGTGCAATTAAATTTGACGAAAACGGAAAAGCAGAAATTGACCCTAACATCTGCATCAAATGTGGCACTTGCCAAGCAATTTGTCCAGTTGGTGCAATCAAGATAGAAAATTAATTTAAGGAGAACAACTTGGAAAAAGCAATATTAATTGAACTTCAACCCACAGGCCTAAAAATGACAACAGAAAAACTTATGGGTGGGGCGTTTCACAAAAAAATAGATGAGGTTTCGGACATAATTCGTTTTGATGAAGACTTCTATTCAACAGGCAGTATTTCTGATGAAAAATTTAATGAATGCATAAAGGTTTTGCAAAACTATGCAAATCTTGCAAAGGCCAAGGGCGTAAACAACAAAATTTATGCTTATGCATCATCAATGTTTCAAGAAATAATCGGCAGTAAAAAGTTCATAGATGACATATTTAAGAAAACAAATATATTCTTTAACATCTTGTCTGTTGAAGAAGAACATAGGCTTGTTTACAACGCTGTTGTTGGCACAATTGAAACCGTTAAAGGCGTGATTGTGCATGTCAACCCTCACAACACTTATGTTATGAACTTTGCAAAAAGAAGTTTGATGACAACCTACACGCTTCCTTTTGGTTCAAACAATCTTGCTCACAAGTTTAAGCAGTTTGAAGGGCAAGACGCAGAAAAAGTTGCAAAAGAGATGACTGCATTTGTAAAAGCAGAACTTAAAAAGCAAAACATTGTTTGGGAAGATTTTGAAGAAGTGAAGTTTGTGGGTGCAGGGCCAATGTTTTTGGCACTTTCAAAACTTGTAAGAAAGCAAACCAAATATCCACTTGACTATGCAAACAATTATTACCTTACAAAACCAAACATTGACAAAGCATTTAATCTTTTGCTTTCTCAGGGCTTTAGTCGCTCTAAAAGGCTTCCAAACATTTCTTCAGAGCGTCTTGACAACTTGATTGCAGGTGTTGCAATCATTAAAGCATTTGCAGAAGAAAAAGAAGTTGAAACATTTAATATTGCTGGTCGCACAATGACAGAAGCACTTGTTGGCATGAAAATTGTGCGTGAAAGTTCTTGCGAAGGCACACCTAATGACCTTATGGAAACTTCGCTCAAAAACATAAAATATTATTATCCAATTGATGAGTCTAATGCTGATAATGTGTATGCTTTGACAATAGAGCTCTTTCACCAACTTTCAATTGTGCATAAATTAAGTCGTAAGCATGTTCGTGCACTTAAAGTTGCAACATATATGTATGATTGTGGCAAGCGTGTCAATTTTGATAATCACCCACTTTACAGCAAAGAAATCATTTTAAATTCTGATATTTTAAACATTAATCATAAAGACATTGTTATTGCAGCATTTAGTTGTCAAATGCAAAATATAGACAACTTTAAACTTGAAGAGTGGATAAAATATAGGGCTATTGTTGATGAGGAAGACCTTGTTTGTGCAAGAAAAATTGCAGGGCTTATATCGCTTGCTGCAGCACTTGACAGGGGCAAACAAAACAAAATTAAAGAAATCAGTTGTGATCTTTTGGGTGATATTGTCATCATAAAAGCCAAAACAGATGCTGATGCTTCTTACGAGATTTCTGAAGCAAACAAAATCAATAATGTTTTCAAGAAAATCTTTAATAAAACTTATCAAATTATGTAAAAAAAGTGGCGAATTGCCACTTTTTTTTATTCTTCAGCCATCCAGTCTGCATAAATGCCATAGCCTTTTGTTGGGTCTGAAACAAATACATGCGTTGTTGCACCAACAAGTTTGCCATTTTGCAGGATTGGACTGCCACTCATGCCTTGCACAATACCACCAGTAAGGTCTAAAAGGCGTTTGTCGGTTACTCTAAAGATAAAAGATTTATCATCGCTGTCTGGCTGATAATAGGTTTTTATGATTTCAATGTCGTACTCTTCTAAAACCCCACTTACAGCCGACAAAAGTTTTGCTTTGCCACTTTTGATTGTAAGGCGACTGCCAATTTCTGCTGTTCGGTTAAAGTCTGCAACTGAAGAAACATCTGTGCAATTGCCAAACACGCCAAAAGGTGTGTTTTTTTCAATTGTGCCTTTGGTGTTTATGCCTTGAAGAAACACACATTTAAGTTCGCCTGGGCAGTTTTTTGAGGCTTTTGTAATGCCAACTTGACTGCATTTATAGATTTTGCCACTTTCAACGGGCACATTTACGCCAGTTTCATAGTCAGTTATTGCATGCCCGAGTGCACCAAAGCGACTGTCGGATTGCCTAATAAAAGTAAGTGTGCCAATTCCGTTTGCATCATTTTTAACCCAAAGCCCAAGTTTGTTTTCCCCACTTGCAATATCTTTTTCGGGACAAATGGTGCAGGTGTAAGGTATGCCGTTTCTTGAAAATGTAAGGTCAAAAGACTTTTTTTCACTGTTTAATATTTCAGGTACATCAGCAATTGCTGTGATTTCTATGCCATCAATATGTGTTAAAAAGTCGCCTTTTTGAATTTGTGTATCTGAAATTGGGGACATTTCTCCTTTTGATGAAGTTATTGTGTTTGTGCCAACAACCAAAAGGCCTTTTGTTGTGATTGAAAACCCAAGAGCAGTGCCACCCAAATAAACTTCTTCGCCCTCTGAAAGTTCAACCTCAATTTGCCTGATTGGGATAATGCCAAAAAGTTTTACCCACATTTTGGCTGTGGCCTTTTTTTGATTTGCCACTGTAACATCACTAATGGAAATTACAGAAAACTGGCCAAAGGTTTTTTGTTTGTTAAGAAGGTCTATATCGCTGGTTGAAACATAGGCTTTATCTGGAAGAGAATAAATTTTAGTAAAATCGGTTGAAAAAACTGCAAATGTAGTCACCAACAAACACAACAAAATTCCAACCGTAAAAACCTTTTTCATAACCCTAGTTTGTCAAAATTTTTTGAAATTATGTGATGGGATTTTTTGTTTGTGCTTACAAAGCAAAATTTTTATTATAATAATTATTCCAAAAATTCCAAAAACTGGATAACAGTTGTTTACAATTGTTTCAAACCCAAGCATACTTAAAAGAAATACAACTGTTGTGGCAAAAAACGGTGTTTTTTTGCCAAGTGTTTTTTGAAAAGGTAAACTTGCTGTATGAAGGCAAGCAAAAAGTGAAGTGATTATCCCTAAAAACAGTATTGCCATAAATATGATCGGAAATGGGTCTCCAAGCCTAAGTGTTAATGCCAAAAATGGCATGCTTGCATCCATAACAACGCTTCCGTTTTCTATCAGGCACACAATGCAGACAAGAAGTGATATGCATATAACTATTGATGCCCAAAATGATACTAAAGAAATTTGTTTTTTACTTAGGCCTTGCCCACTTTGTGTTACTATAAAATAACTTAAAAGAATGTTGCCAAAAACATACATGATTATTGAAAATGGCAATATATATGCTTTTTCCGAAGATGGGATAAATGGGATTTCTGTTATCGGTACAAAAATTGAATAAAGTGCATAAACAATTAAAAGCACAACAATAATTGGTGTGATTACAAAATTGACTTTTACAAGCCCTTGATAGCCAAATTTTAAAACTAAAAAAGCAATCGCAAATATTATAAGACTAAAAACTATTTGTGGCACTTCAATAAAATTGTTTGTCAAAACCTCCACAGATGCAGCAAACATTGCTGAAGAGTATATAGTAAATATAATAACAACTGAAATGTTAAAAAATGGGGAACTTCCTACATAACTATTGAGAGCAAACACACTTTGAAATTGTCTTTTTGCACCAAGTTTTAAAAAAAGTTTAAAAGAGTAATAGAAAAATATAAAGACAATCGGTAAAAAATAAAGACTATTATAACCAAAATTTGCAAAAAACAAAGAAAGTTCTCTGCCACTTGCAAAACCTGCCCCGATAATGCTTCCTACAATCAAAAAAACAGCCGGCAAAATTTTTTTCATATAAAATTATATTAAAAAAAAAGTGAGTTTATGAAAACATCACTTTTAAACCTTTTTTCTTAAAATATCGCCAGATTGAAGTTTTAAATCTGTTTTTAAAAACAGGGTTTGCTGAACTTGTTTTGCATCTGTAACTTCTTCGTTGTTTATATTTTTTAGGTCTTCCACAACAATCTCTTTATTAAATGTTTCTTGGTTTGGTGAAAGCACTTCAAGAGTGTCGCCTTTTAAAAAGCGATTGCGTTGCTGAATTTTTACTTTTCCGCCGTCTGCATCTTCCAAAACCACTGCAACAAATTCGTGGGTTTGTATTGGCATAGATGTTTCAAGGCATTCTTTTTCTTCGCCTGCAAAATAAAAACCGGTGGTGTAGTGGCGATGAGAGGCTTTTTCAAGTTCAGCCCTTAAAACTTTAACATCTTCAGTTTGGTCTATGGCTTTGCGATAGGCATTAACAACAGTTGCAACATAATATTCGCTTTTCATCCTTCCTTCAATCTTGAAAGAGTTCACGCCTGCTTCTTCAAGTTCTTTAAGATGTTCAATCATGCACATATCTTTGCTGTTTAAAATGTATGTACCTCTTGCATCCTCTTGAATTTCATACTTTTGGCCATCTTTTCTTGAAATTTCTGAAATGCAGTATTTCCATCTGCAAGCCTGCACGCAAGCACCACGGTTTGAATCTCTGCCTGAAAGATAGTTTGAAAGAAGGCATCTGCCAGAATAAGAAATGCACATTGCACCATGCACAAAGCATTCAAGGTCAATCTCTTTTGGGATTTTCTTTCTTATTTTTTTGATTTCTTCAATAGAAAGTTCTCGTGCAAGGATAATGCGTTTTACGCCAAGTTTTGCAAGAAAATTGATTGCATAACTGTTTAAAACATTGGCTTGAGTGCTTATGTGAACTTCAAGGTTTGGGCAAGTTTCTTTAATGACATTTACAATGCCAAAGTCTGCAACAATAACAGCATCAACGCCTGCTTTTTCAAGATATTTGATATATTCTGGAAGGCCATCAAAATCGTCTTCATGTGCCAAAATATTGATTGTTATGTAAACTTTTTTGTTAAGGCCATGTGCGTATTTTACTGCAGTTTCAATTTCTTCTTCATCAAAGTTGCCAGCAAAAGCTCTAAGGCCAAATTTTTTGCCTGCAAAATAAACTGCATCAGCACCAAATCGAAATGCTGTTTTCATTTTTTCAAAGGTACCTGCTGGTGCCAAAAGTTCTGGTTTCATTTTTTTCTCCTTAGTTATCAAGATTAAACGCTTTCATGATTTCTTCAAGGTCATCTTTTGGGTTGACTGCTTCTTTAAGGTCAAACCCACTTTCGTTTGGTTCGGGATAAAGGTCATTCGGGCGTTTGTGGTTTAAGATTTTTGCATAAGCGTTGTTTTGTGCTTCGCCTGTTTGTAAAAATTTTTCTGCAGGGCTGTCAAAACCTTCGCTGTCTTTTGTAAGATTTTCTATTGCCCTTGAAATTTGAAGTGAGTCGTGTTTAGGGCGTGAGATGGCATCTTTTCTTTTGATGGTAAAAGTTTTTTGTTTTGGTTTTTTATTTTCTGGTGTTATTTGAGAGGCACTCATTTTGCTTAGAAGCAGTTTGATTGTATCGTTTTCTGTAAGAGACGGTTGTTGAAGGGTTTTGGTATCTGATTCATTAAAGCAATTTTCAAGTGCTTTTGAAAGTTTTAGGAAAGATTTTTTAAGTTCTTCAAACTCTTCAATTTGTGGATATAGCACAAACACAGTATTAAGACTTTGTGAAAAGGCTTTATACAAAATCAAAACCTTTTGAAGTTTGAGGTCGTACAAACTTTTTGTACTTTCTTGTATGTGCCTTGTCTTTTCAAGAGCAGTGGCAAGACTGATGTTAAGTTTGTCTTTTTCTTCAAGTGCAAACTTAAGATATTCAATCTCATTTGTCAAACTTTCAATTTTTTGGTCAACCTCAGATTTTTTATAACCGTCTTTTTCTGTAAAAAACATATTTCCCTCCGAGAACTGCTATCATTATGGCTACATTGATTAAAATTAGCCAAAGCAATGTTAATATGCTTTTACTATACAACAAAATCAAAAAATCTTCAAGTATTAAAATAAAAGAAATTTTATAATGCAGTTGTTTTTTGTAAAAAATGGCTGTTAAAGCACTTGCAAGAGGTGCACAAAAAAAGTAAAGTGGCAGTAAATACTCGGGCAAAATTATACCATAAAACCTTAAAATTCCAACACTCGTGGCAAATATTAGCAGGCTTCCAAACCAAAAAGCACCGTCTTGCACAAAAAAATATGCACGAAGAAGTTGATAAGAGCCAATAAAAAAGCACCCAAGAGAAAACCATAGAGGAAATAACTCTTTGGTGCATAGATAATAAACAAGCAAACAAAGGCCAAAAATTACGGCACAAACAAAAGCATAAGTTTTAAGAATTATTGACCTTTTCATTTCGTTTAGATTTAGTGTAAATCAAAATAAGGCCGATTATTCCTAAAACTATAAGCCCAATAGATAGTAACTGGCTTACTTTTATACCTGTTGAGAAAAGGTAAAGGCTGTCGCCCCTAAAGGTTTCAATAATTGCTCTTCCAACGCCATAAATGCAAAGGTACCAGCACATTGTTTCGCCACGCCTTGTTGATTTTGTCAAGATTGTTTGAAGAACTATAAAGCCAATTATGCAGAAGAAGCACTCATAAAACATTGTTGCATAGTGCCAAACGCCATCAATCGCTATGCCAACAGGGAAGAAGTGTAAGCTTGGATTTGTGATTTCAACGCCATAACAGCACCCTGCAAAAAAACAACCAATTCTGCCAATTGCTTGACCAATGATTAAGGAAGGTGCAGCAATGCTTGCAATGTCAAAAAAGTTTTTCTTATGGAAGTGGCAGTAAAGAAGCACTGCAATCACGCCACCAATAACACCACCTAGGATTGCAAGACCACCGTTCCAGATTTCAAAGAACTGTAAAAATGTAAAACTCTGGCCAGAGAAAATGCAAAAGTATGTCCTTGCACCCAAAATTGAAAGTGGAATTACATAAAGGGCAAGCGTGAGAATATCTTCGCTTTTGAATCCTTTTTTTCTTGCATTGAAAACTGCAATAGCAATTGCCACAACAAACGCCAGTGCCATCATAAGCCCATAAAACGAAATTTTTAGGCCAAAAATTTCAAAACCAGAACTTACATGTAAAAGCATATTTTCTCCTTATTCAAACAATTTGTTTGAGGGATAAATTGGTTCACTTGTAACCAAAATCCCAAGTTTTTTTATTGTTTCTTCATCTTGAGGCGAAAGTATGTAGGTTGAGTGTGCTTCAAGGCCCTTAAGGTGTTTCAAAGCCTCTAGTGCTTTTTGTGCCTTGTTGTTGGTTGCACCACTGACAGACAGGGCAAGAAGGATGTCTTTTAATGATAAAAGTTCATGCCTTTCACCCAAAATGTGTTTGTTAAGTTTTAAGATTGGTTTTATAATTGATTCAGGAATTAAGTGATAAGCATCTTCTATGCCAGAGAGTTTTTTGATGACATTAAGAATACATGCACTTGCAGCAGAAAGCGTTTTAGTTCGTCCTGTAACAATTTCACCATTTTCAAGTTCAAGTGCAAAAATATGAGAAGATGTTTCTTGTTGTTTTTGAAGGGCATATTTTGCAACTTTTCTATCATTGGTTGAAATATTAAGTTTGTCCATGAGTGCTTCAACACGCCTAAACACAGAAATATCAATAAGCCCTTTTTTTTCGTCGCAAAGCGAACGGAAATATCTTCTTATTATCTCTTGTTTTGATGCGTTTTGCACTGCCTCATCATCATAAACAGCACTTGCAATCATATTAACGCCCATATCTGTTGGCGATTTGTAGAAAGCATTTTGGCCAGTGATTTTTGTAAGGATTGTTTTAAGAAGAGGAAATGCAGCAAGGTCTCGATTATAATTGACTGCTGTTATACCATAAGACTCAAGATGAAATGTGTCAATTTGGTTTTCATCAGCAAGGTCTGCAGTTGCGGCTTCATATGCAAGGTTTACGGGGTGGTGAAGTGGAAGGTTCCAAACAGGGAAAGTCTCATATTTTGCATATCCTGCCTTAACGCCGTTTTTGTGTTCGTGATAAAGTTGGCTAAGTGCAGTTGCAAGTTTGCCACTGTTTGGGCCAGGTGCAGTAATCACAACAAGTTTTTTTGTGGTTTTAATAAACGGGTTTGCACCATAACCACTGTCGCTTACAACAGTTTCAAGGTCATGAGGGTAACCTTTTGTGTAGGTGTGATAATACACACGCTCATTTCGGTTTTCAAGTTTTTTGCCAAACATTTGAGCAGTTGGTTGCCCTTTAAACATAGTAATCACAACACCAGACACCTCAAGGCCCTCGCTTCTTAAGTTGTCAATAAGCCTAAGCACCTCATCACCGTATGTTAAGTTAAAGTCTGCACGCACTTTGTTTTCTTGAAGACTTTGGGCACTGACAACAATAATAATTTCACTGATGTTTTTTAGTTTTTTAAGAAGTTTGATTTTTACATTAGGTTCAAACCCTGGAAGCACCCTAGAGGCGTGTAAGTCGTCAAAAAGTTTGCCCCCAAACTCCATATAAAGTTTTTCATCAAACAGCCCTATTTTTTTTTGTATATTTTGATATTGAAGTTCAAGATATTTATCACTGTTAAATCCTTGTTTCATTTTTCCTGTCCTTAAAGAAATCATAGCATATTTTTTAAGTTTTTGGCAAGTATTTTGAAAAATAGCGAAATTTTTTCTGTTTTTTTTTAAAAACACAAAAAAATATTTTACTTAAAAAGTTTCATTTGCTATAATATTTTTGGAGATATTTATGAAAAAACAAACAAGTATAGATAAAATTTTGCATGCAAGAAGCATTGCAATTATTGGTGCAAGCAACAAGGCTGGAAGTGTTGGCAATGAAGTTGTAAAACGCCTTGTAAGTTCTGGTTTTACAGGCAGGATTTATCCTGTAAACTTGCATGAAGAAAAAATTGAAGGCATAAGATGCTTCAAAAGCGTTATGGATGTTCAAAAACCTATTGATGTTGCAGTGATTGCAGTGCCAAACACGGGTGTTATTAGGGTTGTGGAAGAGTGTCATATTGCAAAAATTTCAAATGTTGTGGTGCTTTCTGCTGGCTTTAAAGAAGTTGGTGGCGATAACGCAATCCTTGAGCAACGCCTTTTAGATGCAATCAATCATCACAAAATGCACATGATTGGGCCAAACTGTTTGGGTTTTGCAAACCTTACAGAAAACATGAACGCAACTTTTATGCCTGTTAATGTTTCTCATGCAGGCAAAATTGGTTTTGTTTCTCAAAGTGGTGCACTTATTTCTGGGATTGTAAACCTTCTTCAAAACAAAAACTATGGCTTTAGCCAAGTGGTGAGTGTGGGTAATCAGGCAGATATTGACACCCTGGATATTATTGAATACTGGGAAAATGATGACACAGTAAAAATCATTATGGTTTATGCTGAAAACATCAAAGACCTTGCGAGGTTTAAGGAAGTTTGTGAACGCGTTGGCCAGAAAAAACCAATTGTGTTCCTAAAAAGTGGAAGAAGTGCCAAAGGGCAGGCTGCAACAGCAAGCCATACTGGTGCACTGGCAGATGATGAAACATCACTTCAAACCGTTTTTGACAGTGCCGGTGTTATTAGAGAACTTTATTTGAGAGATTTCTTAAACACTGTTCAGGCGTTCAATCACTGCAACATGCCAAAAGGCAACAACCTTGCAATTCTTACAAATGCTGGTGGTCCAGGCATTATTGCAACAGACACTGCAAATGATGTTGGTCTTCCACTTGCAGAACTATCAGAGTCTACTAAAAACAAACTTCTTGAGATTGTTCCAAGCCATGCAAGCGTAAAAAATCCAGTTGATATTATTGCAAGTGCAAGTCTAGAGCAGTTCTATAAATCTGCAGAAGTGCTTCTTGAAAGCCCAGAGGTTGACATACTTCTTGTTATATACCTTTATATTACGGTTAAAAATGATGTTGAACTTATTGAATCATTAAATATTCTTAAACAAAAATATCCAAACAAATCTATTGTTACAATCTTCCAAACAAATGATGAGTTCTTTGAAAAACTTGGAAGGCATCCAGAAATTACTGTGCCGGTTTATAATTATGCAGTTGATGCTGTTAAGGCAGTAAAACGCCTAACTCAAAGAAAAGACTTCCTTCAAAAGCGTGGTGTAGTGGCAAAAAATCTGCCAGTCAACAGAGATGATGTTAGAAAAATCATTACGAAATACAAACTAAAAGACCTTAAAATTCTTTCAACTCAAAAAAGTTTGGAGGTTTTAAGTGCTTATGGTCTTCCTGTTGCACCATATGGTTTTGCAAAATCTTTGGCCCAAGCCAAGAAAATTGCAAGAGAGATTGGCTATCCAATTGTTCTTAAAATTTCAAGCACTGTGATTACCCATAAAACAGAAGTTGGGGGAGTGGTTGTTGGCATAAAAGATGAAGCAGAACTTAAGCGTAAATGGGAAATTTTGATGAACAATCTTCTTCTTCATGATGCACACGAAGGCCTTGAAGGTATTGTGGTAATGAAGCAAATTGTTGATGCAGACAGACAGTTTACTGTTGGCACAATCAAAAAGAAGGGCGTTGGCAACACACTTATGTTTGGGCTTGGTGGCATTTTTGTTGAAGCAATGCAAGAAGTTACATTTACAACTTGCCCAATCAACCTTTTGGGTCTTGAAAAACTGTTATCTTCAAACAAAGCAACAAAACTTATGGAAGCCAACCGTGGGTTTAAGGCTGTTGACAAACAACGCTTGGCAGAAATCTTTATAAGAGTAAGTCAACTTGTAGAAGATAACAAAGAAATAAAAGAAGTGGACCTTAACCCAATTATTGCAGACAAAGAAGGAAGACTTATTGGCATTGATGCAAGAATTGTGCTTGATTACTAAAATAAAAAATGGACTTATTTTAAGTCCATTTTTTATTTATCTTTGATTAAGGTATGCAACAATACGGCTTGCGGCGATTGCACCATCTGCAGCAGCAGTTACTATTTGTTTTAAACTTCCACTTCTTACATCACCAGCAGCATACACGCCATCAATGTTTGTTTTCATGTTTTCATCTGTGATGATATGTCCACCTTCATCAAGGTTTATCATGCCTTGAAGGAAACCTGTGTCAGGCCTACGGCCAATGGCAACAAACACGCCATCAATTGCAATTTCTTTGGTTGCACCAGTTTTAAGGTCTTCAACAATCATGCTTTCAACTTTTCCGTTGCCTTCAAGGTCTTGAATTGTGGCATTTGGGATAAACTCAACTTTGGCGTCTTTTTCTTTTGTAAGGTTCATAACTTTTTGAATTTGCACTTCTTCGGCTTTAAAAGTTTCTCTGCGGTGAATTAGGTAAACTTTTTTTGCAAGGTTTACAAGGTAAAGCACAGCGCCAAGCGAACTGTTTCCACCACCCACAACTGCAACAACTTTGTCCTTATAGAAGTTGCCATCGCAACTTGCGCAGTAAGAAATGCCCCTTCCAGCAAACTCTTTTTCGCTTGCAACATCAAGTGTTCTTGCACTTGCACCAAGTGCCAAAATCACAGATTTACCTTCAAAAGTGCCTTCGTGAGTTACAACTTTTTTGATTTCGCCTTTAAGGTCATAGTCCACAACATCGGCATAAACTGTTTCAAGGCCATATTTGTTTGCCTGTGCAAACATTTTTTCAGAAAGGTCTTGCCCAGTGATAGATTCAAAGCCTGGGTAGTTTTCAATAAGGCTTGTGATGGCAACTTGGCCACCAACAACAAGTTTTTCAATCATCAAAACTTTTTTTCTTGCCCTAAGGGCGTAGATAGCGGCAGTCATGCCTGCTGGGCCACCACCAACAATAATTATATCGTACATAATAAATCTCCTAACTTTTTTATTCTACCTTAAAATTTCAGTCTTTGCAAATGATTTGCAAAGATTTTTCTTTTTTACAAAAGAAGACAATTTTCCTTTTTAGTTCCAAAAATTTTTAGGGCAGATTGTGATAGGATTTTCAAAAACAAAAGGAGCGAAAAAGATGCAAGTAAAACATAGAGTTTACAACAACACGCTGTATGTGCTTTTAAGCGGCGAACTTGATGAGCATACTGCCACTACAACAAGAATCACGCTTGATGAAATGTTTGAGGGTAAGGGATTTCGGCAAATAATTGTTGATTTAAGTGAACTTGAGTTTATGGACTCCACAGGCATAGGCGTTCTTATTGGTAGATACAAGAAGATGAAGGACAAAAATATTCCAATCTATATTTGTAATCCTTCTAGCCATGCAGAAAAAATTTTTAAAATGACAGGGCTGTATGAAATTATGCCCAAAATAATTTAAGGGAGCAAAAATATGAAAAAACCGATAAACGAAATGATTGTAAAACTTAAAGCAGATTCTGTAAACGAACGCTTTGCAAGAGCGATGGTTGCATCTTTTTGCGTGCAGGCAGAGCCAAGCCTTGATGAAATAACCGACATTAAAACTGCAGTCAGCGAGGCAGTTACAAACTCTGTTGTGCATGCCTATCCAAAAGGCAATGGCTGGATTGAGATTGAAGCAAAACTTTTTGAAGAAAAAATAGAAATCACTATAAGCGACACAGGCGTTGGAATTAAAGACATTTCAAAGGCGATTGAGCCTTTTTATACCACCAAACCACTTGAAGAGCGTAGTGGCATGGGCTTTACGGTTATGGAAAGTTTTATGGACGAAATGGATGTTTCTGAAAATGTAGGTGGTGGCCTTAGGGTTAAACTTGTTAAAAACTTTGAAAAAAAATCAAAACTTGCCGTGGGGGAATAAATGCTTGACAACACTGAAACAATATCCCTAATAAAGCGTGCACAAAGTGGAGATGAAGAAGCAAAGAACCTTTTAATCCAGCACAACTTTCCACTTGTAAAAAGCATAATAAGGCGTTTTAGGACAAGTCATGTTGAATATGAGGACTTATATCAAATTGGGTGCGTTGGGTTTATTAAGGCAATCAACAATTTTGACACATCTTTTGATGTAAAGTTTTCAACTTATGCTGTGCCTATGGTGATTGGTGAAGTTAAAAGGTTTTTGCGTGATGATGGTTTTGTAAAAGTGTCTAGAAGCGTAAAAATGCAAAATATTTATATCAATAGGTTTATTGAAGAATATACGCTAAAAAATGCCACACCCCCAAGCCTTAAGCAAATTGCCGAAAAGTTTTCTATTGATGAAGAAGAACTTGTTTTTATTATGGATTCAGCAAAAATGCCAATTTCAATCTACACTCCTTTTGAAAATGAAAAAAGTGGTCTACTTCTCATAGACCGATTTAAAGCATTTGATGAAACAGAAAATGTTATGACAAAAATCATGCTTAAAGAAGCACTGAAAACCCTTCCAGAACGCGAAAGAAAAATTGTGCTACTTAGATATTTTAGGGACAAAACGCAGTCTGAAATTGCAAAAGAACTTCAAATTTCACAGGTGCAAGTTTCCCGCCTTGAAAATAAGGTTTTGGAGACTCTTAAAGAAAAATTATCAATATAGGTTTTCGGCAGTCTATGCTGTTAATGCTTTGTTGTTTTCGTTAGGATTTTCGTTAAAGATAGAATCTTCTTCAAGAGTTCTTGGCTCGATATTATCGCCATTTTCAGTTGTAAAAGATTGGTCATTATTCATTTCGCTGTTGTTGTTATCCATGTCAGTGTCTTCTGCCAAAAATTCGCCTTCTTCAAGAAGGTTGTCTTCAATCACCTTATCTGCGTTTATGCTTGTTTCTTGAACATTAGGTTTGATTTCGCCTTGAATGTTGTTTGGCACTCTTACAGAGCCAGTTGAAGGGGTTTGAGGCAGTGAAGTTGTAACGCCACCTTCTTGAATTTCAGTGTTGTTTTCTTGGTTTGTTGCTGTGTTATCTTGATTTTGTATTTCATCTTGTGTGTTTGTGCTTGTCTTATTGTCCTGTGGCAATACAGTGTGTTCGTGGTCAGAGGTAATGCAGTTTTCACAAGGTTTGTTGTTCACCCAACCAGTTGCATTTGCAATGTTTGTGCAGTTTACACAATCCTTGCAGTTAAAGCAGTTTGTGCAGGCTTCGCAATCTGTGCAAAGAAGACAGTTGTTGCAGTTTATGCAACCACTGCAGCCACTTGAAGTTGTACAACTTTGGCAGTTTTGGCAAAGTTCGCAAGTTGTGCAGTTTGTGCAATTTGAGCATTCACCGCTCGGGCAAGAACTAATCCAGTTTGAATTTTTTAGGTTTTGATTAAAGTTAAATCCACAGTTTCCGTCAATGCAGTTTTCCATTTCAATAAGGCTTGCAAGGATGTTTTTAAGGTGTGTGTTCCTTGTGTCCATAGTGCTTAAAAGTTTGATATATTTTGCGTTAACTCTATTAGGCTCTGTGTCAGCAATGGCTTTATGAGACATAACATTTTTTAAGTTTTTGTGCATTTCGCCTTTAGACATATTGATTTTGCTTTGGCTTGAAGTGATGTTGTTTAAAAGTTCGTTTACACTTTTTGCTTGGCTTTTTGAAACTTCAAGTTCAAAACTTTTAATTGAATTTGAAAGTTCTTTTACATAATCAATGTTCTCTAATATCTCATTTTTAAGGTCATCGCCATAGGCATTAGAGATTAAGCAAATTTGGCAGGTGGTTTCAAGGTTTGTTTTGTCAGTACTCTCCTCAGTTACAGGTTCTGTGTAAGATTCTTGTCCTGTGTGCTTGCCATTATGATAACTGTCAACAGTGGTTGTAGTTTCGCCATTTTCGGTTACAGAATTTATGCGATATGTGTCAATATTTGATGCCCAGCGCCCTGCGTTATTAGAGCCATAACCATACATACCATAAGGCATTTGTCCGTAAGGCATATAAAAGTTTCTGTAGCCTGCCATATTATTTACGCCCTGAAGACCATAGCCGTAAGGGTTAAAGTTTGGGTACATTCCATAATAATTAAAAAGTGGTGGGTATGCGTAGGTGTTCACATTACCATAAGGGCCTACATAGCCCTGAGATGCAGTTTCTTGAACTTGTGGTTGTTCGTGGTTTTCTTCTGTATTTGGTTTTAGGCTTAAATCTGAAGCAGAAATTGTTTTTATTGAACTGATTGTGCTGTGTAACTCGTTCATTTTGCTGTCAAGGCTTTGTGTGATTGCATTTTGCGAAGCACTGCAACCCAAAAGTGCAACACTTAAAACGCAAGCAGTAAGCCCAAGTGCAAATTTTTTCATATAATCCTCCTTTAATTTCGAACCTAGTTTTTGAAAGTTTATTTTTTTTATGCTTAAAAGTTTAAAAATTTTTGTATTGCCAATAATACTAAAAAAGGACTTTTTATGCATTATCAAGAAAGAAATAAAAGATATAACGAATATTTAGAAGCAAAAATCCCTAAAACCCATGAATTTGGAAGCCTGTTTAACAGTTTTTGGGTTGGTGGGCTTATATGTTGTCTAGGGCAAGCAATAAATGACACACTTTTATCAATTTTTCCCACACTTGCAGAAGCAACTGCTTGGGGATATACTCTTGTAATTTTAATATTCCTTGGTTCGTTTTTAACAGCTATTGGTGTTTATGACCGTATTGGCAAGTTTGCAGGTGGTGGCAGTATTGTGCCAATAACTGGTTTTTCAAACTCCATAACAAGCCCAGCCCTAGACTTTAAGGCAGAAGGCATTGTGTTTGGCATGTGCGTTAAGATGTTTTCAATCGCAGGGCCTGTCATTGTTATTGGTTTTGTGGCAAGCACAGCAGTTGGACTTTTGTATCTACTCTTTGTATAAAACTTAAAAAGATAGGTCAAACTTTTGTTATGGATAAGTATGTATATAATCAAACAATATTTTTTGAAAAATGCCCAAAAATAATAGGCAACTATTCTGTGGTTGGTCCTAAAGAGGGTAAGGGCAACTTTGGCAGTTTTTTTGATATGGTTTTGGATGATGACCGTTTTGGTGAAGAAACATTTGAAAAGGCAGA
>JAFQUU010000041.1 GCA_017408305.1 Clostridia bacterium | reverse complement strand
TATTCTTTGTAAGAAATAAAACAGATTTACATACACCTTTCGTTACACTAGAATACTCGCTAAAAAATCATAAAGTTTTGCAGTGTTACGCCGAGCATAATAAAAGGCCAGAGGCAAATGTGATAGAGTTTGTAAACAAAAAATGGCTACCATACGCAAATAGAAAAATTAAAAACATTGCAAATTAAAATAAAAAAATATATAAAAATAAATAAAAAATATTTATTTTTAATTAAATTTAATTATTTTGTAATAAAAAAGGAGTTAAATATGAAATATTTTAGAATAACGGGATATTGCCCTGAACACGACTTTTCGTTCATTGTGGACGCTTGTGGCAAGTTTGAAAAACTTTGGCAATTCAGCTCTTTCTTGCTTTTAAGAAACCTGAAAGTTTTTGAAGTTTGCGAAAGCGATAAAATCCAAAGTTCAAACATTGACACGCCAACAGACGACAAAAAACACATCTTGCTTCGTGCATGCCAAGAAGGCCAACCCACAATCACCAACCAAGACAACAAAAAAATAATCACAGTTGCAAAAAAGATGTATGTAACAAAATAAAATTCATTAAAATTTGTTGCAATTACTTAATTTATATATTATATTATATATAGGGATATGCGATGTGCAGAGTCTGATATTCGGGGTGCTTTCTGGTGGTAATACTAATAATACAACTAATGCCGGCGCTTTCTATTTCAATGTGAATAACAATGTAACTAATACCAATACGAATGTCGGGTTTCGCCTTTCCCTTATATATTCAGCATCGCACATTCCATAGCTCAAGCTAAAAATTTGTCGTTGGAAGATTGGTCTAGTAAGAAATTGAAAAACCGATAGACGATATAAGGGATTATTATTGCTTTTCAATGAAAAGAGTTAAAAATATTTATGATAAAATATCTGATTACAAAAATCTAGAACTTGCCACAAGGTTTGCAAGCTTGGGGAAAAAGTCTAGGAGAAGTGTAATCAGATTTTTTTATGCCAAAGAACAAAAACTGAAAAATTTGCAAAAGTTTTTAGAAACAGAAACATATCATCCGTTTCCGTATTCAAAAAAAACAATTATGGATAGATGCACTAATAAAATTAGAGAAATTTTTGTGCCAAAATTTTATCCTGACCAAATTGTG
Organism: Clostridia bacterium; assembly: GCA_017408305.1. Classification (GTDB taxonomy): domain Bacteria; phylum Bacillota; class Clostridia; order Christensenellales; family UBA1242; genus UBA5489. The sequence continues at coordinate 7,355 of JAFQUU010000041.1, read as the reverse complement.
CAGTGGGCGTTGATGTTGCAAATAAAGCCAATCTTTATGAAAGGTATGTATGATTTCTCTTGTGCATCGGTTGATGGCAGAGGGGCAAGCCTTGGAATAAAAATGGTGAAAAGGTGGCTTGAGTGCGACAAGGTAAACACAAAATACTGTTTGGTTTGTGATATTAGGAAATTTTATCCAAGTATTAATCAAGATATTTTACTAAAAAAAATTGAAAAGAAGATTAAGGACAAGAAAACCTTAAACCTTATTGAAAAGATTGTTATGTCGGTTGAAAAAGGTGTGCCTATAGGCAATTACACAAGCCAATGGTTTGCAAACTTTTATCTCCAAGATTTTGACCACTTCGTTAAAGAGCGTCTTCGTATTAAGTATTATGTACGATATATGGACGACCTTGTTTTTTTTGGTTTCAACAAAAAAACGCTTAAAAAGCAGTTTTTTGAGATAAAAAGGTTTTTGCAAAACGAAAAACTTGAGATAAAACCTAATTGGCAAATCTTTAAGATAGCCAAAAGCCCCAAATCTGGTCGACCTCTTGACTTTTTGGGATACAAGTTTTACAGGAATTGCACGCTTCTTCGCTCCAAAACTTTTTTAAGAATGCGAAGACGCTTTAAAAAGATTGCCTCTAAAGATTATCTTACGGCAAAAGATGCATCGGCTGCTTTAAGTTATCAAGCAAGAATTAAAGTTACATCAGGAAACTTGATTTATAAAAAAATTGTTGACCCTAATGTCAACTTGGGCAAATGTAGATGGACAATCAGTCGCCATGACCGGCTGGATGCCCTAAATAAAAAACATAACACCTCTTGAAACAGAGGTGTTTTTTTGTATATTTTTGTTTTGCAGGTTAAAGATATTTAAGGAGGAGGGAGTTTGGAGGTGTAAAATTTGTTTTGTAGTTATGCAAGCATTTGGCTTGAACAAAAAAAAGGTTTTGTTAAAGCACGTACTTATGATTTGTATGAACTAATGCTTGAAAAATTTGTTTATCCTTTTTGGAGGGATGTTAAACTTCTTGAAGTTACTGAAAAGGTGTTTTCTGGGTATATAGAAGATGTTTGCAAGCAAAGATTGGCAACAAATTCTTTAAAACTTGTTCTAAGAATTGTAAAAGGCATTTTGAAACTTGCCAAGGTTGATGTGTTTTCAGAAAAAATTGCTTGCCCCGGGCAAAACGAAAAAAACATACAATCCTTTTCTGTAAAAGAGCAGGGCCTAATTGAAAAACAACTTGAAAACGAATGTAGCCAAAAAAATATAGGCATAAAAATTTCTTTAATGCTTGGGCTTAGGCTTGGCGAAGTTTTGGCACTACGGTGGGAAGATATAAACTTTGATGAGGGCTGGGTTTTTGTCAGGCGTTCGGTTTATGTGTAAAAATCAAGGTTTGTGTTTACAAGCCCCAAAACACAGTCTTCAATTCGCACAATCCCTTTGCCCAAAGTTTTGATTAAGGAACTTAAGGCAATAAAAAAACATACAAAAAGCGAGTTTGTCGTGTGTGATAAGCAAGGAAAACCAGTTATTCCACGCACATATCAATATGCTTTTGCAAGTTTGCAAAAAAAGGCAGGCATAAAAAACATAAAAGGCTTTCATTCGCTTCGCCACACTTTTGCAACAAACGCTTTGCAAGCAGGCATGGACATCAAAAGCATCGCAGACATCATGGGCCATAAAAACCCTATGATTACCATGACAAGATATGCACATTCTATGTTTGATTATAAAAAAGACATTCTTAACAGAATGTATAAAAAATAATGTAAATTTATAAAAAAATCTTTCGTCTATTATAACAATAGATGAAAAAAAACCTTCTTTTTGAAAGAAGGCGTGAAAAAATTAGTGCAAAAAACAAATTTTTTTGCAACATTTTATTTATTTATGTTTTTTTGTTTGACTTTTTGAGGGAGTTTTGCTAAATTTTTAATTGATAAGTTTCATCTATTGTTATAATAGGTGAAAAATTAAGGGGCAAGTTTTGAAGAAATTTAAGATTTTTATTTGTTGTTTAATTTGCTTTATTGTTGCTGGCCTTTGCACAGCAGAATCTTTTGCTGCGTTTATGCTTTCTGTTAAAATGAATGGAAATATCAACTACTATGCCACAGAAATTGGTGCTAAAGTTTGGGGCACATATCAGGTAAATAATTCTTCCTCCACAAATCCTGAATATCTTGAACTTTCTGGCAGTGGCACGGTTTCTGATTATGTTTATTCAGAAAGTGGTGATGCAACCAGTTACGGCAATATTTCGGCAACTTTGCCAGACGTAACATTTACTTCAACAAGCCACTATATTGAACTTTTTGTTTTTATTAAAAACACAGGCGACAGATATATTATCCCAAATGTTGAAATAACATCTGTAAACTCAAACAATTTGCAATACGAAACTTCTGCAATGTTTTTTGATGTTTCAAGTGGCCATACAGACCCTCTTGCCACAAAATCAGGCAAAACTGCAACAAATTTTGTTTCTGCAATAAACACCCAAATTGCAAATGGCAAAGTTTCTGAGTTTTCAACAAACAGTTCAATAGACAATAACGACACATATTGCCTTAACTTAAAAATTTCTTTAAAAAGTCTTGGTGGAAGTGCTTCAGACACAAGCAGTTATCAAGTTGTAATTGCCTTTATGGCTGATGTGCAGTATACATCAAACGACATCTTAAGTGTTTTTCAAACCCAAAATCAAACCACAACAGAGTGGACAAAATTTGGCTATAACGCAACACTAAATGCAATGCCAACAAAGGTTGAAACAAACTCTTTGCAAACTCTTGAAAATGCCTTGGTTGATGCAGACCCTAATGGCAATGCAAATGTAACATTTGCACAAGGGCAAGCAGAGGTTGACCCTTACAGCACTTCAGCCCCTTATTATAAAGATATAGACCTTGTAAATGTTGACATAAACACTGGCGAAATAATCGGCAAATTAAGCGATTTAAACTACAATTTTGAATGGTTTGGCAGAGAAATAACCCTGCCACAAGGCACTGTTTTGGCAAGTGGCAGAACACTTGCAAATGCCGAAACATTTACGGTTGATGTTTACACATATTATCCATCACTTCATGTAAGAAGATGGGTTGTGGGCGACAAACAATGGCAATCAATTTCAGACAAAGCATTTGTTGGCAGTGTGGAAGTGCCACAGCATTATGTTGCAACATTCGAAAGCACACTTTTTTCTCCGGTTGTTGATGCAAACAATGATGTAATTTCCTATACAGGCAGTTCAAATGCTTATGGCACAGTGCCAAGAAGTTATGTTTATGATTTATGCCCATTAACATCTGGCAGTGTAAACTATCAGCAAAACAACTATGGCTATACTTCTGGCACAACTTCAACAACCAATCAGGCAAATATGCTTTCTTGGTCAAGTAATCTTACAAAGGCATGGAAGGCCTATCACACAGCCAACCCAACCCTTAAAACTGCATATAACTTTGCTTCAACTGCACAGGGTGAGGGTTATACAAGATATGTTTATAACATCTTATATCTTATTAAATACGCAGACAACAACTCTCAAGCCAAAGTGGGTTATGGCAACACCTACACATTCAGTTTATACAATGCATCGGGGGTAACAGTTCAAAACATTGATGGCACAAGCATCACAACTGGTGGCGTGGATAATTATTCAAGATATGAGTCTCAAAAGGGCAGTGGAAGTATTGGTGTCTATAATTCCTCTTCTAAAGGCACAGCCACATATTCAGCAAATTCAAGGGGCGAAAATGTGCTTTCAGAAACAGGTTTTGACAACGCTGGTATGAATTATGGCTATAACAATCTTTATCGCCATAATCAAGACAAAACAGGCCTTTATGCACATCAATTTTTGACATACAACACTGGCACAAAACGCATTCTTCTTGATGGCTATGTTGGTAGCGATAAATACACATCAGTTTTCTGTCTTGGCCAATGCAACCCTTGGGGCAATGTTTGGAAATGGGTGTTTGGCAGTGCAGTGGCAAGTGATGGCACAAATGTTTGGGCATATGTAAATTTTGATGATTATGATTATTCGGCCACAGTTCAAAACCCATCAACGGGTGCAACTCACAATGCTGGCAACTATATCACATCTTCTTCAAGTGCAGATTTTGAAACTTTCAAAACCCCACTTTTTGAAGATGCAAACTACATAAAAATGTCTTACAACTTGCCAACTTCAAGTAATTACTATCGCTATATGGGCACATCATTAAATCTTGAAAAAAATCCACTTGCAATGCTTGTTGGCTTGCAAACAAGCAATTCTTCAACAGCAAGTTCTTCAACGGGCTTAAGTGATTATTATTACGTAAGCAACTCAACCGACTACATCTTCGGGGTGCTTTCTGGTGGTTATACTGGTAGTACTACTACTGCCGGCGCTTTCTATTTCTCTGTGAGTAACGGTGTAGCTAATACCCATACGCGTGTCGGGTTTCGCCTTTCCCTTACTTCCTGAAAGGGGTTTGGGGAAAAACCTTTCCCCAATAGGCAAGCATTTTGTGGGCGATGGCGACCCCGCCATCAAAAGCCCACAAACATGCATTGCCCAATTGTTGCCGTAAGGCAACTTAAAAAAATTTTTGCAAAAATTCGATATGTTATTGTGGCTTAAAAAACACACTTAATCAAAGGTTTTGAGGGTTTTAAACAAAACCCCGGAGGGATGAGGAAAACAGCGTAAAAACTGCTCAAAAAACGCTGCTAAGGGTAAGGAAAAATACTTTTCTTTTTTTCAAAAAACTCAAAAAAATATTTATTAAAGGAGAACAAAAGATGACCTCAAAAAGTAAACTTGTCGTTGCTTTCAGCACACTTGGCGTTGTTTGCCTTGGTGCAATCATTGCTTGCGTTTTTGCATTTGCCGCAGGCACTCAATCGTTTAAATCAAATGTAACAGTAAGTTACATCGCTTCAGAAATTGCAGGAAGCGTTTCTGCAACCTACAAAGTTGGTGCAGAAGGAGAAGTTGTTAAAATGACAACAGATGGCCAAGCACCTGCACAAGACAACTCTAATACTATCATCACATTCACTGCTGATACAGACAACTCTGCAAGCCTTGGAACACTTGCACCACTTGCAGATATTGAACTTTCAAAAACAAACAAAACTGTTACATTCACATACTCATTCACCAACACTGGTGACCATGACTCTACAGCAACCCTTGTTGAAACTGTTACTGCAAACAACCTTGAACGCGAAAGCACACCAACAGGCCTTGTTGTAACAGTTCCTGCAGCAACAGCTGGCGTTGCAGGCACAGCAACATACTCTATCACTTACACAATTTCAGACCTTGCAAAAGATGCTGGTTTTGAAAATGGCCAATACTCTTGGACACTTGCAAAAGCTTAAAACAAATTTAAAAGGCATATTTAGTGAGCAGATAAATTTGTCTTTTTTATTATCAATTCCACGACAAAAAGTCGTGATTACATAAGGAGTTTATGTGGACGAAATAAAAGAGTTAAACAAAAAACGACACCTAAAAATTCTTGGCAACAGTTTTATGTTTTTGATGGCAGTGGTTACAATTGTTTGCAGTGCTCTTACAATCAATATTCTTTCAAAAACCAAAACACAGGCTGAAATGCTTTTGTCAATCAATGTGGACTGTAATCAAGTTACAGAGAACACTAAAACAAACCTTTTAACATACATTTTCGGCTTTCAAGAATTTGAGTCTGTCAACACAAGCACAGTGCCCATAAACTCTAATATAACCCCAACTTCATATTTGGAGTACACTTACACATTCAAACCACATCAAAACGCACAAGTTTCTGTGGAGTTTGCAAACCTTGAAAAGCAAAACATGGCACTTACATATGTTTTTGATAATCAAACATATCCGTTTTCAGAAGCAGTTTTTGTTAATCTTATAAAAGACCAAACACAAACCTTAACCGTGCAAATTAAGGTGGACAACCCAGCCCTAAGCAGTTATTTGGCAGGGGACTTGCTGTTAACCGTTACCCAGTTTTAAGGAGAAAAAATGAAGCCAGTAGTAAATGTTATTACTAAAGAAGACAAAAGTGTTGAAAGGCGTATTGCACAAACATCGGCAAAACTAAACAAACAACTAAACAAAAAACGCAACATCAACGAAAAAAAGATTTCCAAACCTAAATCACCACTACAAAAAACCATATCCATTATTTTGGATGTGTTTTGCGTGATTTGTGTAATTTTTGGTGCAACTTTTTGTTTTTCAAACATCAACTGTCGCATTCAAAACATAGTGCCAACCTTTGCTGGCTACAGCACCATGAAAATTGTATCTGGAAGCATGGAAAAAAGTGGCTTTGAAATTGGCGAAAATGTTATTGTGCACTCCGTAAACACACACACCCTAAAAGGCGTTACCTATAACGAAAACAATCAGCGAGTTGAAGGGGATATAATTGCATTTTATTTGTATGCACCAAGTTATAACAGTTTTGATATCAACACCTGCATAAAAGTTGACTCAAATCAAATTGCACCTTTGCAATACCACGCTTCAATACAGCAAATGTTTGGCATTCAAAACACAGAAATGCAAACAGCAGCAAAATCTGGTGCAATTATTGTTTTTCATCATATAGACAGTGTTTATGAAGATGAAAACGGCACACGCTGGTTTTCAACTTATGGCACTTCAAACTCTGCAAAAGATGTTTGGTATATTTCAGAAAACATGGTTGTTGGGGCATATGATAGTTCTGGCTTTGCAGGTTTTATGTCATCTGTTTTAACAACGCTATCATCTTCTTGGGGAATAATTCTATCTATTTTGGTTCCTCTTCTTTTGGTTGCACTAATAATTATTATTGAAAGTGGCAGAGATGTGCATTTGGCACTACTTGAATGTGAAGTGATAGAGGGCAAAAGAAAACTTACTGACCCACTTTGTGTCAAAAACAAAATTGGCTATGGTTTCTCAAAGAAAGAAAAACTAAAGGTGCTTGCTCATGCCGAACCCGATGAAAAAGTTGATTATATTGCACTGTTATGGAAGCCTGGAGCCATACCAACAAACATCCGAAAGTACTATCTCAGAAAAGGCATTTTTGATAAGCAATATGAAGAAATGGCCGAGTTAAACAAAAAAATCAAAACCATGCATGAGAAAAAAGAGCCAATTGAAAAGATAAGCAAGTTTTATCTTTCAGAAAAAGAAAAAATTGATAAGAAATACAAAAATCTTTACAGGCACTTTAGAAAACTAAGAAAAAATTATTTCCTCAGTAAATTTAAACGAAAAACAAATAAGCAAGAAAAATAATTTTGCCGAATAATGACATTTTGAGAGGTGGCAAAGTTTTGGGTGCAAGAAC
>JAFQUU010000040.1 GCA_017408305.1 Clostridia bacterium | reverse complement strand
TATAGTGGTAAAGGGGCATGAAAACTCATAAGAACATTTGTTTTTGGGTGAACAAATTCAAGCCTTTCTGCAAAGAGGTATTGCCCCAAACTTTTGGGGTCTGATTTATGAAGAAGTTTTGGCGTGTGGCCACCATATTCTGCATCGTTTGCAATTGGGCAATTTAGGACATCTTTAGAGTGCACGCGTATTTGATGAGTGCGTCCGGTTTTGAGGTTAAACTGCACTAAGGTGTAAGCAGAAAATCTTTCCAAAACTTTAAATTCTGTGATTGCTTTTTTGCCTTCTGTTTCAGGACAAACAGACATAATTTTTCTGTTCTTTTTGTGCCGAGAAATATGTGTTTCAATGGTGCCAAAGTCTTCTTTCACTTTTCCTTCCAAAAGGGCAAGATACTGCCTTTTGCAAGTTTTTTCTTCAATTTGTTTTGCCAATATTTTGTGGGCAAAATCATTTTTGGCAACCACCAAAAGCCCTGCTGTGTTTTTGTCAAGACGATGCACAATGCCAGGGCGTAAAACCCCATTTATGCCACTTAGGTTTTTTATGTGATAAAGCAGTGCGTTGACAAGCGTTTTTTCTTTGTTGCCTGCCCCTGCATGCACCACCATGCCTTGTGGCTTGTTAATAACTGCCAAATATTCATCTTCATAAACTATTTCAAGTGGCAAATTTTCGGGTTTTGCCTCTAGAGGAGTGGGTGTTGGGATTGTGATTTCAACGCTTTGCCCAACCTTTAATTTTTGACCAGATTTTTGTGGGGTTTTGCCATCAATAAGCACCAAATTTTGTTTTATAAGTCCTGCAAGTTTGCTTCTGCTTTCATTCTCAAATTTTTCTTGTAAAAAAGCATCAAGGCGTTTGTTTTTGTCGGAATCTTGTGTCAAAAAAACTTGTTTATTTTCCATTTTCTTTTTTTCCTTTTTTACCCCAAAAAAACACAAGCCAAATGCCCATGATAATTGCACCAAAAGTTAAGAGAATATCTGCAACATTAAAGATTGGAAAAGAGATAAAATCAAGATGAATAAAGTCTCTCACTGCACCAAAAATAATCCTGTCAATTAAATTGCCAATTGCACCTGCAAGCACAAGGCCTGTGCCAACTGAAAAAAGACTGCTTTGAGGGCGATAGAAGATTATAAGAAGAATCAAGGCAACCACAAGAATTGCACTAAAGATTGTAAGGAGAAGAGTTTGGTCTGAAAGTATGCTCCAGCCAGCACCTGTGTTCCAAGTGAATATTGCTGAAACAACGCCTTCAATTATAGGGGTGTTTACCCCCATGGTGATGTGCTTTGTAATCATGTCAAGTGCAACTCCCAAAATAGTAATTGCCCCAATAATTACATAAAAAATAATGTTTTTTTTCATAAATATCCTTATTGAATAAGTTCTACTACTTCGTTTTTCAAAAACTTGGGCTCGATTTCAAGAACTTGGCAAGCACCTTGTAAAAAGTCTACTGCACGATGAAGTGCATCGTCTTCTAGGTTTTTAAAACTGATTCTTACGCTTGCACCTTGTTTCATAAGTTCAACAATTTGAACAACTTCTTTTTGGCTTGATGGTGCAAACTCTACTATGTTTGGGTTTGAATCTTCTTTTAAAACATATTCGTTTTGAAGAGTGGCTTGTTTTTTTGGTTTTTTCTTTGGTTTTTCTTTATGGTCCATTTCTTCAAGTTCTTCATCACTTGCAAAACCAAGTGCTCTCATAAATTTGTCAAAAATCCCCATATTTTTCTCTCCTGCAAATAAAAAGTATATCACATGGCGTTTGTTTTTCCAAACTTTTTTTCAAAAAAAGGTTTACATTTCACAAGATTTGTTATATAATCATAAGCATTAAAAAAGGAGATGAAAAAATATGGCAAATGGTGGTTCAAATTTCAGAAACTTTTTGAACATGGTTGCGTTTGTTGGCGTGATTGCTGTTGCCTGTGCACTTTTGTTTGGTGTGATTTTCAGTTCTAATAACGAACTTTCTTCAGCGCTTTCACTTGTGGCACAGTGCATTGCATATCTTGTAACAGCAATTTATGCTTTTTACTTTGTATATTCAAAAAGAAATGCAGTTTTGACAATCGTTTATGTAATTGCAGTGATTGCAATTGTCGTTCTGCTTATTATTTAACACTCTAAAAATTAAAAGGAAAAAAAATGTATAAACTACTAAAAAAAGAAAAAAACACACTTATCTATGAAGTAACTGCTTCTAATCAAGAATTTGAAACTTTTGTAAACAAGGCTTACGAAGAAACAAAAGGCAAGTACAGCGTTCAAGGCTTTCGCAAGGGCAAAGTGCCACGCAAAGTGATTGAACAAAACTATGGCAAAGATGTTTTTATGGAAGATGGCCTTATGGGGCTTATCAACCACAACTATCAATCAATTTTGACAGAAAACAAAGATGTTCAACCAGTTGGCAAACCAGAAGTGGAAGTTGAAAGCGTAAACGAAGAAGGCGTAAAACTTAGGATTTTAATCCCTGTTATGCCAGAAGTGAAACTTGGTGCCTACACAGGTCTTGAAATTAAAAAGGCAAAAGCAAAAGTAACTGCAAAGGCAGTTAACGACGAAATTGCACAAATTCAAAACCGTCAAGCAAGGTTTGTTGATGTTGAGCGTCCTGCCCAAAATGGCGACTTTGTTGTGATTGACTTTGTTGGTCGTGCAGGTGGCAAAGAGTTTGAGGGGGGGAAGGCAGAAGACTATCGCCTTGAACTTGGCTCTAACACATTTATCCCAGGTTTTGAAGACCAAATTGTTGGCCAAAACATTGGCGAAAAACGCACAATTCAGGTAAAGTTCCCTGAAGAATATTTCAGTGCAGAACTTAAAGGCAAAGATGCAGAATTTGATGTAACCCTTAACAAGGTTGAAGAAAAACAACTTCCAGAACTTAATGATGAATTTGCTTCAAATGTAAGTGAATTTAACACTTTTGAAGAATTTAAGGCAGACATCAAAAAACACCTTGCAGAAAGCGTGAAAAACCAAAACAAACAAAAAGATGAAAATGCTATTATTGAAGAAATTGTAAAAAATGCTGAAGTGGAAATCCCTGCAAGTATGGTTGAAAGCCAAATCGACAAACAAGTTGAAGACTTTAGACAACGCATTGCCTACCAAGGTGCAACACTTGAGTCTTACCTTGAACTTACAAGGTCAAGCATGGAAGAACTTCGTAATGTAAATCGCCCAAGTGCAGAAAATGCAGTAAAAACGCAACTTGTTATTGGCGAAATCATTAAGAAGGAAAAAATCACCGTAACACAAGCAGAAATTGATGCAAAACTTCAAGAAATTGCAACAAAATATCAAAAATCGCTTGAAGAATACAAAAAACTTGTAGGCGAATATGAATTAAGTTATATCGCAAATGATATAATAATTACAAAATTATTTGATTTCTTGTTTAAAAACAACAATCTTATATAAAAATTCAAAGTGCACAGGATAAGTGCATTTTGTTTTCTAAAAAAGGAGATTAAAAATGCTTATACCAACAGTTATTGACAAAACCACACAGGGCGAAAGAGCCTATGATATATACTCAAGACTTCTTGAAGACCGTATCATTTTTTTGACAGGAGAAATCAATCAAGCAAGTGCCAACACTGTGATTGCACAAATGATTTTCTTGGAAGGCAAGGCGGCTGATAAGGACATTTATCTTTACATTAACTCTCCAGGTGGGGAAGTTGCTTCTGCTTTTGCAATCCTTGACACTATGAACTATATTAAGTGTGATGTTTCAACAATTTGTATTGGGCTTGCGGCAAGTGCGGCTTCGCTTCTTTTGTGCTGTGGTGCAAAAGGCAAGCGTTTTGCATTGCCAAACTCTGAAATTATGATTCATCAACCTTGGCTTCCTCAAACAGGTGGGCAAGTTACTGACCTTGAAATCACCGTAAGCCATGTTGCAAGGCAGAAAAAGAAACTTACAAGCATAATCGCAAAACAATGTGGGCAAACTTATGAAGATGTGAAAGAGGCAATGGAAAGAGACAATTGGCTTGATGCAGATGCAGCCAAAAAATTTGGGCTGATTGACAAAATCTTCATAAATCGCGACAAAGAAAAGAAATAAAAGGAAATTTTATGAAACAAGAAAATTTGGCATGCTCTTTTTGTGGAAAACCACAACATCTTGTGAAAAGATTGATTGCCAGCCCTGATGGTGGGTGCTATATTTGCAACGAGTGTATAGAAATTTGTAAAGACATTATGCAAGAGTATAAGGTTGACACAATTGATGCAGAAATTGCATTGCCAACCCCAAAAGAAATAAAAGACAGACTTGATGAATATATTGTTGGTCAAGATGATGCTAAGAGGGTGCTTTCTGTTGCTGTTTATAACCAC
>JAFQUU010000039.1 GCA_017408305.1 Clostridia bacterium | reverse complement strand
AATTTAATTATTTTTTTTAATTATTTAATTTAAAAAAATATTTTTGATTAAATTTTTTTAATATTGTTAAAAATAAAATAGAGGTGAATTATGAATCCAATAAACAGAGAAACAAAAGATTTAAAAAAGTATTTTTTTGCACTTAAAAATCTTTATCCAAAAGCGTACGACAAAACCACAACAGACCCGTATACAAAAACAAGAGTTATTCTTATGAACGGAACAGAGTTTGAGTCTGTTTGGTTTATGCATCAGTTTGCAAGGCATTGCGATGAACCAGAAATTCTAGAAAAACTTGCAATTGTCCGTGCCCAAGAGCAACAACAGCAAAAACGCATTTCATGTCTAAAACCAATTGACGAAAGCATTTTGGAAACCACAATTGCTTATGAGCAACTGGCCGTAGACCTTACTGCATCGCTTGCCATAAACGAAACTGACAAGACAAATAGGGAAGCTCTAAATTTTGCGCTTCTTGAAGACTTTGACCATCTTTACAGATTTTCAAATCTTCTTCTTATGGACAAAAAAATTGAGGCAGAAGGTTTGGTTGGTGGCTATACAGAAATTATGCCTGGTCGCCCAACCATTGCAGAGCATCGTTGCCCAGTTCAAAACCTAAAACCAAATATGAACGCAAAAAAAGCAAAACTTTATTCCAAACTTGTTGCTTGCACAATCACAGCCGCTGAACAGCAAACCATGAACTATTATATGAACATAGCCCAGTGGTATAAAAATGACCTTGGCAGAAAACTTTACAGCGAAATTGCCCTTGTTGAAGAAGAACATGTAACGCAATATGAAAGCCTTAAAGACCCAAATATGACTTGGCTTGAACAGTGGGTTATGCATGAATATGCAGAATGCTATTTGTATTACAGTGCCTATGAAGATGAAACTCATCCAGAAATTAAGGCAATGTGGCTTGAACATTTTGAGATGGAATGTGCACACCTTAAAACAGCCATTGAACTTTTGGAAAAGTTTGAGAAGAAGAGTTATCAAGATGTTATTGATGATGGTGAGTTCCCAGAACTGTTAAAAATCGGCAGTCATAAAGAATATATTAGGGAAGTGCTTGAACGCACGGTAACACTTACAAGCAAAAATAAAGATTATAAAGAAGTTGATTGCCTTAAAGATGATGATGTGTTCTTTAAGTTCCAAGAAGTCTTTATTGGTGATGATGAAGAAACTGTGCCAAGCCATATGGTTATTGAAAAAGCTATTGACACTTTTGGTGAGGATTATCGTTTCCAAGAGTCAGCCCACCCAGTGCAAGAACTTAAATCTCGTAAATGTGATAATACAACCCTTGCAAGAACCAAAGAATAATAAAAACCACCATAGCGGTGGTTTTTTATTTTTCATGTTCAGCTTCTTTTTGAAGTTGTTTTTGATAAAGAATTGGTAGTCTATGTACTAGTGTTGCGACTGTCATTGGGCCAACGCCACCAGGAACAGGTGTGATGTCGCATAAATCTTTTAGGTTTTCAAAATCGCAGTCTCCAACCAGCTTGCCGTTAACTCTGTTTATGCCAACGTCAATCACGCAGGCATTTGGCTTAACCATATCACTTGTTAAGAAGTTTGGTTTGCCGACAGCCGAAATAATGACATCAGCGTGTTTTGTAAAATCTTTAAGGTTTTCTGTTTTAGAGTGACAGATTGTCACCGTTGCATCTCGATCTAACAAAAGCTTAGCCATTGGACGTCCAACAATTTCGCTTCTGCCAATCACAACAGCGTTTTTACCTGCAAGGAAGCCCTTGCCCTTGTAAAAATCAAGCATATGAATAATTCCTGCAGGGGTGCAAGGTGGAAAATAAGAGTCTTTCAAAAATCCATCGACATCTTTTTCTTTGTTTATGGCTGATGAAACTATTTTTTCATCAGCTGTTTTATGAATTGGCAATTGAACAATAATGCCAGTTACTTTTTTATCTTGGTTAAGCTTCGCCAGAAGGTTTAAGTACTGTTGGGTGGTTGAGTTTTCTGGCATTGCAATTGTTTCAACATTAATTCCGCACAAAACACAAGCCTTGATTTTGTTTTTGGCATAAACTTGGCTTGCAGGGTCATTAGGATTGGTTATGATTACAAGCTTTGGTGTTTTTCCTGCAAGATTATCAATTTTACTTGCGGCATTATCTAAAAGTGCATCAGCAACAGGTTTTCCATAGAGTATCATTTTATTTTTCTGCCCCCATTTCTTTTTGTTTATCTTTTGGGACAATAAGTTGCCTTGCGTAAGGCAATTCTTCAATCAGCCTGCAAAACGCGCGCCATTCTGGCAAACGGTGGTTTTTGCGTTGTGCATATACAGTTTTAAGGGCACGATAGTTTGTGGTTAGGCGTGCAGTAAGTTCAAACCCACTTGGCACGTTGTAAAGAAGTTTTAAATATGCTTCAGCTTTTTCTTGTGGTGTTGATTTTTCATTTTTTTCAACAGCAAGATATTCTTCTTTAAGTTCTTCAACACGTTTAACAATAACTGGGTCAACATATTTATTGCACTGAGATTTTATATCAAACCTTGCAATGCGGTGCATAGTGCTTTGGCTTGAAACAAATTCAACAAATCTATATCTTTCAATTTCAACCCACATTTTGTTTGAACATGTAAGGTCAAAAGAAATTCTAATTCCTGTTAAAAATTGGTCATGGCCTTCGCCTTTGGCACTTTGTGCAAGCGCTTCAACTGTTTTTGTGATTTCTGTTGTACATTTTTTAGTGTCAACAGCCATAGGGTATTTGCTAGCAACGATGCTTTCAAATAAGTCATTTACTTTTATGTTTTCTACTTTCATTTTTACCTCGCTTTGTTTCACTATAAGTAAATATTCCTTTTTTGTCAACCAAATACCCAAAATGCAAAAAAATTGTCGATAAAGATATTATTTTTCTTTTTTCTTTCTTATTCTTATTAAAAATTCTTTATAGAAGGAAACAGATGAAAGGCAAAGAAAAAACGAGCTCAAAGACCCGTTGTATAAAAACAACGATAAAAGTTCGGGCAAATCTCCAAGTTTATGCTTGGAGGTTTCGTTTGGCCCGAGCGGGAAGCCCCGCCGGCTTTGGAAAGTGCAAGGCTTCTTGCTTAATGCCAGTCGGCCGGCCGACAAAAAAACGAGCCATATGACCCGTTTTTTGCACTGGTGCAAGTGGGGGGACTTGAACCCCCACGAGGTTGCCCTCTCAGGATTTTAAGTCCTGTGCGTCTGCCGATTCCGCCACACTTGCAGATTGGAGGTACCACCCGGATTCGAACCGGGGCGTGAGGGTTTTGCAGACCCTTGCCTTACCACTTGGCCATGGTACCAAATTGTTTGGGAAGATTTCCCAAACCGGAATCATAAATATTATATACCACAAACTGATTTTAGTGTCAACAATTTTGAACAAAAATTTTTAAAAATGTTAAAGAAGTGGTTTTTTATACACAAAAGTCATTGTCAAAAGTTGGTTATTGTTGTTTGTGTCGGTATTATCCCAAGAAGGAGATTTTTTAAAGTCATTTACTGAAACAACAAATGTATATTCCTTGCCATAATCAGTTGTCATTGGGGTTAGGTGCAAGGTGTATTCATCACAAGTAAAGGTTGTAACGCCGTTTTCTACTTCAACGCTTGAATCAAAAATGTCTGCAAAATCAACAAAAAACTTGGTTGAAATTGGCTCTGTTGTTATGTCGTCTGTTTCAAGGTTTGTGTACTGAAGAGAAAGTGTTAGCTGAAAAAAGTATTTCTTTGAAGAGAAAAGCACCTTGTCTTCGTGGTCTATTCCATCAAAAAAGTTGTTATCGTTGTTTGAAAGTGGTTCATCTTCCATATGTGCAAGGTCGTGATAAAGTGAAGACATGGTATTGTATTCAAGGTCCCAGTCAAGAAGCATAACGCTACTGTTTGGCACGGTTAGGGAATTGAGTTGATATTCAACATTTTGAAGGCGTGCAAACTCAAATTCATCAGTTGCAAAAAGTGCAATATAACTGCCTTCGGTGTCTGTGTCTGCAGTAAACGAAAATACAGGTTCGTAAGACACAACCTCTTCATTTTTTATCCACGCCAAAAATCCCCCTTCGGTTTTAGGGGTTGCCTTAAGTGTTACGGTTGAATTTGTTTTGTATTGGCCATAGCCTTCAACCGTGCCACCTTGAATTTGGTTTGAAGATGTGGCACTGATGGTATGAAAATTTATAATAGGCGTGCAGGCAGAAAGCCCAAACGCACCAAACCCAAGTGCAAAGCACAGCCCAAGGGCAACAACAGATTTTTTCATTATTTTTCCTCTTACATATTATTACAAATATAAAAAGAAAAAGTCAAATATTAAAAGTCAAAAATATGAGTATTTTTAATTTGCTTGCATAAAATATTGTAGGAGTTATTGCTATGTGGGAATTTTCCATAAATCTAGGCAGTGAAAATGCTGAACTTGCAAAATATATATACCGGTCATTGTCTGGGGTAGTGGAAGAACTTAAGGGCGTGATTACATCTTACGAAACTGCTGGCAAAATAAGCATTTTGGTGGCGTGTAGCACCATGGAGCGTCCACGCCTTGAATACCACATAAATCTTACGCTTTCAAACGCAATTTGCACATTTTTTAAGCAAAAGTTTTTGGAAAAGCACCTAAGCCTTCCACAAAAAGAGGGACTGGAACTTTTTGCCTTTAAAAAGGCCTTAATTTTTTTTGATAGAGAAACCGACAGGTTTTTAGTGGCAAAGTTTTTGGTTTTAGACAAATCTATTGAACTTGAAAGTTTTTTCCATTTTCGCTTACGGGCACTGCAAGAGAAGTGGACAGAACTTGCAAGCATTGCCAACGAAAACGCATCATATCTTTTGGGCGAAGAAAGTTTTGTTGAACTACTAAAGTTTTTGATTGACAATATCGATTTTGAGACTGATGAAATTTTTGTCAGGATTGATGACAATATTTCGCTTCTTGATAGGGACGGCAACCTAAAAAACAGCCCCCAAAACTTTTCTAGGCAAGATTTGGTGGAATTTCTTTTGACAAACTCTCCACGCAAGATTTATTGGAAAGCCACAAAGGCCGATGAGTTTTTGGAAAAGATTTTTTCAAAAAGGATTGTGTATAGGGGGTGTATCCCTGCAAAATGAGGGTTCATTCCCTCATTTTTTGATCCTTTGCCCGTAAATTATATCTTTTTACGGGCAAAAGTCAAGATTTACGGGCAAAAATAAAAAAACAGCCATTTCGGCTGTTTTTATACAAGTTTAATCACACACGCAGGTCTTATCCCTCGAGCTGTGGTCCAACTTGAAGTAGAGTTCTGGTCTGCTCCTGTTTCAACTCCAGATTCATCAATATGCATTGGTGAACCACCTCCAGAATGACCTCGTGTCCAAAAAGTTGTTCCTAAGGCGAATTGTGCAGATGTTAGGTATGATGTATATTTAAAATTGCTTGTGCCTGGATAGGAATAATCGGCATTAAGAGGGAAAAATTTTTGATTGCTGACAGAAGTTTGTGACCATGACCAGGTTGAAGGAGCATAAACATTTCCTTGGGAAACTGTTATATTCTGTAAAGATGATAAAAGTGTTCCAAAACCGAAGGTGTCATTAGAATAAAATCCTTCACATTTACTGCGAATTTTATTGGACGCATTCGAATAATAATTTGTGGAATCAGATCTAGAAGAAGCAAAACTTGAGGTTTCTGCAATACTATTTAGTAAACATAACACACAGCCACTTGGGATTTCAGCATTATGGACAAGAGGACTTCCATCCATAACATACGATTTTGATGGTACTACATTATTTATAGCACTGCCGGCTGGAGTTGTACTTTCATAAATATTTTTAAAAAAATAAGTACCATTAGCACCTAGTTGGTAAGTTTGAGTACTATTTGTTTTCCAAGTAGAAAAAAGAAAAGAAGCCATGTTACTGTAGTTAAAGGCATATACATTGCTATTTCGCCCAATTATTACCCATGTGTAGGTAGTAGAATTTGCTGTAGTTGTAAAATATGGAAAACCTTTTAAGTTACCCGAAGATAATGATTGATTATAGGTGCTGGGTGCAGAGTTGCCGTATTTTATTTCAAGCCCGCTTTCCGTTGTATAAATAACAGGGTCGTCGGCTTTGGGGGTGATGAGGCCTTGCTCGGTTGTCATTTCGGCCTCGCTGGCAGAAGAAATTTGGGCGAGATTTAGTGGGGCAAATGCAAGGGTGCCGATTGCCCCCATAACAAGTGCAAGTGAAGAAAAACCCATGGCTTTTAGGACTCTTGATTTTCTATTTTTCATATTGTTTTAAACCCTCCTAAACATTTAAGTTTTTTGCTGTTTTATATACCTAAAGTTTAGGGCGTATATATGCGTAAAATCTTACGAAAGTTCGTAAGAGAAAAAATAGGGGTTGGCATAAAATTCACTACGGAGAGTCGTAAAACAAATGAAAAAAGAATTTGAAGTGTCAATCAAAAGACGCATACTTGAAATTGTGCATGAAAAGGACATAACACTTACAGCACTTTGCCTTGACAGCAACCTTACACCATCAACGGTGTTTGACTTTATGTATGGCAAAAGCCATTGCCCAAAGGTGTCAACAATCAAAAAACTTTGTGCTGGGGCAGGAATCACCTTGAACGAATTTTTTGACAGGGAGTATTTTAACGAAACTTCTGATGTCTACAATTAGGCAAATTTCTTTACAAAATCAAAAAAGTGTGTTATCGTAAAACCATAAGAGGCATTATATGAAACACGAAGGAAAAAGCATTTGGCTGAATGGTTATTGCGTGCTGGACACCAGCGACACAGTGGAAAAGAAGTTTGTGATTTGCAGATTTCCGTTAAAACTGCCGTTTAGGGATAAAAGGGTGTTTGTAGAACTTACAACCACCAAGGTTTTTTCACGCCTTTTTGCAATCAGGCCCTTTAGGGCTGGTGGCAGGCTTGTTGACTCGGTCGAGCGTGGGGGATATGTTGAGGTTAGGCGCGGCAAAAGCACTGTTAAACTTGGCAAAAACAGTTGGATTGAAGGCAGTTTTAGGGGTACAGAAGCCCATCAAAGTTTTGTGCAAAAGGGAACCAAGATTGGAAGTGGCACTCTTCTTGGCCCAAATGTGCAGATTGGCAAAAATGTCATTATTGGCGACAAAACCTATATTGGGGACAGTGTACAAATTGCCAATAAATGTGTGATAGACCATAATGTGCGTATTGACAACGCAATGATCGGCCCTAAAACAGAGATTGCAACAGGAACCACCATTTGCCAAAGAAACCTTAATGGCAATGTTGCCATTGCAGGAAACATCAACCTTATTGGCCACAGCCCGAACTACTATCAAAAATATTGGTGGAGGCATGGCATTTCGCCAAAAGATTTTTCCCCTCAAAACCTAAAAATGAAAGACATTTGGCAAAGGCTTGTGATGGAGTGTTATTACAAAAACCTTAGGACACGCATTGGACAAAATGTGCAAATTCATGTTGCTGTGGTTGAGGCTGGTGCAACGGTTGGAGACAATGCAAAAATGGGCAATGACACCCGCGTTTTAAGCCGAAAGGGCGTTGAAAACGGAAGGATTGTAGTGGACAAGGAAATAATAAAATAGGGGCCTTTTTTCAAGGCACCTTACCTTTTTATGCCAGACTGCCGAAAACCTTTTTTCCTAAGCCTAGCCTTGTTTTGTTTTTAAGTAGTCTTGGGGTATTTGTTCACAGTTTGATTAAACAAAAAAACAGCAAAGTTTTTGCTGTTTTTTTGTTAGAATTCAAGGGTTGGGGCATCTTCAAACATGCCTTTTTGTTTAGGTGGTTCAACTGTAAAAGTTGTATCCTCAAGAACCTCTTTTTTAAGGCGTGTGCCATTATAGTCAAAATATTGCTTGTTGAAAAGTTGACCTTGGGTGCCGTAAACCTCTTCAGTGATTATGCTTTGTGGGTAGTCCACTTGCACAATCAGTCTGCCATCTAGGGCTTTGATGATTGGGAGGTCCTTAAGGTCGGCCTTGCCGGTTAAAAATGTTTCGCCAAAAGAGTTTTGCACAACAAAATGTGTTTCTGGCACAGGTTTGCCATCAAATTTTTCGTAACCTCTAAAGGTGTTGCCAAGTACTGCTGGGTCAAGAAATCTTTTGTTTGGGATTTTTCTAAGAAGTTCAACCTTTTCGGCAGCACTTAATGATGGTGCAGTAGGCTCAGTTAGTGCAAGCATTGGGGCTTGTATGTATTTACCAGTTGCAAGGTCAATATATTGCCTTGTGAAGATTTTTGTTGGGCGAAGGATTGAAAACGCTGTGATTTGCCCATCTTGGCTTGTCCTCATGTTTTGAATTTTCTTTACACCAAGTTTTGTAATTGAGTTGTGCTTTGTGTCAAGCACAATTTTTGAGCCTTGCATATTTTGTAGGTGCCCAAAACTTGAAATTTTCGTTGTTGCACCTAAAACAAAGCGATTGCTGTTTGGAAAAGTTGCAGTGTCAAGAAGGGTGTAAATACCACTTTTAGGCTTATGGAACTTGTGGTTTGGTGGCATAACTGCGTAGATTTCAGATGTGTTTGTGTTGACAAGCACATAAAGTTTTAAAAACTCTGGCTTAATTGGGGAAACGGTGTTGCTGATTGTCATAAAAATGATTTCTTCAAGTGCAAAGTCTTTGCATTTAAATTCGTGGTGGTGGATTTTTTTAGGAAGCGTTAGGTTTTGAATTTCAAACACTTCAGGACCTTCAAGGTAAGCGATGTGTCGCTTATTAAACACAATGCCAACCTGAGATGCCCTTGTATAATTTGTGGTTTTTATTGAATTAAGGATTGCACCAAGGTCTTGAAGTGTCCAGTTGCTATACTTTTGTAAAAAGGCTTCTTTATATTTGTGAATCAAAACGGACAAGTCTCTTTTACTTGAGCCTGGGCACTCTAGTTTTGCAAGTTCAAGTGCGATTGCTTCAAAAAGTTTCCTTCTAAGTTCAATTTGCTGGTTGTTT
>JAFQUU010000038.1 GCA_017408305.1 Clostridia bacterium | reverse complement strand
ACAAAAGAAAATAAGTGGCTGTTAGTGGAAAAACTAAATCATCCACAAGAATTTATTGACTTCAACGAAAGTCTTTATCCTGAAGTTTTTTTAAGGCCCAGCCAAAACATTTTGTATAAAGAAGGCAGGTTTAAAACCAAAAAGGTTTGTAAGGTTGACTGTGCTGTTATTGCTTGCCATGGGGATTTTGGCGAAGATGGCAGGCTTCAAGGGCTTTTGGATTTGTCAAAGGTGCCTTACACATCAAGTGGCGTAAAGCAAAGTGCACTTTGTATAGATAAAGTTTTAACCAAGGAAATTTTTGAAGTAAACAATTTGCCAACCACAAAATATGTTTGGTTTAAAAAATCTGATTACATACAAAACCAGCAAAAAATCTTAAAAGACATTGAAAAAGAAATTGAGTATCCAATGGTTGTAAAGCCAGCAAACCTTGGAAGTTCGATCGGTATAAGCGTATGTAAAGACCGTAAGAGCCTTGAAGATGCCATAGACATCGCAAAGTGTTTTGACCACAAAATTTTGGTTGAAGAAGCAGTTTTACATTTAAGAGAAATCAATATTGCAGTTTACAAGAAAAACAAGGACTTGGTTTTATCAAGCATATCAGAGCCACCAACATGGCAAGAGTTTTTTGATTTCGACAAAAAATATCTGCAAAACATAAAGGCGTATAACCACAAGATGGAAAAACTGCCACCATATATAACTAAACAAATAAAAAACATTGCCTTAAAAAGTTATAACGTTTTTGAACTTAAGGGCGTCGTAAGGTTTGACTTTTTGTATAACACCGATACCGAAGAACTTTTTGTCAGCGAAATTAATTCAATCCCTGGAAGTTTTGCAAACTTTTTGTTCAAAAATTTGTCTTTTGAAAATCTCCTTGACAACCTTATTGAAAGTGCAATTTTAGATAAGAAGTTTGAAGCCAATATATCGCACACATTTGAAAGCAATGTTTTGAGTAGTGGAGTTGTAAAAAAATAAGTTCTATCTAACTTTTAAAAAAATATAATAGTACAAGGAGTTTTTTATGGACAGTACAATAACCTTAACCAATCAAACAAACCTCTTTTTAAGTGGAGTTGAAAAGGTCATCAGCGTGTGCCCAACCGAACTAATAGTAATGCTTGCGGGGCAAAAACTATGTATTTTGGGGCAAAATATGGAAATTCAGCGTCTTGACCTTGAAAACAAAATCCTTATTATTGATGGCCTTGTAACGCTTATTAAGTATCAAGCAAAAAAACAAGGCTTGATTAAAAGAATGTTTAAATGATTTTATACGAAACGCTTTCGCAAGGCACGCTACTTTTTGTTCTTTTAGCAAGTGGTTTTGCTTGTGGGTTTTTGTTTGATTTTATAAAACTTCTAACAAAAAATAAAATTTTTCAAAATATATTAGATTTTTTTGCAGTAATAATTTCTTTTGTGGTTTTGTTTTTGGTCGTGCTTCTATTTTCCTATGGGCAAATGCGTCTTTGGCATATACTTGTGTTTTTGGCAAGTGTTATGCTTCAGCGTGCAACCTGTGGGCATTTACTTGCAAAACTAACTTCGGTGTGTTATAATTTTTTCCATAAAAAATTTAAGAAAGGGAAATAAAATTGAAATCACGCCAAGAAAAAATTAGAAACTTTTGTATTATTGCACATATCGACCATGGCAAAAGCACACTTGCAGACCGTCTTATTGAAAAAACAGGCAGTGTTGCCAAAAGGGATATGCAAGACCAACTTTTAGACAGCATGGAACTTGAACGCGAACGTGGGATAACCATCAAACTTACGCCAACCAAAATGAAATATAACTTTGAGGGTGAAGATTACACCCTTAATTTAATTGACACTCCAGGGCATGTGGACTTTACTTATGAAGTTTCAAGGTCTCTTTGTGCGTGTGAGGGAGCGATTTTGGTTGTTGATGCCAGCCAAGGCGTTGAGGCACAAACACTTGCAAACGCCTATCTTGCCATTGAGAACGACCTTGAAATTTTGCCGGTCATTAACAAGATTGACCTTCCAAGTGCAAGGGTTGAAGAAGTTAAGAAAGAGATCGAAGATGTGATTGGGCTTCCTGCTGATGACATTCCTTGCATTTCTGCCAAAGAAGGCATAAATATTGAAGATGTGTTAAAGGCAGTTGTTCAAAATGTGCCTTGCCCAAGTGGTGAAGAAAACAAACCCCTAAAAGCCTTAATTTTTGACAGTTTTTATGACAACTTTAAGGGTGCAATAAGTTTAATAAGAGTTTTTGATGGCAGTGTTAAGGCAGGCGACAAAATCAAGATGATGGCTTCGGGCAAAACCTTTGATGTAACTGAAGTTGGCGTGTTTACGCCAAGCATGGTGCAAACTGAAGTGCTTGAGGCTGGCGATGTTGGATATTTGGCAGGAAGCATTAAAAATGTTGCAGACACCAAGGTTGGCGATACAATCACTTTTGCAGAAAATGGTGCAACCGAGGCGCTTGCTGGATACAAGGAAGTATTGCCAGTTGTTTTTTGTGGAATTTTTTCTGTTGATGGCAGTAAGTATGAAGACCTTAAAGAAGCCCTTGAGAAACTAAAACTTAGCGATGCATCGCTTGTCTATGAGCCAGAAGTTTCTCAGGCACTTGGCTTTGGGTTTAGGTGTGGGTTCTTGGGACTTCTTCACATGGAAATCATCACAGAACGCCTTGAAAGAGAATATAACCTAGACCTTATCACCACAGCCCCAAGCGTTAGTTATAACATTTACACAACAAAGGGAGAGGTTTTACAGGTTTCAAACCCAACAAACCTTCCACCTGCCACAGAAAATGAATATATGGAAGAACCAATTGTTGACCTTTGTGTGTACACTCCACCAGAATATGTTGGTGCAATTATGGAACTTTGCCAAGAAAAGAGGGGAGACTATAAAGACCTTCAATATATTGATGCAAAACGCGTGTGTCTTAAGTATAAAATGCCACTTAATGAAATGATTTATGAGTTTTTTGATGCCATGAAGTCAAGGACAAAAGGCTATGCAAGCCTAGACTATGAGATGGCTGGCTTTGAAAGGTCTAATCTTGTAAGGCTTGATATTCTCTTAAATGGCGAAGTTTGTGATGCACTTTCGCTTATTGTTCATAAAGACAAGGCGTATGCAAGAGGCCGTGGTATTGCAGAAAAACTTAAAAAAATCATTCCAAGACAACTGTTTGAAGTGCCAATTCAGGCGTGCATTGGCTCAAAAGTTATTGCTCGTGAAACGGTAAGTGCAATGCGTAAAGATGTGCTTGCAAAATGCTATGGTGGCGACATTTCAAGAAAGCGTAAACTTCTTGAGAAGCAAAAAGCAGGCAAAAAGCGTATGAGGCAAATTGGCAGTGTGCAAGTTCCAAGCGAAGCATTTATGAGCATTTTGGGGATTGATGAAGATGACTAATGCTGGCGTATATGTCCATGTGCCTTTTTGCAGTAGTAAGTGTAAATATTGCAGTTTTGCATCTTTTGTGCAAAATAGAGATGTGCAAAACAAATATTTTCAAAAACTAAACCAAGAGATTTTGTCAAGCACAGCCAATAAACACATAAAAACCATTTTTTTTGGTGGTGGCACGCCAAGTGCAGTAAGGGCAGACCTCTTAGTGCAAACCCTTAAAACAATCAGAACGCATTTTGATGTTTCAAATGATGCAGAAATCACACTTGAAGCCAACCCAAATTCAGTTGATAAACACAAACTCAACATATATAAGCAGGCTGGGTTTAACAGAATAAGCTACGGCGTGCAAAGTTTTGAAGATGAAACACTTAAACTTCTTGGCAGAACGCATTTCGCAAGTGATGCGTTTTGTGCTGTAGAAATGGCAAAAAGTGTTGGTTTTGACAATATCTCTATTGATTTAATCATTGGTGCAAGGCAACTTAATAAAGAAGTTTTTGAAAAATCTATTTTAAAGATGAAGCACCTTGGCATAACGCATATATCGGTTTATATCTTAATGCTAGAAGAAGGCACAAGGCTTTTTGATGAAGTAAAATGTGGAAAACTTACGCCTTTAAGTGAAGAGGAAGTAACAAAAGAATATCTTTATGTGCAAAACGCTCTTGAAAATCTTGGATTTTGGCAATATGAAATCTCAAATTTTGCGTTAAAAGGCAAGGAGTGTAGGCATAATCAAAATTATTGGGACTCGGGCGAGTACTACGGTTTTGGGCTTTCAAGCCACTCATACCTTGATGAAATTAGGGCAGAGAATACAAGCTTCCTTGATGATTACCTAAGATTTCCAATACAAAACCTAGTGGCGTTTAAAGAGGAATTAGGAAAGAACGAAAAAATAACCGAAAAAATCATGCTGTCGCTTAGAACTGTTAGGGGCTTAAATCTTAAAGAACTTGAAAACATGGGGCACGATATTTTAAAAGAAAAAGAAACCATCATAAAAGCCCTAGAAGAAAACAACATGATTAAGGTTGAAAATGGCTTCCTTAAAATAGAAAAAGACAAGTTTGTTGTCAGCAACCAAATAATACTTGAACTCATTTAAAAAGTATATCAAATTTTTTTTGGTATATTTTTTTTGTTTTGAAATAATCTATAATCAGGAGGAGAAAATGAGAATCTTAAATCTTGTAGCATTTATTCTGCTTGTAATCGGTGGAATAAACTGGCTTCTTGTGGGCTTGTTTGGCTTTGATTTGGTTGCTTGGGCATTTGGTGCTTCAATTATTTCCAGTATCATCTACGTAATTATTGGCCTTAGTGCTTTGTGGCTGATTTTCAGTGCTATTCGTGCACACAGGATTTCCTTTGTTGACTAACGAAAAGTAAAAACTGATTTTCAAACCACCGAAAAACTTCACCTGGCTTCGTTTGCTGTAAAACGCCCCAAACAGTCATTTAGGTCACTAAACTCCTGTTTTGTGGCATTTCCCGAGCCTAGCCTTGCTTGTTTTTGGGTGGTTTGGTGCTATTATCTAATTTTTGCTGATTTGAAAAAAATCAGTTTTTTTATATTATAATTTCGCCTTGACAAAATTTTGGTTTTATGTTATTAGGTATGCAACTTAGGAGAAGGAAATATGACAGAAAATCTTCAAGAAAATATACCTTTTGGGGCAGATGCAAAATTTAAACAAGTATGTAAGTGTGCTTATGAAAATGGCCTTGTGGACGAATATACTCACACCACCCTTAAGTCAATTTCAATGGGCTTTAAAGTTGAAATGGTTGTTGGTAAAAGGTATTCGCCAAACGGTCTTCGTGTGCTTGCTGAAGTTAAAGAAATTTTTCCAGAACTTTTGACTATTCACGCCAGTGCCACAAAAACTTATGACACAACTTCACAAATCGGTAGAAACTTGCTTTTTGGAAACAGAGGTAATCCTTACACATTTGATGTTGCAAAGTGCATTGAAAATTGTAATGATGATTTGCTTTCGTATTTCAAAAATCGTTTTAATGAAGAAAAAGACCTTAATATAGAATTAAAAACAAAAGAAGAAATTTTGTCTTTTGCTAATCTGCTTGAAAAAATCCAAGACGAAGCCAAATTGCGTCAAACTCAAAAAGATGAATTAAGTAAATAAAAAGTGCTAGAAAAAATCTAGCTTTTTTTATTTTTTAAAAAATTTTATTTTTTTGTATTAAATTGAGTATTTTTAATTATTTTTAATATTTTTAATTTATTTTTATTATTTTTTTATATTTCAGGGAAAAAGCCTGCAAAGGTGTCAAAGTTTCTTCTTGCCAAAACTTGTTCGGCTTGGGGCTTAAAAACAGCAGGAAATTTTGCAGAAATCCCACAAGAAACATTAAGCCTTCTTGGTGTGTTGACAACACTTACAGGAGCACCGTAAGACTTTAAAAGGTTTGCAAAAATAATTGTTTGAGTTCTTGCCCTAAACACTGCAAGGTAATGCATTTTGTTCTCCATAACATTTTTGGTTTTATTCTCATAACATTATATAGAATAAAAAAAGAAAAGGTTAAAAAAATGATTTATCTTGACAATAGTGCAACAACTTATCCAAAGCCTCAAAGTGTGATTAATGCTGTGGGCGAGGCATTTTCAAAGTTTGGTGCAAACCCAGGCAGAAGTGGGCATTCTTTTAGCATCAAAACAGCAATCAGGGTTGCAGAGGTAAGAGAAAAAATTGCCAGTTTTTTTAATGCTGAAAGTCCAGAAAATGTAATCTTTACAAGTGGTTCAACAGAAGCACTTAATCTTGCAATTTTAGGAAGTGTTAAAAAAGGTGGCCATATAATTTGTACATCAAATGACCATAACAGCGCCCTTCGCCCAATCTTTGAACTTGAAAAACAAGGGCTTGTAGAAGTTAGCGTGGCAAGCCCAAAATCTGATGACAAACTCAGGCTTTCAGACATAATGCCACTTGTCAAAGAAAACACATATCTTATATGCACAAACCATATTTCAAATGTTGATGGCATGGAAACTGATATATCTGAAATTGGCAGATATGCTTACAAAAATGGAATTCTTTTTTTGGTGGACAGCGCACAAAGTGCAGGGCATAAACAAATTGATATGCTAAAACAGCACATAGATTTTTTGGCAGTTGCAGGGCATAAGGGGCTTTACGGACCAATGGGTGTTGGTGCACTTGTGGTGTCCTCAAAGGTGGCATTAAGGCCAATCAAGTTTGGTGGCACAGGCACATTTAGCCAAAACCTTACTCAGCCACTAGATATTCCTGAGGGCTTTGAAAGTGGCACACTCCCAGTCCCAAACATCTTGGGGCTTGGTGCAGGGGTGGATTTTGCTATCATAAACCAGCAAAAAATTTGCCAAAAACTTGATGATTATACAACATATTTAAATTATCAATTAAATGAAATTCCTGGAGTAAAAGTTTACACGCACCCCGACAACGCAAATGGCGTGATTGCTTTTAATGTAGGGGAAATGCCTTCAACAGAAGTTTCGGACTTTCTAGATGAAAAGTTTGGGATTATGGTAAGAAGTGGTCTCCACTGCGCCCCGCTAAAACACAAGCATTTGGGAACGATTGACCAAGGTGTTGTGCGTGCATCAATATCTTACTTTACAACATATTCAGAAATCCAAAAGTTTTTAAGGGCAATTAGTATTTTGGCAAAAAATGACAAGATATAGTAATAATATTTAAAGGTTGTCAGAATTTTGTAGAATTAAATCAATTAGTTTTTTGCTTGCAAATGATGTATGGGTGTTTTTATACAATACAAGTCCTATTTCTCTTTTATCTGGTAAAATGGTTGTTTTCAGTTCGGTTAAAGTACCCCTTTTTAATTCATCTGTAATAAATTCTTTTGTGGCAAAAGAGAATCCAAATCCAATTTTTGTTAAATCGGTGACCACATTAAAACTAACAGCTTCAACAGATGGAATTAGTTTTACATTATTTTGTTTTAAAAAATTGTCAAAAAAAGTTCTTCTGTTTGAAGGTTTTTTTTGTGTTATCAATTTAAATTTTTTAAGGTCTTCTAATGAATAGGTTTTTGCCGTGTCCATGTATTCAGCGTTACTACAAAATATGTCTTGGACCTTTGTAAATGGATATATTTTAAGGTCAGAAGTGTCTGTCATAGGCAAATTAAGAACCAGCATGTCCAATAATCCACTTTTAAGCATTTTTACAAGAGTTGAAGAGAGGTGGTTTTCTATTTCTATGTTGATATTAGGGAATTGTTTGTGAAACTGTTTTAAATAAGGCATAAGTATATGTTTTGTTATTGTAGCTGAAGCACCAATTTTGATTGTTCCTGTTTCAATATTTTTTAAAGAAGAAAATAGTCTTTCCCCATTTTCAATATATTCAAGCCCACTTTTAATATATTTATAAAAAATTTGACCTTCGCTGGTGAGTTTAACGCCTTTTTTTGTTCTATTAAACAACTCTCCGCCAACAGATTCTTCAAGTTTTTTTATGCTTTGAGAAACCGCAGGCTGAGAAATAAAAAGTTCTTCGCTTGCTTTTGATATGCTTTCATTTCGTGCTACGCTTTCAAAAATTTTGTAAGTATCAATTTTGTTTTCCATAAGTTCTCCTTATATTTGGTATAAGAATTATATATTTGCATTATACCAAAAACAAATATATAATGCAAGAGGTAGGAGGAAATATGAACAAAGATAACAAAGAAAATACCAAAAGAGTATTGATTACTGCAGGACCAACAAATGAGTATATTGATGAGGTTATGAAAATTACAAATATGAGCACTGGCAGGCTTGGTGTTGAACTTACAAAAAATTTTCTAAATAATGGTTGTGAAGTTGTGCTTATATGTACTAGAAGTGTGCAAAGAAGTGGTCTTTATGAGAGATATGCTTTAGAAAAGAAAGTAAATTTAACAACAATTCCTATAGAAACAACAGAAGATATGTTTAAAGCATTATATAAGGAAAGAAATTCTAAGTATGACCTCGTTATACATGCATCAGCAGTAGGAGATTACAAACCAGAGTTTTCTTTTAGAATGGAAGATTTGGCAAAAGAAATCTTAGAAAGAGTTAAAGAAGGTGCTACATATGAGTCTATTCTTGCTGTTTTAACAAACCCTAAATGTAAAGTTGATAATAATACAAAAATAAGCAGTTATGAACCAAACTTAACAGTTAAACTTACGCTTACAACCAAACTTATTAGTAGACTCAAGGAATGGTTCCCAGAAAGTGTTCTTGTCGGCTTTAAACTTCTAGAAAATGTTTCTCGTCAGCATATTATTGATGTGGCACAAAAACTTTGCGTAAAAAATCAAATGGATTTTATTATTGCAAATGACTTAGCTGATTTAAGAAAAGGAAATCATATTTCATATCTTGTAAATAAAAATGGTTTTGCAGGAAAAGAATTTCATTCGCCCAAAGACATTTTTGAAGAAACATATTCTTTGATACAATAAAAAATACACATTGCAAAATGTGTTTTTTTATATTGTATAAGCTAAACCTATTTTTTTATGTTTACTGCAATAATGCCAGAAATTGCACCAATAATTGAGCCAAAAACAAGGTTGATTAGAAGTGAAGTTGAAAAATCAAATGTAAAACCATCTAAGAGTGAAAACACCAAAAATGATGCTATCGTAAAACCAAAACCAATAAGTAGGCCACTTAATAGTCCATTTCCCTTTGTGGTTTTAAGTGCCCAAAATGTGCCACATAAGATTGATGCACCCTATATTATTTCAACGAGAATGTCAAGTACGCTTTCAGAAAATCCAAAAAATCTTAAGCAAAACGCAAGTGCAAGCACAAACAAAATTGATATGCAAAGAGAGGCCAGTGTGCCTAGAGAGGCAGTCTTTAGTAAAGATGATGAAGCAGATTTTTCCATAAAAACTCCTTTTAAATAATAATATTTTTTAAGTTCTGCAAATATGCAAATTTTGTTGACTTAGCCTCAATTTTACTATATAATTACAAGGTTAAAATTTAACTTAATGGAGATAATCAAGTTACAATGAAAAAATTAGCAAAAAGAAATCTAATTTGCTTTGCAATTTTGGCCGTTTTGTTAATGGTTTTGTGTTTTGTAAACTTTACAGTGCCAGCAACAACCTCTCGTTTTGTTGGTTTTGTGCCTGCAATCACAAAAGATATTGACATTAATGGTGGTTTGGCAAGCAAGTATGACATCACTTATGATGAAAGCGTTATTGATACGGATACAGAACTTCAAAACGCTGTAAAAATGCTTTCAAACAAACTTGCAATGTTTGGTTATGGTGGTGCAAGTGTCAGCGTTGGCGAAAACGACAACATTTACGTTGAAATGCCAGCAATCAAACAGGCAAGTGGCATCCTTAATGCCATTGCAACTGTTGGCCCACTTTACATTACAACAGCCTCTCAAACAGAAATTGATAAAACAACTGCAATTTCAGGACAAGATGTTGTTGATGTAACATCGCAGTTTTCTCAAATCAACGCAAGTGCGTTTTCTTGGGGCGTGAACATTAAACTAACCACAGAAGGTCAAGAAAAACTTAAAAAACTTACTGAAGGTGCAACTTCTGGCACAACCCTCAACATTTTTGTTGGTGAAGACACAATCTCTCAAATTGGTATTTCAAGCCAACTTAACACGCCAGACCTTTACTTTTACGGAACCGAAAGCACACAAGACCTTGCAAATGTAACTGCGCTTCAAATCCTTATGGGCAAATATAGTGCAGAGTTTGATATGGTAAATAACGAAATCATCAGCATTGCACCTGCAATCAGCCCAATGATTCAAACATTGATTTTGATTGCACTTGCAGTGGTTTTGGCAGCAGTTGTTGCACTGTTTTTTGTAAAATTTGGTCAACTTGGCTTCTTAGTGCTTATGAACCTTGTATTCCTTCTTACTATTTCAGCATTCTTTATGCAGGCAATTCCTGTGTTTGTATTGTCTTATAGTGGAATCATTGGTTTACTTTTGGGCATTGGCTTATTCTTTGTGTCAAACTACATCATATTTAATAGTGCTAAAAAAGGTTATGCAGAAGGCAAAAAGTTACCACTTGCAATCAAACTTGGGTTAACTGGCAACACCTTAAAGATTGTTGATATTTCTGTTGTTTCAATCATTTTTGCAGTTGCTGTATACTTAATCGGTGGCGTTTATGCACAAAGTTTTGCATTTGCACTTGCACTTGCATCTGCAATAAATATGCTTGTTTCACTTGTGTTTAATAAATTGTTCACAAAATGGTACACAAAAATCAACACTAAAAAAGCACACTTAGTACGCTTTACAAGGGAGGAACATGTCAATGAGTTGGACTAATTATTTAAAGAAAGGTTTTGCAAGCATAATTGTGCTTACCCTTGCCCTTGTGATGTTTGTGGCTTTTGGCCTTAACAAAGGGTTTGATTTCACTGGTGGCACAATTGTAACAGTTAATGCAAAAGAATACACTCAGGCCGTTGCCACTGAAAAAATCAATACTGCATTTTCTGGTCAGCAAAACCTTAAGATTTCATCAATGTCTGTCGGCACAACCAATGACGAAAAAGTTTTTACAATCAAATATCAAGTTTGGGGCGAGGTTGACAAAGTAAACATCGCAGTTGAAGAAGCACTTTTTGAGCAGTTTGGTTATGACAAACAAGATGCAGTTCAGCAAAACTTTATTACCATGACCACAAATGTGCAACCTGCATACAACAATTCTGTTTTGACATACGCACTTTTGGGTGTGATTGTGGCACTTGTGGCCCTTGCGTTCTATATGTGGCTTAGGCATGGTCTTGCAACGGCAGTAACACTGGTTGCAAGTGTGGCACTTGATGTACTTATGGCACTTGCAATTATGGTTATTTTCCGTATAGAAATGTCTGCAAATATTGGTTATGCCATTTCTGCAGTTGCCGGTATTTCGGCAATCTTCAACACTCTTATGCTTTACAGACTTCGTGCAAATGCATTTTTAGAAGAAAACAAGAAAAAATCAAATGCACAAGTTGCTGAAATCACAGCAAATGAAAGTTTTAAAAGTTCTGTAATTTTCCTTGGTGCGTTTGCAGTAATGCTTCTTGTGTTTGCAATTATTGCGTTTGGTTCTGCAGGCAGTGCAGTGCTTATGGTTGCCCTAAGCCTTGCAAGCGTGTTTGTTACAACACAGTTTGTTTGCCCAAATCTTTGGCAAATGGTGTTTGTAAGAAAAGTACGCCAAAAAAGAACTGACAAAGCCATAGAAATTGAAAGTGAAGTAGAGTAATGATGAAACCTTTTGAAAGTTTTAAATTTAATAAGGCTTTTGGTCAAAACTTTATCAGCGATAAAAATTTATTAAATGCCATTGCAAAAGACAGTGGCATTTCTTTTAATGATAATGTTTTGGAAATTGGCACAGGTGCTGGCACCCTTACCGAAGTTTTGGCAAGCCATGCAAAAAGGGTTGTAACCTTTGAAATTGACAAAAAACTTACTGAATATCTAACCGAAAAATTTGCATCAATTGACAATGTAGAACTTGTCTTAAAAGATGCATTGTCTACGCCAATAAATGAAATAGAAGATTTGTTTATGGGCCAAGATTTCCATCTTGTTGCAAATTTGCCATACTACATTACAACGCCTTTAATTTTTAAGTTTTTGGAAGAAACAAACAAAGCAAAATCAATCACAGTTATGGTGCAAAAAGAGGTTGCTGAAAAAATTGTGGCAAAAAATGGCGACAAAAATTATGGAATCACAAGTGTTTTGTTTCAATATTATTTTCAGCCAAAAATCAAGCGTATTGTCAGCAAAAAAATGTTTTCGCCACCACCAAAGGTGGACAGTGCAGTGATAAGCATGCAAAGAAAAGAAGATGTGCCATTTGAGAAGGGGTTTTCAGACTTTGTTCGTGCTTCGTTTGCCATGAAAAGAAAAACACTTATTAACAATCTTGCAAACAGCGGCTATGAAAAATCAAAAATTTCTGCTTGTCTTGAGGCGTTGGGGATTGAACCTGCGGTTCGTGCAGAAAATCTGCCATTTGGCACAATACGCCAAATTTACGAAAAACTTGCTAAATAACTTCAAAATATCTTTCACACAAGACTCCTTTAAGGTCATATAATACCCTTAAAGGAGTTTTTTATGCTATATAAAAAATCTGTGGTTTTAAGTGGTGTTGATGGTTCGCTTAAAAAAGCAGTATTAAATCTGGAATACAAAAATGGTGGCGTTGGTGGCGACCTTAAACTTTACAACTTTCAAGAAGAACCGATGGGTGTGCTTACACTTGCTGTGCTTGTGGGGGGCAAAGTGCATAAGTCTGCACTTACAAGGGTTGGATTTATGGAATATCGCTTTAGGGGAGTACTTACAGAGATTCCTCAAACAATGAGTTGTGCTGTTGTAAACACCGAAAGTGGTACTGCCGAGGCTCTTCTTCTTGGTAGTGGAGAATCGATTGGTTTAGAAAATATACTTCTTGAAAACCTGTCTCTAGTAAATGAAACCTCTGCAAAAAAAGTGGAAGAAACTCTTAATAAAAATCTTGGTAAGTTTGAGGATGAAGAAGAAATACAAGACCTTATAGATGAAGAACTTGAAAAAACTTGCCCTCATAATTGCTTAGGGTGTGAGTATAAAAAAGCGTTTTATGAACAAAATTTGCAAGAAGAACATTTTGAAGAGCCAGTGCATGTAGAAAACTCTTTAAAAGATGAAATTATAAGAGGCAAACTTAGGGTGCCAGAGCAAAAAGAAGGCATAAGTTTTATTGATGAAATTGGTGAGCAAATCAAAGGCCTTTTTGATGCACACCCAGCAGAAGAAGTGCTTGAAAGCATAATACCAAATTCAAAATGGGTAAGTGTTGATTTTAATGGCGATGGCAAAACATATGTTGTTGGGCTGATTATGGAAGATGGAGACATAAAATTTATTTCTTATGGCGTGCCTGGCGAGTGGAGTGAAAATCCACCAAAGAACTTTAACGAAGAAGCACGCTTTTTGCCACTTGACATCTCAGATCCCAAAGGTAAGGGCTACTGGCTTACATATCAAGATGCATTTGATGGTGAACTTGCCATTGTTGATATTATTTAAGTGTAAAGGGGGCTTTTGGCGTGCGTTTATAAAACGCACTAGGCAAAATAACTTTTGCCTTGCAATTTTTTGCTTGCAAAAAATTGCCCCCAAGCCCCTTTTTAATAAAAAACGCTACCCCTAGTAAGGGGTAGCACTTTTATTAGCATAAGCCAAACGAACTTAGCCCTAATCTTCTATTCTGTTTTCAGCACTCATTTTCTTTTCTTTTTTCTTCTTTT
>JAFQUU010000037.1 GCA_017408305.1 Clostridia bacterium | reverse complement strand
GAACTTTATAACGACTATCTTTATTATTGTGTAAAGGAAAGTGTTTTAGACAGAACTCGTATAAAAATTTTTGATATAGAAGAAAAATTGAAAAACTTAAATCCTTCGTGCGAAGAATATATTTTGGCATTGCGATGTTTGTATCTTGAGTTGAAAGATATGGAGTGTGCTCAAATATATCAAACAGCATTAAAAAGAGGACTTGCAGAAGGATATAAAAGAGGGATTGAAGAAAAAAAGAAGTGACAAAAGTTTGTTTTTTAAAGGTTTTTAATAAAAAAATTCAATAGAAAACACCTGTGTTTTATTGTTAATTTATTTTTGAAAAATCGTTTGACAATCTTGTTTAGGTGTGATAATATATTTTAGCACTCGTATCGGGTGTTAATTTTTTATGTAATTTAGGAGAGAAATCATGGCAGCAAAAGGCGCTAGAGTCAAAATTACACTTGCTTGCACAGAATGCAAACAACGTAACTATGACAATATGAAAAATAAAAAGAATACGTCTGACCGTATCGAACTTAAAAAATATTGCAGATTCTGCAAAAAACACACAGTTCACAAAGAATCAAAATAATTAGAGGTAACCTATGGCAACTCAAACTAAAAAGAAAAAACCAAACATTTTTAAAAGGTTTTTTGCTTGGATAGGCAGAAGCTGGGCAGAACTTAAAAAAGTAAGTTGGCCAACTCCAAAACAAGTTGTTAAAAACCTCGGTATCGTTTTGGTTGTTGTTTTGTTCTTTTTGATCGCTGTTGGTGCAGCTGATTTGTTGTTCAGCTGGCTTTTGGGTCTTTTGACTTCAGTTGGAGCATAAGGAAGGCAAATGGAAGAGGCAAAATGGTACGTTCTTCATACCTATTCGGGCTATGAAGATTTGGTAAAAAAGAGCATTGAGCAAATGGTTGAAAACAACAATTTGCAAGATGAAATTTTTGAAATCAAAATTTTGGTTGATGAAACTGTAGAAGAACGCAACGGAAAGAAAAAACTCGTTGTGACTAAAATTATGCCTTGCTACGTTTACATCAAACTCAAATATTCTTCACAAATATGGTATCTCATTACTAACACAAGGGGTGTAACAGGTTTTGTTGGCCCACAAGGTAAAGCTTTGCCACTCACTGATGAAGAAGTAAAACGCCTCCGTCTGGAAACTGTTGTCACAGATTTTTCTCATAACGTAGGCGACTACGTAAAAGTTGTTTCTGGCCCATTTGAAGGTCAGATCGGCTCAATAAAAAGCATTGATACTGCAAAACAAAAAGAAAGTATCGTTTTGTCAATGTTTGGTCGCGAAACAAACGTTGATATGGACTTTATCCAGATAGAGTCTGCAAACTAATTTCGTTTATTATGTGGGAGAAAAGTAAAATATAATTCTCAGTGCTTTTCGCTTTAACCACGAAGGAGATATATACTATGGCTAAAAAAGTTACTGCTGTTGTAAAATTGCAATTGCCTGCCGGCAAGGCGACTCCAGGTCCTCCAGTAGGTTCATCATTGGGTCCTCACGGTATCAATATCCCAGGTTTTACAAAAGAGTTTAATGCTAAAACACAAGGCCAAGATGGTCTTATCATTCCTGTTGTAATCACAATTTATCAAGACAGGTCATTCACATTCGTACTCAAAACACCTCCAGCACCAGTGCTTATCAAAAAAGCTTGCAACATCAACTCAGGTTCTGCAAGACCACAAGCTGACAAAGTTGCAAAAATCACAAAAGCACAGGTTGAGGAAATCGCAAAAACAAAAATGCCAGATTTGAATGCAGCTTCACTCGAAGCAGCATGCAGCATGATTGCAGGTACAGCACGCAGCATGGGTGTTGTAGTTGTAGACTAAGTGGGAGAGTTTGGTAGCAAACTTGTTTGTACCACAGGAGGTTTTTAATGAATAAAGGTAAAAGATATATTGACGCTGCTAAGCAAGTTAACAACTCTGCTTATGAAGTAAAAGAAGCTATCAGCCTTGCTTGCGATCTCGCAAAAGCAAAGTTTGATGAAACTATGGAATTGCACGTAAAATTGGGTGTTGACCCAAAACAAGCTGACCAACAAGTTCGTGGCGTATTGGTATTGCCAAACGGCACTGGTCGCGAAATGAAAGTTTTGGTTCTCGCTAAAGGTGCAAAAGCTGACGAAGCTGCTTCTGCAGGTGCAGATTTCGTTGGTGCAGAAGACATGATCGCAAAAATTCAAAACGAAGGTTGGTTTGGTTTTGACGTATGTATCACTACACCTGACATGATGGGTATGGTTGGTCGTATCGCT
>JAFQUU010000036.1 GCA_017408305.1 Clostridia bacterium | reverse complement strand
TGGTTAGAGGTGCTAAAATTAGAGAAACGAGGAAGAGTGCAAATGATAAATAATCTTGTAAAGAAAAGGCAAATTGTAAGTCAGGAAGAAGAACTGCAAAGAATAAAAATCACACTTCAGCAAAACGAACTTGTACTTTTAAGGCTTGCAAAAAATTTGGAATTTCAGTATCAAAACAAATATAGTAATATGTGGACTTATCTTAAGAAGAAAAGAAGTTTTAAGGAAGTAAAAACCTTAAAACAAGAATTTGATGCTTTTGCTAGAGTGCAAGCAAGGCAGACAAGGGCAAGAGTACAGCAAAAGACAAAGCGATATATATCCACTGCAACAAAATCTCTTGAAGGACTTGTAAGGGTTGCTGACACTGTTGGCATAGCAGTGCCGGTGATTGAAGAAAAGTTTGAAACTGATTTAAGAGAGTTTAAGTTCAGCATTGCAACCCCACAAAAAATGTTTGACAAGATTACTTCATTTGAAACAATTCAAACAAACATTTCTGGGCTTCTTCAAATTGTTGAAGCCTGCCAAGCCGAAGTTTTAAGGCAAGAAGAAGCAGTAAAAAGAAATATGTATTTTAATTCTAATTATGCTAAGAAAAATAATCTTAATAAAATCCAAAATCGTGAAATAGAAAAATAATAATAAAAAAATAATTAAATTTGAACAAAATTTAATTATTTTTTTAATTTAATAATATTTTATATTTTTATTAACAAGATTTTAGGTTTTCTGTATTTAAATTTGTTTGGCTTTTTTTTGGTTGTTGTTTTTGTGGGTTTATGTCTTTTGTTATTTCAGCCATTGAATCAACAAATTTTGGTTCAAAACTTGTTTTTAAGAGTTGACGCAAGATGTTTGAATATTCTTTGGGTTCATTTTCAATCATATTAAATGTGTCTTCAATTTGGGTAGGTGTTGGCTGATAATTTTGCAAAGAAATTATGCTTTGGCAAATCTCTGTAAAACCTTTTTCTTTTGCGTTTTCATAAACTTTGTCGCAAAATTCTTTGTCAAAACACTCTTGATAATTTTGCATATTCACAAGGCTTTTCCAGGTTTCGTAATTTTCTAAAGATATATCACTTGGATTTTGGGTTTGAATGTGTTTAGTGTAAATGTCAAAATATGGTTTTTGATAATTTTTTAAAATAGTTTCTTGGCACTTAAATTGTTCGGCTTCATTAATAATGCTTTTTTCCTTAAAATTTTTCAAAAAGTTAAGATTTGTTTTCATTTTGGTTTTGTGTTTTTTGTCAATAAGCTTATCTTTTTTTAAAGAGTTATATTTTTGCTGTGCAAGTGTCAAAAACAAGGTTGGTGCATAATCGGTTTCAAAACTGCGTGCATATTTTTCTTTCTCCATTGTGTAGTATAAAGCATAATTTATGCTATTACTGTTTTTCAAAAAAGCTTTTTGTTCTTCTTTATTATCAGAATATGCTTTGCTAAGAATTGGTGCAAGATTTCTAAGCAACCTTTGAGAAGGTTCTATTTTTGTGCGCTTATGATTTTCGTCATATTGAAATGTTCTTTGGTGCAAATTATCATCTAGGTGTGCCATTTCATGTGCAATGACGCAAAAAAGTTTTAGAGGGTCTTCTAAAGATTCTGCATTCCCCCAAATTTTTGAAGATAAAGTAAGACAATTTTTATCTAAAGATGCACTTGAGGCTTCATCAAGAGCCATATTGTAATTGTAAGAAACATCTATATCTTTGATATTAAAATACTCCATCCAAAACTGTTGACTTTTTTCACAAAAATAATAAAGGTTGATGTCATTAATAGTTCTAAGTTTTAAGTATTCTTCAACGATTTCATCAAGCAGAAGTTGGTTGATGTGAAAAGGTTTATTCATTTACAACCTCCACAAGAAATTCCACAAAAAAATCATTTGCATCAAATGCAAAAGTTTGGATTTTGCCTTCTTGAACCAAAAGTTTTCTGTAAGGCTGTTTATTAAATGCAATCAAAATCAAAAAACTGTCGTTTTGAATGTCTTTAAGTTTTACACAAAATCCTGAAGTTAACTCAAGAATTTCCCCTACATTTAATGGCAAATAAAATATTGTTTCCACTTGTCTATTTGTTATTAAAAAATGTTGGTTTGATGTGATTTTTATTTTTTTCATATAGATAGTATATCATTTACATTTTTGTATTGCAATTTTAATTTAAGCCATTCAAAAACAAATTTTTTTAATAATAAACTTTATATAAATAAAGTGCATGGGCTGGCATTGTTTTGCCGGCTTTTTTTCTGTCTTGGCTTGATATAATGTCAGGAATTTCTTCTGGCAAAATTTTGCCTTCGCCTACAGAAATAAGTGTGCCTACAATGATGCGAACCATGTTATACAAAAAGCCACTGCCTGTTATAAAAAAATCTATTGTTCCGTTAGATTTTTTAAGTTTAATGTCAAAAATGGTTCTTTCAAAAGTTTTTGCATTTGTTTGGGTAGAGCAAAAAGCCCTAAAGTTATGTGTGCCTAAAAAGTGCCTAGATGCCAAAACCATTTTGTCAAAATTTTGGGTGAGTAGTTCATGCGTTTTTGCATGCGTGCTTTCAAAAAGTGGAAGATTGAATTTGCTTTGATAGGTTTTGTAAAGATAAGTTTTCTTTTTCACGGAAAACCTTGCATGAAAGTTTTTTGCAACCTCTTTTGCACTTACAACAGAAATGTTTTCATCAAGCCCAAAGTTGATTGCTTGGGGAAGTTTTTCTATGTCAAAATTTGATGATGTTTCAAAATGTGCAGTTTGTGCATATGCGTGCACGCCGGCATCCGTTCTGCCACTTGCCTCCAAAACAATTGGCTGTCCAAGAAGGGCAGAAATTTTGTTTTCCAAAACCTCCTCAATGCTTAAAGCATTTTTTTGCCTTTGCCAACCAGAAAAGTTTTTTCCGTTGTATTGTATTGTTAATAAAATTTTTCTCATATTCGCATATTAGCATATATTAATTTGTTTTTCAATCTGTTTGATTATTATAATTAAATTATATTATAATATTTTTGTAAAGAAAGGGGAAGAAATGAAAAAATATATTAATGTAGATGGAAATACAGCATGTAGTAACATTGCGTATTTGATGAGTGAGGTTGTGGAGATTTACCCAATCACCCCATCAAGCCCAATGGCAGAGAACGCTGATGAACTCTCTGCCAAAAATCACACCAATATTTTTGGCGATAAGGTGCTTGTAAAAGAACTGCAGTCTGAAGCAGGCGTTGCTGGGGCACTTCATGGCAGTTTAAGTGCAGGTGTGCTTTCTAGCACCTTTACTTCAAGCCAAGGGCTTCTTCTTATGCTTCCAAATATGCTTAAAATTGCAGGCGAACTTTTGCCAAGCGTTTTTCATGTTTCTGCAAGGGCACTTGCAACGCACGCACTCTCTATTTTTGGCGACCACAGCGATGTTATGGCAGTAAGAAGTAGTGGCTTTAATATGCTTGCTTCAAACAATGTCCAAGAAGCACAAGATATGGCACTTGTTGCACATATTGCAAGTTTAAAAACTTCGCTTCCATTTTTGCACTTTTTTGATGGGTTCAGGACAAGCCATGAAGTGCAAAAGATTGAAGAAATTTCAGCCGAAGACATCAAAAAAATCTTTCCGTATGAAGAAGTGGAAAGGTTTAGGGCAAGACGCCTTGACCCTAATTTCCCAATCCAAAAAGGCACAGCACAAAATCCTGACATTTTCTTTCAAAACCGTGAAGCATGCAATAATGCATATATGAGCGTTTATGCATCTGTTGAAAAAGCCATGGGAGAGCTTGAAAAGATTTCAGGCAGACACTATGAGCCGATTGAATATTTTGGATCAGAAGAAGCAGAGCAAATTATTGTAATGATGGGCAGTGGGGTGGAAACTGCAGAGGAAACTATAGAGTACCTTAACTCTTTTGGTAAAAAATATGGGCTTGTTAAAATTAGGCTTTTTAGACCGTTTAATAGTGATGTTTTTGCGAAAAAAATCCCACAATCCGTGAAAAAAATTGCTGTGCTTGATAGGTGTAAAGAAAGTGGTGCTGTGGGCGAGCCACTGTTTGTTGATGTTATGAGTGCCCTTTCTGTTGCTGGCAAAAATATTGAAGTGATTGGTGGTAGGTATGGCCTTGGTGGCAAAGACTTTACCCCAAAATGTGTAAAAGCAGTTTTTGATAATCTTGAAAGTAAAAATCCTATTAAAAACTTTACTGTTGGAATAAATGATGATGTAACAAAGTTGTCTTTAAAACTTGATGAAAGCTTTGACCTGAACGCAAAGGTTTATGCCATGAAATTTTATGGACTTGGCAGTGATGGCACGGTTGGTGCAAACAAAAACAGTATTAAAATTATTGGTGAAAACACAAACAAATTTGTGCAAGGTTATTTTGAGTATGACAGCAAAAAATCTGGCAGTATGACAGTATCGCACCTTAGGGTCAGTGATGAAAAAATCAAGGCAACATATTTGGTTGAAAAGGCGGATTTTATTGCAATCCATAACTACAGTTTTGTTGCACGCTATGACATTTTGGAAAACCTAAAAACAGGTGGCGTGGTGCTTTTAAACACTGTTTTAAATGAGAAAGAACTTTCAAAAGACCTGCCTCAAAAATTTGTAAGCGACCTTAAAAACAAAAAAGCAAAACTCTATGTTGTAAATGGTACAAAAATTGCAAGTGGCCTTGGGCTTGGCAACAAAATAAACACAATTATGCAAAGTGCGTTTTTCAAAATTTCTGGCATCTTAAAACAAACTGTGTTTATGAAAGAACTTGAAGATGCAATTAGGAAAACCTATGGCAGAAAAGGCGACAAAGTTGTTGAAATAAACATTAAGGCGTTAAAGATGGGCATAAAAGGGCTTGTAAAAATTGACCCACAAAATCTTGTTGGCAGAAAGCATAAACCAAGCAAAGAAACAAAAGATAAATACTTTTTGGAAGTAATCGAGCCAATCAATAGTATGAAGGGTGGCAGTCTTCCTGTTTCAAAATTTTCTGCAGATGGCGTTGTTCCAACAGGCACAACCAAGTTTGAAAAGCGTGGCATTGGTGAAAGGTGTCCAAATTGGCTTAGTGAAAATTGCATTCAGTGTGGGCTTTGTGCACTTGCGTGCCCACATGGTACAATAAGGGCAACTCTTCATGACAAAAAAGACCTTAAAAATTCCCCAAAACACTTTAAAAATGTGCCAGCAAATGCAGGTTGCAAGCACCAGTATCACCTTCAGGTAAGTCCACTTGATTGCACAGGTTGTGGCCTTTGTGCAAATGTTTGTCCTACACCTAAAAAAGCACTTGAAATGGTTACAACAACAGAGGTGCTTAAGATGGAACAAGAAAACCTAGAGTTTTTGAAAACTGCCAAAACACAAAAATCTCCTTATCCAGAATTTACTCCAAAATCACTGCAGTTTGACAAGCAGTATTTTGAATACAACTACGCTTGCCCAGGTTGTGGAGAAACTCCGTACATCAAACTTGCAACAACGCTTTTTGGCAAAGATATGGTGATTGCAAATGCAACTGGCTGTTCTTCAATTTATGGTGGCAGTGCACCTGCTTGCCCATATACAAAAGATGAAAATGGTTGTGGACCAGCGTGGGCAAACAGTTTGTTTGAAGATAACGCAGAGTTTGGCTATGGCATTGCACTTGGCGTAAAATATCAAAAAGAAAGGCTGAAAAACCTTTGCGAAAAAATCAGTGAAGAAGTAAAAGTTTCAAGTTTTGAAAAGTTTGTAAAAGAAGGCGAGATTTCGGACCTTGAAAAACAAAAACTTGTGCCTTCGCTTCAAAAACTTTTGAAAAATAAAGACCTAAGACAAAGTGCCAAAACTGCACTAGAAGAAATCTTAAAACTTAAAGATTACTTTACAAAAAAATCTGTTTGGATTGTTGGTGGTGATGGTTGGGCGTATGACATTGGTTTTGGTGGGCTTGACCATGTGCTTGCAAGTGGTGAGAACGTAAACATTTTGGTGCTTGACACAGAGGTTTATTCAAACACTGGTGGGCAAAGTTCAAAAAGCACGCCAACAGGTGCGTTTGCAAAATTTGCAGCAAGTGGCAAAACAAATGCAAAGAAAAACTTGGGTGCAATTGCAATGACATATCCTGATGTTTATGTTGCACAAATTGCACTTGGTGCAAACCCAATGCAAGCAATAAACGCGTTTAAAGAAGCAGAGAGTTATAACGGCGTAAGTTTGATTATTGCATACGCTCCTTGCATCAATCATGGCATTGATATGTCGCATTCTTACCACGAAATGAAAAAAGCAGTTGACACTGGATATTGGAATTTGTATCGTCGTCGTCCTGCACAAAATGGGCAGAAAGAAGAGTTCTTGCTTGAAAGTGCACCAAGCCTTGATTATCAAGAATTTCTGAAAGGCGAAAACAGATTTGTTGCCCTTCTTAAAACCAATCCAAAAAATGCACAAAAACTTTTCAAGGCAAGCGAAAAAGATGCCAAGGCAAGAAGGAAACTTTTGGAAGGTCTTTCAAAAACAAAAAAGTAAAACAATAAAATATTTTGTAAAAAATAATTATTTAATGTAAAATTGAAATCAAATTTGCAAAAAATAATTATTTTTTTATTTTTTTTAATTTAAAATAATTTGTTTTGTAATAAATGCAAATATTTTAATTTGTTTTAATTTATTTTATTTTAAAGTATTTTATTATAATTTTTTTTAATTTTTAGGAAATATTTTTTTGCTAAGTTCAAGTGCTGAATAGACTGCTTTCTGGTGCAGTGGGTCGGCTTTGTTTAGGCTTGTTTTGCTGCCCGAAAAATATAGGCACAAATGGCCGTCAAGTTCGTTGTTTGAAATTAACCCAAACCCATGCACGCGAGTTGCCATTGATGCACAAACCCACATGCCGTTGATGTTTGCCAGAACAGGAATACGCGTTTTTGTGTGTTTTTTTAAAACTTCATTTAAGGTTTTTGTGTCAAAAGGGCTTGATGGTTCTATGTCTGCGTGGAAAGTGCCACCAGTGCGTTGCACAACAAAAGTTTTTTTGCTTAAAAAATCAAAAATTTTGGTTTCAGAAAAACACTCCCAAGCCCCATTGACAGAGTTGTCCCAATCAAGCACAACTGCCTTTTTATTGTCTTTGGACACAAGTGCTGTTTCTTCAATATCGTAATGGTCATTAATGACCTGTACATCTTGTGGCAAAAAAGAGTTTGTAAGATATGGGTTTGGCAAAAAAATGTTTACGCCAATCCCGAAAACAATTGAAAAACACAAACAAGTTTTAAGAATATTTTTCATGTAAATAGTTTGTATGTTTTAATGTTTTTTATTTGCAAATCATTTTGTTGCCTAAAAGACTTTGAATTTTTAACATTTCGGGGTATAATATTTGTATTATGAAGATTATTCCAAGAAAAACAAAAGTAAGAACAGAGTTTATGCGTGGCATAACGCTGATGGACATTATTGTTGGCGTGATTGGCATTGTTGTGGCACTTGCTCTGTTTTTTAGTAATTTTGCAGGAAACCTTGGCCTTTGGTTTGGCATTGCGTGGGTAACAATTGTTGTTGCAATGTATTTCAAGGTTGCCGATGACATGAGGCTTTATTACACCCTTGGTTATATCCTAAGGTTTTTGGCACAAAGAAAAAAATACAGTAAAAACACCGTAAAGGGTTACACCTCTATGAAAGAGATAATCCCTTTTGAAAAACTGTATCAAGACCGTTATATTGATTTTGCTGAATACTATGCCCAAGTTATTGAGATTGACCCTATTGAGTTTTCGCTTTTAAATCAATACAAGCAAGAAATGCTTATGGAAACCTTTGCAAATGTTCTTCGCAGGCTTTCAAACGAGCAAACTGCCTCAATTGTAAAACTTAGCAAAGCCATGATTTTGGACGATTATGTCTATAACGAAGACAAAAAGTATGACACGCTTCTTGAAATGCAGTTTGAAGGGCAGGTTACAAAAGAAGAAGTTGAAAGGCGT
This sequence comes from Clostridia bacterium, assembly GCA_017408305.1. Lineage (GTDB taxonomy): Bacteria > Bacillota > Clostridia > Christensenellales > UBA1242 > UBA5489. The sequence goes on along the minus strand of JAFQUU010000036.1, from coordinate 8,933 downwards.
GCAGGGGTGTTTGAACAACGCGTTTCTCAACTTGAAGAACTTAACCGTCAAGACAAAATCTATAAAGACTATTTTTATATCGTGGTTTATGATAAAGACCGTGAAGCCCTTGATGCCACAACAAATGGTATGGTTATCACTCTTCAAAACTCTATCACACCAATGACAAGCAGAAAACTTTATGGGCATGACCTTGTTGTGTTTATGCGTGCAAACTTTGGTAAAGAGTTTGATGAGCGTGAACTTGAAGTTATTCCACTTTCAAAACAAATTGACTGGGCCACCCCAAATAAAATCCGTTTTCAGGCAAGCCGTGTGCTTATTAATGACAAACCATATAGAAATTTTGTAATTTCGGATTATCCACTTCAAGTGCCAAACGCTTGGGGTGCACCATTTTTTCTTTTAGACCGTACAAGAGTTGTTGTAAAAATTAAACCTGTTCCAAAATTTCAGGCAGAAAAAAGTATTGACAAGGCAATTCTTGAAATGGAAGCAAAGGTTTACAAAACTGCAAGAAGTTCTAAACAAATTGAAAACCAAACCCACCTTGACACACTGCGTGAACTTTTGGCAAGCCTTAAGAATAACAACGAGCAGTTCTATAATGTAAACACATTTATTATGTGTGAAGAGCCTGCAAGAAAAGAAGTGCGTGCAATTTTAAAGCAAGAAGGCTTTAAGTTTTCAGAAATGTTTGGGCGTCAAGTTGATGCATTTATCAGTTCAAACATTTCGGCTTACGACAATGTAAAAGACACCGTTCGTGGTATCCCAACCACAAGTTTGGCTGCTGTGTTCCCATTTATCTCTGGTGCACTGCAAGACCCTGGTGGTATATACCTTGGATACAACGAATATCCAGTGTTTGTAGACTTCTTTAAGCGTGATAGAGAACGCGTAAACAGTAATATGATGATTATCGGCAAGTCTGGTTCTGGTAAGTCGTTTGCAACAAAAACTCTTCTTACCAACTTTGCTGCTGACAACTCAAAAATCTTTATTCTTGACCCCGAAAATGAATATACTTTCCTTTGCGACAGCCTTAAAGGCAAATTCATTGATGTTGGTTCTTCAGAAATGGGTATCTTTAACCCGTTCCATATTATGACATCTCTTAAAGATGATATTGTCGAACTTGATGAGGTTGAAGATGTTGATGCAGAACTTCAAAAAGATGAAGTAGAAAGCGACAGTCTTTCTCAGCACCTGCAGTTTTTGGAACAGTTCTTTAAGGTTATTTTGGAGGGCATAAGCAGTGATGCTTTTGAAACCCTTAACAGTTTGGTTGTTGAACTTTATGCAGAAAAGGGCATAACAGATAAAACAATCATTAAAACCCTTGCACCAGAAGACTATCCAATTTTTGATGACCTTTATGACTTAATTTGCAGAAAAATTGATAAAGCGACAGATGATTATCAGCGTAAAAACCTAATTATTGTGCAAACTTACATCAAAAAGTTTTCAAGTGGTGGCCGTAACTCTAATCTTTGGAACGGGCCAAGTTCTATTACAACAAAAGAAAACTTTGTCTGCTTTAACTTCCGTTCGCTTCTTGCAAACAACAACGAACTTATTGCAAATGCACAGATGCTTTTGGTGTTCAAATATCTTAACAACGAAATCATTAAAAACCGTGACTTTAACCTTAAATACAACACAAAGCGTAAAGTAATCCTTGCCGTGGACGAAGCCCATGTGTTCATTAACCCTAACTATCCAATCGCTCTTGACTTTATGCAACAAATGGCAAAGCGTATCCGTAAGTATGGTGGTATGCAAATTGTTATTACCCAGAACATTAAAGACTTTGTGGGCAGTCCAGAAATTGCCCGTCAGTCAACAGCCGTAATCAACGCCAGCCAGTATTCGCTTATCTTCAGCCTTGCCCCTAGTGACCTTAACGACCTTGTAGAACTTTATCGAAAATCTGGTGAAATCAACCAAGAAGAGCAAAACTCAATCGTTACAGCCGGTGTTGGTCAAACTTTCCTTATCACCAGTGCAATGTCAAGAACAATGGTGCAAATTGTTTCAAGCGACTATGCAAGAAAACTTTTCGGCGACTAAAAATCACAAAGAAACCCTTTGTGGTTTTTTTATTTGTAAAAAATTGGGGTATTGTCAGAACAAATGATGTGTGTTATACTTGAAAACAAGGAGAGAAATATGAATAAATATCAAGATGATTTTAAATCAATTTCTTCAAACTGTGAAAATCAAGAAGTGGCATATATTCTTTTAAAAACTATGCAAGAATTTTTAATAGAAGAATATAAATCTTCGTTAATTGAAAAATATCTTCAAAACCAAGAACCAAAGTCAAAAAGTGCCCAATTTGCAGTTCACCTTCCAGAACCTTTTAGAAAAGCCATAAATGAAAAGAATTTTAACAGTCCCTTGGCACAAGAATTTTTAAGTTATATGCATAGTGCGATTGAACAGGGCAAAGTAAGCGTTTTGCCACGCAAATATGCACAAAATGCTGTTGATGCTGGCGTTACTATTAGGCCAGAAGACTTTTTTGTTTATGTGGCAAATGGCATGGAAAATCTTTATGAAGTAAGGCAAAATCTTGTAAAGATTATCCTTAAACACCATCGTATTGCACGCCAAGCAACACAAAACAAAAAAAGTGCTCCAAAGAAGAAAACCAAAAATGTGGCAAAACTTGTAACATCGAAAAAAAGTAAAAAAGTTTTGGTAATTAATCTTCCCAAAAAGATAAAACAAGCCATGAAAGAGCAAAGTTGTCAAAACCCTGAAATGCAAGAATATTTAAGTTATCTATATAATGCAATGGAAAATGGCTCAATCAAAGTTGTGCAAAGGCAAGATAAAAAAGAAATTAAAAGAAACCATATAAAACTTTCAAATAATGATGCCTTTTTCTTTGTGGCAAAAGATGGCGATACCTACTATCAAATCTCATACGACCTTGGGGAAATAAGAAAAAAATATAAAAATCTTGAACAAACTGTATCTGCAGAACATCAAACAACCAGTAAAAAGCCAGTTGAAAGAACAGGTGGCCGTGAAGAGTTTTATCCGTTTACAAAATATGTGATGGTGTCAAAACCTGCTGAAGCAGAAATCAAAGAAAAACAAGTAGAGAAAATGCCTGCAAAACTCTCTCGCAAGAAATCTTTAAAAGTTAAGGATAAAACTGTTTGCTTGGGTGATGATGGCACTATATTTTATCCATTCAACTAAGACAGCCGAAAAACTTTGGCATGCGTCGTTTCTAAAAAACGCCCAAAAACAGTCATTTAGGGAACTAAACTCCTGCTTTGTGTCATTTTTTGAGCCTAGCCTGCCTTTGTTTTTCGACTGTCTTTGTGGGTTCGAAAGAAAAACTTCGCCATGTGTCCTTTACTGTAAAATCCTTAAAGCCTTCATTCAAGCACACTAAACCCACTTTCAATCCCAAGAAATTGGGGTTTTTTTATTTTTCATAATTTAAACTCTTCGGGCATAAAAATGAAGTATGAAAAAATTTGGTTTAACTGCTCTTATTGCAGTCATGATGTTTGTGTTTGTCGGTCTTTCTGGGTGTGGTCTTAATGCAAAAAGTGATGTTTTGAATAGTTTGTCTGATGTAAGATACTGTGTTTTTGTGGGGCAAAGTGATGGCGTGGTTGCCAACCTTATGTGTGGCATGCGTGAAAACCCATACAGTTATGACGGAAAGTCTAACAAAAAAACCGAGTTTGGCGTGGTTACGGTGTTTTTTGAAAAGCATCCAGGGCAAGAACTTCATTATTCGTTAAGTGTTGGCAAAACTAGTTTTGCTGGGACACTAGAAGAAAACCCATACAACCACTCTTTTATGGCAGATATACAAAAAATTGTTGATGGCGAGGGTGGTGTGTATTTAACAATTGAAGGCGTTGTAGATGGTATGCAACTTATGCCAGAGAGCAAGGACTGGGCTGTGCAGTATGACAAAGCACTTGATATTGCATTTGAAACCCTTGAAGAAGAACTTATGAATCTTTATTCCTCAAGGAGGTTTTGTGGAGAGTGCTACCTTAAAATTGTCCTTGACCAATCAAGCATAGACAATCCATATTATTGGTGCTTTATGTATGTTGGGCAAAATGGGGAAAGTGGCTCTGTGATTATTGATGTAAATAGTGGGGAAGTTCTTACAAAATCGAACGCTCCTGCTTGACAAAGAGTGGCAATTATGCTATTCTTTTTTTTATTCTAGGAGGTATTAAAAAAATGAACACAGAAAAAACATATATTATGTTAAAACCAGATGCAATTGAAAGAAAACTTATGGGCGAAATTATTGCCAGAATTGAAAAAAAGGGTTACCAAATCACAAATATGAAAATGTTTGAGATTGATAAAGAAGTTTTGAAAGAACATTATGCACACATCGCTGACAGGCCTTTTTATCCAGAAATTGAAGCGTATATGACCCGTGGCAAAGTGCTTGGCATGATTGTTGAAGGCGAAAATGCAGTTGCAGGAATGCGTGCACTTATGGGTCCAACCAAAGAGGCACCTGCAGGCACAATCCGTGGCGACTATGCACTTAACGGAAGCGAAAATATTATCCATGGCAGTGACAGCATTGAAAACGGACTTATCGAAATTAAAAGATTTTTTGGCATTTAATCTTATGGCCCTAATTTTAGGAGGGAAAAATGCGAAATAACAGCAAATTAACAAGCACCGAAAAAGCAAAAGAAAAGGCTTTTTTGGTGGGCTATTCTTTTAGGAAGGCCACAAATTTTAAGGAAGAACTTTTAGAACTTAAACGCCTTGCAGAGTCTGCAAATCTTGAGGTTGTGGGGCAAGATGCACAGGTTGTAAAAGACATCTCGCCAGGCACACTTCTTGGCACAGGCAAGGTGGAAGAAATTGCAGAAAAAGTTGAGGCACTTGGCGTAGATGTTGTCATTGTTGACACAAATCTTACGGGCAGTCAAGCAAGAAACCTGTCAAACATTTTTGGCGTAAAGGTGATAGACCGTATGGGGCTTATTCTTGACATTTTTGCTCTTCGTGCAGTCAGTGCTGAGGGTAAACTTCAGGTTGAACTTGCACAACTTAAGTATTCAATTCCACGCCTTTCAAGCCTTCAAGATACTGATGGGCGTTTTGGTGGTGGCGTTGGCATGCGTGGCCCAGGTGAAACAAAACTTGAACTTAACAGAAGAAGCATTGACAGGCGTATGAAAAAACTGCTTGAAGACCTTGAAACCGTAAAAAACAAAAGAAAAATCAACCAAAAGCAAAGGCAGTTGGGCAACAAAAAGCAAGTTGCAATTGTTGGATACACAAACGCAGGCAAAAGCACACTTTTGAACCTTATCACAAAGGCAGGGATTTATGCTGATGACAAACTTTTTGCAACGCTTGACACCACTTCAAGGCATGTGTTTTTAAGCCCAGAAGTGCAAATTGTGCTGACAGACACTGTTGGATTCATCAAAAAACTGCCACATGACCTTGTTGAAGCGTTTGCTTCAACGCTTGAAGAGGCTGCAATGGCAGATTTAATACTTCATGTTGTTGATGTTTCAAACTCAAACTTTAAAGAGCATATTGAAACCGTAAACCAAACGCTTAAAAAAATTGGTGCAGAAGGGGTTCCACAAATTGTGGTGTATAACAAGTGTGATGTTCTTGAACCAGCCTTGCCAATGATTGCCTTAAAAGAAAACGAAGTGCTGATTTCAGCCAAAAACAATAAAGGCATAGACACTCTAAAAGAAAAAATTATAGAAGCTTTGACAAAATAAAAGTCCGTTTGGGCTTTTTTTTAATAAAAAACCAAGGCCTCAAGCCTTGGTATTAGGGGGTAATGAAATATTATTGGCAGTCGCCATAACCACGCTTATTGCCACCACAAAGGCAGTTAAGGATAAGCAGAATCCAAATTATTGAACAAGCATCACAGCCACAGCCTTTGTTGTTGCCACCACAAAGAAGAAGAATTAGGATAAGTGTGCAAGGGTCGCAACCACAGCCACCAAAGCCACCACCAAAGCCTCCTTCATCATGGCAACCACAGTTATTGCCAGCAAAAAAACTCATTTGTACTTTCTCCTTTCAAAATTTTTTCTTCAAAAAATATGTAGATTTATCTTTTGTGCATCAGTTTTTTATCTTTGGTCTAAATCATACTATGCACAAATGTTTTTTTTGTTAAAACTCGACAAAAAACCTTTAATTTAGTCAGCATATAAAATTCTTGGAGAATTAAAATAGTTATGCAAAGGGCCCTATGGGCAAAATTTGTAGAAATTTGCTTAATTTAATTGACAAATATCTTTGCATTAGTTAAAATAAATTTCGTTATATGACAACACTTAGGAGAGGATTATGAAGAAAATAGTTAAGAAGATGTCTTTGGCCTTAGCACTTGTAACTTGCACAACTATGACTTTTGCAGTTGCACCAAAAATTGATGTTATGGCTGCAGGCACTTCATCATGCAATGTTCAAACAAACTATTTGCAAATCCCTGGTTTTAAAAATAAGGGAAATGTTGGCGATGAATATAAATTTGCTAAATTTAATTTGTTTGAAACTGCAACATCAGGCACAGTTGCTTTAACGGTTAAAGACCCTTATGGCAGAGTGGTTGATGATCTCGATGCAAAAGCGATTGCTGCAAATGATGAACCAACATTTACCCCAGAGATGAGTGGCACTTATGTTGCAACATACGCAGTAACTGCAAATGGCATCACAACCAAAACAGATTTTAATATTGAAATTTCTTATGTTACAGCAGATGTAACACTGTCTCTTCCTGCAAACAGTGCAGACATTGTTCCAAGCAAAGTAAGCACCAAAAAAGCAGATGGCAATGCAACAACAATTAAGTTCCCAACTGCAATTTTGGAAGATGGCAAAGGTAATATTATCAATCCAGCAGATGCAGACATCACAGTTTCAATTTTAACACCAACCGTAAACAAAAGTGGCGTTGTTGTTAACTGGGATTCTGCAACCAGCACTTTGACAATTGATAAAGACCATATCGCAGAAGGCGAGTCTGCTGTTTATAAAGTTAAATACGAAGCCAAAAAAGGCACCAAAATTGTTGCATCAAAAGTTATTGAAATTACAGCACAAGAAGGTTACGTGGCACCAAGTTATAAGTACACTTACAGCGACCCTAAACCAACAACTGCTGATATTGGCGTAGAAAAAATTCTGCCAGGCGTTGAAGCAACAACTGATAATGGTGAAAATGTTAGTGTTTATTATGAAATTCAAGTTGAACACAATGGTACAACATACAAAGCAACTGATACAGATGCAAAAGTTTTGAAAATCAACGAAAAAGGTCAGTATGTTTTCACTGCAAATGATGAAGGAAAATTTGTTGTTAAGTACACAATTAAGGACTTTACTGGTAAAGCCCCAACAACACAAACAACAAGTTATACAATCAGCGATGTTAAAGATCGTACTGCCCCAAAACCACTTGTAACTTTGCCTTATGAAATAACAGCAATTCCTGAACTTGATGCCCTTGAAGCACTTCAAGATGTGCAAATGGACACCGATATTGTTATTCTTCCAATCCATGCAACTGACGCTGCAAATGGGTTTGTTGATGATAACTTGACAATTTACAGGCAAATTGTTGACAGCTCAAACCAACAAGTGATTTTTGATGAAAGTGAATATGGCGAAGGCACAGGCACACAAAACAAAGCACTTGTGTTTAACCCATCTGCAACACTACAGCCAAAAACAGTTTGGATTAATGGTATTGAAAAACCAATTGCAACAAACCAAATGGTGTCAATTACTAAAGACCATGAAGACCAAGCCCTTACACTTGCAGCAGGCAAATATATTGTAAAATATGTTGCAAAAGACAAACTTAGTGGCACACAACCAGTAAATTCTAACTACTCTTTTGAAGTTGTTACATCATCATCTTACAACCCAGGCACTGCAGCACCAAAAGTGTCATTCTCAACAGCAACAGCACTGCCTTCAAGCACTTATGCTGGTGAAGAAATTAAATTTAACGCACCAACAGCAGTGCAAGAAACAGTTGGCAACTTCTCTGACAGCAGACTTACAACTTTTGTTGCATACCAACTTTATGATGGCTCTGCATGGGGCAATGAAATCCGTTATGACGATGCGTCTTCTTGGATTTCACTTAACGAAAAACAAACAGAATACACACTTGCAATTCCTGAAAACCTTGGTGCTTACACTGCAATCAAAGTTATTGCAAAATCAACCAACGATGTTGGCAACACAGGTGAAACTGTTAAGGAAATCAAATTCATCGGCACAGGCGATGAATCACCAACAACAATTCAAAATGTTGATGTCTCTAGCAGTCAAACAGGCAAAGTTGGTGAAAACACAACCCTTCCAACAGTTAAATATGCAGATGACATGGTTCGTTATGTAAATGTTGATGTGCTTATTGAAAGCGAAGATGGCACAGCATACTATGCACAAAACCTTGTTTATAACTACGATTATACAAATGGCACAGTTGAAGTTAAAGATGCATACTTTGTTCCAGAAACAGAAGGTTCTTACAAAGTAACATATATTTCAACTGACGCAAACAACAATAAAACAGTTGTTGTGTTTGACCTTGAAGTTGCTGCAAACGAAGCATTCTTTGAAGCACACTTCATCAATGCACCTGCAACAATCAATGGTGGCAGTGCAGAAGTTGGCGAAAGGATAGACCTTCCTGCAATTGAAGCATATGTTTCAACAGAAGTTTTGGCTGCAGACCCTTACAAACTTGTTGTTGAAGGCCCAGCAGGATACCAAACAGACTCTGAAACATTTATCAAATTCAACAAAGTTGGCGACTACACAATCCAATTTGTAACTGATGTTAAATACGCAGAAGCATTTAATGGCAATGCAATTGGCGATGTTTTTGAAACAATCAAAACCAAAAAATACACAGT
>JAFQUU010000035.1 GCA_017408305.1 Clostridia bacterium | reverse complement strand
TTTAAAACCCAACGAGGCAGAAAATATTGTTGAGGGCTGGCTTAGTTAGTTTGCAACTGACACCCTTCAAAAGTATGCGTTTAGGCGTGCAGAGTTTGAAAAGCCAAGGGTTTATGAAATGACTGAACTTTTAGGTGCCAGAATTCAACCACTTCTTAAAACCGTTGGACTTGACCTTCTTGGAATTGGGCTTTTGGAGTGTGATTTAAGTTCACCTCAAAAAGTTCCTAAAAACCCACTTTTTGCACCAGTTGAAAACCTCAACCCAGTTTTTCAAGCAGAAATACCAAACCGTCAAAAAGTGGTGCAGGAAGAAATTGATGAAAATTTTGAAGATGAAGTTTTTGATGATTTTGAAGAGTTTGAAGAAAAGTCCTCAAGTTATGACTTTCAAGACTTTGAAGATAACGATGACCTCATGAACATTGAAAGTTTTGAAAACGATTTTGAGGAGGAGTTTGACAAAAATCTTGCAGAATTTGACAAAAAACAAGAAAAAAAGCAGTTGCAAACGCCAAATGAAGGGCATATAAATATACTGGAGGATATTGACTATATGAAAAAAAATGCCAGCCCAGAAACTTGGCAAAGTTTAGAGGAACCTGACTATGAGGCCATAGAAGCAAGGCGTGCAACGCTTGAAGAAGAGTTTTATAAGAAAAATTATGCAGAAACCCAAACGCCAAAACTTGAGAAAAAACAACAGTTATCCCGTAAAAAATGGAGTGGTTGGGAAAAGTTTTTGGGCAGAGAATAATCAAAAACACTTGAAAAAACAGGGGCAATGTGCTAAAACAAACCCTATGGAGAACAAAATGGAAAAAATTGTATATACAAAAGACATGACAATTGGTGAAGTGCTAAAGCACAACCCAGAAAATTCAATCACCCTTATGGGTTTTGGCATGCACTGCTGTGGTTGCCCAATGAGCCAAATGGAAACCCTAGAGCAGGCTTGTGCTGTGCACGGGCTTGACCTTGACTTTGTGCTTGATAGGCTTAACGATAAAGCATAACCTAAAGAAGAGAGATGATATTAATGAAAAAAGAAATTATTTTAACGGGCGACCGTCCAACCGGAAACCTACATATTGGCCATTATGTTGGTTCACTTCGCACAAGGGTTGAACTTCAAAACAGTGGCAAGTATGAACAGTTTGTTATGATTGCAGACCTTCAAGCCCTAACCGACAATGCAAACAACCCACAAAAAATTCGTGATAATATTTTAGAGGTTTTTTTGGATTATATCGCCGCAGGGCTTGAAATTGACAAAACAAGGTTTTTCTTGCAGTCGCAAGTGCCAGCACTTTTTGAATTGCCTATGTATTTTTCAAATCTTGTAACCCTTTCAACGCTTCAGCGTAACCCAACCATAAAAAACGAAATCAAAATGCGTGGGTTTAATAAAAGTATCCCTGTTGGATTTTTGACTTATCCAATCAGCCAAACTGCAGATATTACTGCCTTCAAGGCACGCCTTGTACCTGTGGGGGAAGACCAACTGCCAATGATTGAACAAGCCCGTGAAATTGTGCATGCGTTTAATTCAACTTATGGCAAAGAAGTTTTGGTAAAACCTCAGGCGCTTCTGCCACAAAACCAAACCTGTAAACGCATTGTTGGTATAGACGGCAACGCCAAAATGAGTAAGTCCCTAAACAACTGCATATATCTTAAGGAAGACCCTGAAAGCCTTCGCAAAAAAGTGATGAGTATGTTTACAGACCCAAATCACATTCGCATTGAGGACCCTGGCCAAACAGAAAACAACCCTGTGTTTATGTACCTAGAGGCGTTTGTAACAGACTTGCACTTTGAAAAGTTTTTGCCTGAATACAAAAATTTGGAAGAACTAAAAGCGCACTATCAGCGTGGTGGGCTTGGCGATGTCAAGGTTAAAAAATTCTTGGCAAATGTTATGGAGGACACCCTTGCACCTATGCGTGAAAGAAGGGCAAAATTTGAGGATAAAAAAGACTATCTTCTTGAAATCTTGAAAAGGGATACAGAGTATGCGAAAGAAATTACAAACAAAACCCTAAACGAAGTTAGAAGTGCAATCGGCCTAAACTATTTTACTGATAATAAATTATAAAAAATTGCCCCCAAAGGGCTTTTTTTTGTTTGACTTTTTGAAAACTGCGTGGTATAATAATAGTCATAATTTAATAGCAGTGTACAGAGAAAGTCATCTGCAAATGCGGGTGATTTTTTCTTTTTTTTAAGGAGTTTTATTATGCAAACAAGTTTTCCATTTAACAAAAAAGAACGATATCTTTTTGTGTTCACAATTGCGTTTTTTACCAGTATTCCAATGCTTACAGCAAATCTTTTGCTTTCAACGCCTGTCATTACGATTGACTTGCTTTGGAAGGCACTTATAATCTTGCCATGTGTTTGGCTTGCAATGCTATTTGTTTTCAGTCCACTTGTAATCAATGGTTTGGCGGCAAAATTGATGAAAAAATTTACAAAGCAAACCGATAGTTTTTATGCCCAAAATATTACAAATATCTTTTTTTGCGTAAGCATTTTGTCGTTTATTTTTACTCTTGTGTTCTCATTTATTTTTCATGGTTTTACCGTAGATGCGTTAAATGATTTTATTACAAACTGGCCTAGAAATTTTATGATGGCGTTCTTTATTGAATTATTTGTTGCTCAACCAATGGCTCGTCTTGTTATGCGTTCGCTTCATAAAAAACAGTTTGCCAAAAAAGACCTTGCTCAATCATCAAAATAGACATTTTATTTGAGAATATTTTATTACATAATATTAATATTTATATATAATAATCACATTATATAATCACGCATTTTAAAAATTTTGAAAAATCTTAAAAAAAATTGAAATAACCCCTTGACATTTGCTGTTAGATGGATTATAATATCGCAAGCTAACAGCAATTTTTTTATGCTTACTAGCAAAAACACACGGATAAGTGTACTAAAAAATCGCAAGTTTTATGCGATTCAAACAAACAGGAGGTTTTAAAACTTATGGCAACAGAGAAACTTAGAATCAAACTTAAAGCGTACGACCACGCACTTTTGGATGAAGCGTGCAGAATCATCATCGCAACAGCCAAAAAAAGTGGTGCAAGTGTTGTTGGGCCTGTTCCTCTTCCAACAGATAGGGAAGTGATTACAGTTATTCGCTCACCACACAAACATAAAGACAGTCGTGAACAGTTTGAATCAAGAACTCACAAACGCATGATTGACATCATGAAACCAAACGCAAAAGCAGTTGAGGCACTCATGAAAATTGAAGTTCCTGCTGGCGTTGATATCAAAATCAAATTATAAAATCTAACAAGGAGAAATTGAAATGAAAAAAGCAATTATCGGCAAAAAGCTCGGTATGACTCAAGTTTTCACTGCAGAAGGCAAAGTAATTCCAGTTACAGTTGTTGAAGCTGGTCCTTGCACTGTTGTTGCAAAGAAAACCACTGAGAAAGACGGTTACAATGCAATAGTTGTTGCCTATGGCGCTGTTAAAGAAAAAAATCTTACAAAGCCAGAACTTGGAATTTACAAAAAAGCTAACATTGAACCGAAAAAAATGATTAAAGAACTATCAATTGATGGCGAATTCGAAATTGGTGCAGAAATCAAATGTGATGTTTTTGCAGAAAAAGAAAAAGT
>JAFQUU010000034.1 GCA_017408305.1 Clostridia bacterium | reverse complement strand
TGTTTGTGGCACGTGGGTGGTGCCCATGTTAAATGCCACTTTTTTAAATAACAGAAGCAGATGTTTTAAAAACCATTTACAACGAACTTAAGAAAAACGGCATTGAAATTGCCAATAAACAACTGGTTGTTTTTAACGAAAAACGCCCACAGCCTTATGTTGACAACACACCACTGCCAGAGCGTGATATGTCAGTCCAGCCAACAACAACCCACCAGCAAGATGTGTCATTTTTTGACTATGTTGACAATATGGAAAACAAACATTCATCAAAACTAAAAAAACACTTCAAAAAACCAAAGAAAAAACCTAAAAAACAAAAAAACTCTTGATGTTCAAGAGTTTTTTTCTGCTAAAATTCGTTCAACCTCAAGCCTTGCAAGCTCATCACAACGGTTATTAAACTCATTGTCTGCATGCCCCTTAACTTTATTAAAGTTGACTTTATGTTTTCGGCAAAGTTCAATCAGTTTTTCCCAAAGTTCTTTGTTTGCAACAGGCTTTTTGTTAGAGTTTCGCCAGTTGTTCAAAAGCCAAGAAGAAATCCAGTCCTGCTTAAAAGCATTGCAAACATAAGCACTGTCAGTAAATACCTCCACTTCGCAAGGCTCTTTTAAAGCACTTAAGGCCTCAATAACTGCAGTAAGTTCCATTTGGTTGTTTGTGGTTTCGTTTGCCCCACCAGAGATTTCTTTTCTAAGGTTTCCATAAAAAAGGATTGCACCCCAGCCACCAGGCCCAGGGTTGTATGAGCAAGCACCATCAGTGTATATCACAACTTTTTTCATAGAAAAAGTGTAACAAATTTTTTGAAAGTTGTAAAGAGGAAAAGCCCAAAAATTAAAAAATTTAATTTGCACTTGACAAAATGTAAAAAAAGGGGTATTATTCTTTATAGAAAAGACAAGTAGGCACTTTGGGCGCTTCAAGAGAGTTGGGGTCATGGGCTGTAAGCCCCAATAAGAAGAAAATTTTGCTGAAACCACTTTTTGTTTATAGTTTTGTTTTAAAAAAGAGAGGCATCAAATTTTTGGTGCAAGAAGGGTGGAACCGCGGTTACAAAAATCGTCCCTTTGTTTGATTTTTTTTATCAAATAAAGTTTTTGTGCCGTGGTTTTTTATTTGCCTAGCACAAACAAAGAAAAAAGGAGAAATTTTTATGGAAGAACTTCAAATTAAACGCCACAGCCTTGCACATGTGCTTGCAAAGGCAGTGCAAAACATTTTTGGAAAAGATAAGGTGCTTTTGACAATTGGGCCGGCAATTGACAATGGTCTTTATTATGACTTTGATATTGAAGAGCAAATCACAGAGTCTATGCTTCCAAAAATCCAAAAGGAAATGGCACAAATCATCAAAAAGGGTGAAAAGTTTGAAAGAAGGGAAGTGTCAAGAGAAGATGCCCTTAAACTTTTTGCAAACAATACTTATAAGGTTGAACTGATTAATGAATTGCCTAAGGATGCTGTTATTTCAACCTACACACTAGGTGAAGATTTTGTGGACCTTTGCTCTGGCCCACATGTAGAGCATGCTGGCAAACTTCAAAGCATGGGCTTTAAGGTTGAAAAAGTCAACGGTGCTTACTGGCGTGGCAACGAAAAAAACAAGATGCTTCAAAGGGTGTATGTCTATGCTTTTAACACAAAAGAAGAACTTGCTGATTACATCACAAAAATTGAAGAAGCCAAAAAGCGTGACCATCGTAAACTTGGCAAGGACCTTGGATTATTCTTTATTTCAGACTATGCAAAGGGTATGCCATTTTTCCTTCCAAAAGGTACAGTGCTTAAAAATCAGTTGATTGACTTTTGGCGTGAAAAGCACAGAAAGGCTGGATATGTTGAAATTGAAACACCAATGGCAATGAATCGTGAACTTTGGGAAACCTCTGGCCACTGGCATTATTATAAAGATAATATGTACACATTCACTGTGGAAGAAGAAGACTTTGCAATCAAACCTATGAACTGCCCAGGAGGAATGCTGTTCTATAAGGAAAACCTTCACTCATACAAAGAATTCCCACTTCGTGTGGCAGAACTTGGAAAGGTGCATCGCCACGAGGCAAGTGGCACACTTCACGGGCTTTTAAGGGTGCGTGTGTTTACTCAAGATGATGCACACATCTTTATGCTTCCAAGCCAAATTGAAAGCGAAATTAAAAATGTGCTTAACCTTGTTGATGAACTTTATTCTGTGTTTAAGTTTAATTACGAGGTTGAATTGTCAACAATGCCTGAAAGCCATATCGGTGATGAAAAGGATTGGGCGTATGCCGAAGACGCACTTAAAAGTGCCTTGAAATCTTTAGGTAAAGACTATAAAATCAACCCAGGTGATGGTGCTTTCTATGGTCCTAAAATTGACATTAAGATTAAAGATGCTCTTGGGCGTGAGTGGCAGTGTGGCACTATCC
Source organism: Clostridia bacterium (assembly GCA_017408305.1). Lineage (GTDB taxonomy): Bacteria > Bacillota > Clostridia > Christensenellales > UBA1242 > UBA5489. The sequence continues at coordinate 7,885 of JAFQUU010000034.1, read as the reverse complement.
AACTTGATATGCAACTTCCTAAAAAGTTTAAACTTGAATACACAGATGAAAACGGACAAAAACAAGAACCGGTTATGATTCATCGTGTGGTTTATGGTTCACTTGAAAGAATGATAGGCGTGCTTACAGAGCATTTTGCTGGGGCGTTTCCGGTTTGGCTTAGCCCTGTTCAAGTTAAGGTAATTTCTCTAACTGACCGTAATCAGTCTTACGCAAAAGAGGTTTTTGACAGCCTTATGGCAGAGGGCATTAGGGCAGAACTTGATGTAAGAAGCGAAAAGGTTGGCTACAAGATTCGTGAAGCACTTATGCAAAAAATCCCTTATCTTATTATTGTTGGCGATGAAGAAGAAGCAAATAAAACAATCTCACTTCGTGGAAGAAACAATCTTAATGAAACAGGGGTAAACCTTGCAGAGTTTGTAAAGAAAATCAAAACTCAAATTGAAACAAGAGAACTTAACTAAACATTTTTAGAAAAAAGTCTTGACAATCAGTCAAAATCATGATATATTCATTTTCGTAAAGTAGAAGTTTCCACTTCTCACCGGTTGGGCTTAAGGGGCGTTTGAAAGGCTTTGCCAAATCAAATTGCCAAAACTTGAATGCACTTAAATCGGTTATATGAAACTAAATTTTAGATATTTTTTTCATATATATGTGGTGGAAGCAAAATCGCTTTCACCATTTTTAATAAGGGGGATTATCAACATTTTTAAAGAACTTTTAATCAATGAACAAATTCATGCCAAAGAAGTTCGCCTTTTGGGCGAAGATGGTGCACAACTTGGCATTATGCCACTTGAAGAAGCACTGGGTATGGCACAAAACGCTGGGCTTGACCTTGCCATGATAAATGGCTCTGGCAACCCACCAGTTTGCAAAATTATGGACTATGGCAAATTTAAGTTTGATTCTGTGAAAAGAGAAAAAGAACTTAAGAAAAACCAAAAGGTTTCAGAACTTAAATGCATAACCATAAGACGCATGACAATTGACAAACATGATATGGAAACAAAAGCCAAACATGTAATCAAATTTTTGAAAAATGGCGACAAAGTTAAGGTTACGCTTTGGATGAAACAAGGCCGTGAACAACTTTACACAGCCAACGCACTTAAAGTTTTAAATGAATTTTATGATATGGTTAAAGAGTATGGTGATTTTGACAAACCACCAAAAAAATCTGGCAAAGATTGTATGATGATAATTGTACCAAAAAAGTAAGAAGAGGAGAACAAAATGCCAAAAACTAAACAAAAAACACACAGTGGTGCAAAAAAGCGTTTTAGAAAAACAAGCACAGGCAAAATTAAATATGCATCAACTGACAGAGGTCACTTTATGACAGAAAAAAGCAGTGACAGAAAACGTAAATTAAGAAGAGGAGGCTATTTGTCTGGTAAACAAGCAAAAAATATCAGTCGTTTGCTTAACAACTAGATAAAAAAATGTTATGAGAATTAAAAGAAGCGTAAACGCAAAGAAAAAAAGACGCGCAATACTTAAAAGCGCAAAAGGCTACTGGGGCGCAAGAAGCAAACTTTACAGGGTTGCTCGCCAAGCAGTTATGAAATCAGGCAGATATTCATACATCGGCCGTAAACACCGTAAAAGAGATTTCCGTAGACTTTGGATTACACGTATTTCAGCAGCGTGCAAACTTAACGATATTTCTTATTCAAGATTTATGTTCGGTCTTAAAAACGCAGAAATAGACCTTAACCGTAAAATGCTTTCAGAAATGGCAATCAAAGATGAAAAGGCTTTTACAGCACTTGTGAATATCGCAAAAGAAAATTTGAAATAATATGAAAGAAATTTTTTCAAAACAAAACAGTTTTATAAAAGATTTAAAAAAGCAAAAACTTAAAAACAGTTCTTTGCTTTTTTTGGATAATCCCAAAAGCATAAATGATGTAATTTCTTATGGTTTGTCGCCTCGCTTTGTGCTTGTGGACAAAGAAAAACAAGCAAAACTTGAGGTGCCACAAGGCGTAGAAATGGTCTTGACAAATGAAGAAATTATTAAAATGTTTTCCGGCACCATAACTCCACAAGGCATTGTTGCTGTGTTTGAGTTTTTGCCAAACAAACCTAAAGTGCCTCAAGGCAACTATTTGGTTTTGGATGGCCTACAAGATGCAGGAAATATTGGCACGCTTCTTAGAAGTGCCCTTGGTGCAAACTTTCAAGATGTGTTTTTGATTGACTGCGTGCATATCACAAACCCAAAAATTGTCAGAAGTTCAATGTCAGCGGTGTTAAGACTTGGCGTTTATGAAATGTCAAGCGCAGATTTTTGCACATTTGCCAAAGAGCATAACTTAAATCTGGCAAAATGCGATATGGACGGCATAAATATTTTTGAAACTGCACTCAAAATGCCAGTTGGAGTTGTTGTTGGCAGTGAAGGCAGTGGCGTAAGTAAGGAAGTTGCTTCGCTTTGCAAAACAAACATTTCAATCCCAATGGCAAATGGCCTTGAAAGCCTAAATGCTGGTGTTGCAGGAAGCATCATTATGTTTGAAATTACAAATAAAAAAGGAAAATAATTATGAGTGGACACAGTAAATGGCATAACATTCAAGCCAGAAAAGGTAAGGCTGATGCACAAAGGTCTAATGTTTTTACAAAACTTGGCCGTGAAATTTCAGTTGCAGTCAAAGAGGGAGGTCCAGACCCTGAAAACAACACACGCCTTAGGCTTGCAATTCAAAAAGCCAAAGAAAACAATATGCCAAACGACACAATCGCCAAGGCAATCAAAAAAGCGAATGGAGAGCTTGGCAGTGTAAACTTTGAAAACATTGTTTACGAAGGTTATGGCATTGGTGGCAGTGCAGTGATTGTTGAGTGCTTAACCGATAACAAAAATCGTACTGCTGGTGATGTAAGGCATATGTTTGACAAGTTTGGTGGAAGTTTGGGTACAAGTGGTTCGGTTTCTTACCTTTTTAAAACCAAAGGCCAAATCATTATTGAAAAAACAGAAGAAACTTCGTTTGATGACATCTTTATGCTTGCAGTAGAAGCAGGTGCAGAAGATATTGTGGAAGATGAAGACAGTTTTGAAGTGTTTACAACCCCACAAAACTTTGAAGATGTTTGCAAAGCACTTGAAAAATCTGGCATTACATTGGCATCAAAATCAATTACCCAGATTCCAGATATGTATGTTGAACTTGATGAAAAAGGGCTTGCAACATTTGAAAAAATGTTTGATGGCCTTGATGCACTTGATGATGTGCAGGAAATTTATCATAATGTAAAATTTTAAGTCAATTATTGTAAATCGATTGACTTTTTTTTGTTTTTGTAATAATTTTATTATATAAAAAGGTACGGGTGATAAAATGAAATTTTCTCAAAAAATTATATTGAACACAGGGCTTTCAAAATACGCTTATTTTGTGGCAAACACTTTGGGCTGTTCTTATTTTGAAATATATCAAGGAGATTACAAGTACAACAAAGTTGATGGTTGCAAGTATAAGGCAATCCTCGGTAATGCAGACTTTTCTGGTTGGCATGATTTAGACCTGTCAAATCTTAAATATGTTAAAGGCAACCTAACTGTAAGCGAAACTCAAAATGTAAAACTTGGCGTGGAGTATGTTGGCAAAAACTTGTTTGGTTTAAATGCCACAAATTTAGACCTTTCAAATCTTAAAGAAGTTGGCGAAGGTGTGTATCTTGATGATGCAACAGTTGTGTCTATGGAAACTCTTGCCAAGGCAAAATGTATTTACTTTGAAAATAATTTGGTTAAAAAACCAAGTGAGTTTGCGAAGAAAGAAAATCAACATATTGAAAAAGATTTTGAAATGTAATAAGGGTTGGCAGGGATTGAAAAGTCCTTGCTTTTTTTGTGGAAATTTGCTATACTGCATAAGCAATGAGAATTCTTGGAATAGACCCTGGTTATGGGATAATTGGCTTTGGCGTGATTGAAAGCGAGTTTGGCAAAATACGGGTTGTGGACTATGGTGCTGTGACGACACCAAAGGAAATGTCGCTTCCTGAAAGGCTTATGATTATACAAGAAAGTTTTGAAAAAATTTTGGAAGAGTATAAGCCTGACGAGATTGCAATTGAAGAACTGTTTTTCTTTAGAAACCTTACAACTGTGATTCCTGTTGCAGAGGCAAGGGGGGTGATTTTGACAACTTGCTACAAAAAATGCAAAAACTTGTTTGAGTACACACCTCTTCAAATCAAGCAGGCACTCACTGGTAACGGCAGGGCAGAAAAACAGCAGGTGCAGTTTATGGTAAAAAATGTTTTGGGGCTTGGTGCTGTGCCAAAACCAGATGATACTGCAGATGCCTTAGCAGTTGCAATTTGTCATAGCCAAATAAATTCAGCCCTTAATGTAAATAGGGTGTAAGCATGGGGCTTTGGTGTGCGTTAAACGCACGGGGCGAACGCCGTTCGCCCTGCAAATTTCCAAGGGAAATTTGCCCCAAGCCCCCCCCCGATTAGAAAAGGAGATAAAATATGATTTCTTACATAAAAGGCGAAATTGCCGAAAAATATGATGGCAAACTTGTGGTGGAGAGTAATGGCATAGGCTACCTTATGCTTGTTTCAACTGCAACGCTTGAAAGCGTTGGCCCAGTTGGCACAACTGCCAAAGTGCATACAGTAATGCAAGTTAAGGAAGACAGTATTTCGCTTATCGGTTTTTCAAGTTTGGAAGAAAAAAATCTTTATGAACTTTTGGTGTCTGTAAGTGGCGTTGGTGCAAAAGTTGCACTTGCAGTTCTATCTGGTATGAAATTTACTGACCTTGTGGTTGCTATTGCAAGTGGAGATACTCATGCTCTTTCAAGAATAAAAGGCCTTGGCAAAAAAACTGCTGAAAGACTTGTGCTTGAACTGCAAGACAAAGTAACTCCATCTGGCATAACCCCACTTGAAAGAGGCTTTATTATCGACAACGAGGACGCCATTGAGGGTGCTTATCAAGTTTTGGTTAGTCTTGGGCTTACCAAAAACGAGGCAATGCACCTTGCACGCCTTTACAGTGCTGGCACTAATAGTGCTGAAGAAATTGTTGCAAACGCACTTAAAAATATGGGGAGATAGTTTATGGAAAACAACAGATTTATTTCAACCTCAAAAACCTTAACTGATGTTGAAATTGAAAACAGCCTTCGCCCAACCAGTATGGCAGAATATGTTGGTCAAACCAAAGTTAAGGGCAACCTTGAAGTGTATATCAAGGCCGCCAAAAAGCGTAAAGAAGCACTGGACCATATTCTTTTGTATGGACCACCAGGGCTTGGTAAAACCACGCTTTCACACATTATCGCAAACGAACTTGGCAGTCAAATCAAAATCACAAGTGGCCCTGTGATAGAGCATGCTGCTGACCTTGCTGCAATCCTTACAAACCTAAACAAAAATGATGTTTTGTTTATTGATGAAATTCATCGCTTAAACAAAACAGTTGAAGAAATTTTGTATCCTGCAATGGAAGACTATGCGCTTGACTTTGTGGTTGGAAAAGGCCCAAGTGCCAAAAGTATGCGTCTTAAAATTCAGCCGTTCACACTTATTGGTGCAACCACAAGGGCTGGGCTTTTGACAGGCCCACTTCGTGATAGGTTTGGGGTGCTTTGCAGGCTTGAGATGTATAGTGATGAAGAACTTAAAGAAATCATAACTCGCAGTGCAAAAATTTTAAATATCAGCATTGATGAAGATGCAAGTATGGAAATTGCAAAACGAAGTCGTGGCACGCCACGTATTGCCAATCGCCTTTTGAAAAGGGTGAGGGACTTTGCTGAAGTTGAAGACAAAGCAAAGATTGATATAGAAATTACAAATAAGGCACTTTCAAGCCTTGAAATTGACAAGTCTGGTCTTGATAACATTGACAGAAAACTTTTAGAAACAATAATAAACAAGTTTGATGGTGGCCCTGTGGGGCTTGACACACTTTCTGCAATTTGTGGGGAAGATTCAACCACGGTTGAAGATGTGTATGAGCCGTATTTGCTCCAAAGGGGGTATATCGCACGCACAAGTAGGGGAAGAATTGCCCTTAAAGAAGCGTATGAGCATTTAGGTATTCCACTTTCAAAATCTAAGGCCAGTGAACTTGAAATATATGAAAATGATGAGTGAGAAATGAAAGATATATTACAAAAACAAACATATTTTTATGATTTGCCAGAAGAACTTATTGCACAAACCCCACTAAAAAATCGTGAGGAGTCAAGAATGCTTGTGTATAACAGGCAAACAAAGGATATCCAGCATAAGCACTTTTATGATGTCTTGGATTACTTAAAGGCAGGTGATGTGCTTGTCATAAATTCTTCAAGGGTGCTTCCTGCAAGGCTTTATGGCATTAAGGAAGAAACAGGTGCAAAAATTGAAATTCTTCTCCAGAAGCGTAAAAACCTAACCGATTGGGAAGTGCTTGCAAGGCCAACAAAACGCTTAAAAGTAGGCACAGTCCTAAAGTTTTCAGAAAAACTTTCTGGAGAGATTTTAAAAATTGGCGATTACGGTGCGTGTGAAATTGCTTTTAAATTTGAAGGCGTGTTTGAAGAAGCACTTGATGAAATTGGTGAAATGCCACTTCCACATTACATAAAAGCAAAACTTGAGGATAAAGAACGCTATCAAACCGTTTATAGTAAAGAAGAAGGCTCAAGTGCAGCACCAACTGCAGGTCTACACTTTACAAAAGAAATTTTGGAGAAAATCAAGGCCAAGGGCATAGAGGTTGTTGAAGTTCTTCTTCATGTTGGGCTTGGCACATTTAGGCCTGTAAAAGAAGACAATATCTTAAACCACGATATGCACTCCGAGTTTTATAAACTGACTGAAGAGAGTGCAGAAATAATAAATAATGCCAAAAAAGAAGGTCGCAGAGTGATTGCAGTTGGCACAACAAGCGTAAGGGTGCTTGAAACTTGTGGCAATGGTGGCTTTGTTAAAGCAGGATTTGGCGAAACAAAAATATTTATTTATCCAGGCTACAAATTTCAGGTGGTTGATGCACTAATTACAAACTTCCACTTGCCAGAAAGCACGCTTATTATGCTAGTGTCGGCACTTTGTGGAGTGGATGAAACTTTAAGATTTTATAATGAGGCAGTCAAACAAAAATATAGGTTTTTTAGTTTTGGCGATTGCTGTTTAATTGTTTAAGGAGGAAATTATGAGCGAAAAATTTAAATTTGAAACAGTCAAGGTGTGTAAACAGTCTGGGGCAAGGATTGGCAAATTCACAACCCCACATGGCGTGATTGAAACACCAGTATTTATGCCAGTTGGCACACAAGCAACAGTTAAGGGGCTTACTCCGGAAATGCTGAAGGATGTTAATGCACAAATCATTCTTTCAAACACATACCATCTTCATCTTCGCCCAGGCGAAAACATCGTAAAACAGGCAGGAGGTCTTCATAAGTTTATGAATTGGGATAGGCCAATTTTGACAGATAGTGGTGGATTCCAAGTGTTTAGTTTGTCAGATTTAAGAAAAATCACTGATGAAGGTGTGGAGTTTAGAAATCACTTAAATGGCGAAAAACTTCACTTTAACGCAGAAAAATGTATGCAAATTCAAAACGATTTGGGTGCTGACATCATTATGGCGTTTGATGAGTGTAGTCCTTATGGTGCAACCAAAGAGGAAGCAATAGCAGCCAACAAACGCACAAAAGAGTGGCTAGAGCGTTGCGTAAAAGCCCACAAAAATGAAAACCAAATGCTTTTCCCAATTATCCAAGGCAACTTTTATGAGGACCTAAGGGTTCAGTCTTTCAACGATGTTGTGCCTTATGCAAAATGTGGTATTGCCATTGGTGGCATTTCTGTTGGCGAACCAAAACCAATTGGTTTTAAGATGCTTGATGTGCTT
>JAFQUU010000033.1 GCA_017408305.1 Clostridia bacterium | reverse complement strand
TTTGCCTTATCACTTTTTTTATTGAACTCTTTGTAAACCCAATCTCGCCACTTGATGCGTTTTTAACAGCAGTTGCACTTGCAGTTGCTGCAATCCCTGAAAGTTTGCCGGCTGTCATTACAATCATCATAAGCCTTGGCACCTTTAGGCTTGCCAAAAAAAAGGTGATTATCAAACACCTAAACGCCATAGAAACTTTAGGTGCTTGTCAAATAATCTGCAGTGACAAAACAGGCACCCTTACGCAAAACAAAATGGTTGTGGAAAGCGTGTTTTCTGGTGGCAAACTGTGCAAAGAAAATTTTTTTAAAACCAATACGCCAGAAAACCAAAAACTCCTTGAAATAATGTTTTTGTGTGAAAGCGTTGAAGAAGGTCCAAATGGCCTTATTGGAGACCCAACTGAACTTGCCCTAGTAAACTTTGCAGAAAAAGTTTTAGGCAAAAAAAGAAAAGATTTTTGCAAATCGCACGAGTTTGTTGATGAAATTCCGTTTGACTCAAATCGCAAAAAAATGACCAGCATATACTACAAAAACGGAAAAATGGAAGTGCTTTCAAAAGGTGCAGTTGATGAAATATTAAAGGCGTGTACGCACATACAAATTGATGGAGAAATAAAACCACTTTTGCCTTCGCACAAAGAAAAATTGCTTCGTGCCAATAAAGAAATGGCACAAAATGCCCTACGCGTTTTGGGGTTTGCATATAAAACACTTGCAAACAAAATCCCAACAACAAAAACCGAAGAGAGCCTTATTTTTGTTGGCCTTTGTGGAATGTTTGACCCCCCAAGAAAAGAAGCAAAAAAAGCCGTAGAAAAATGCCTTAAAGCTGGCGTCCAACCAATCATGATAACTGGCGACCACAAAACCACTGCTTTTGCCATTGCCAAAAACATTGGCATAACAGACAGCATTGATAAGGTTTTGACTGGTGCACAAATTGACAAACTGAATGATACAGAATTTAAAAACATAATTTGCAAAATGCGTGTTTTTGCACGCGTAAGCCCAGAAAACAAAGTAAGGATTGTGGAAACATTTCAAAGCCTTGGCCGTGTTGTTGCCATGACAGGCGATGGCGTCAACGATGCACCCAGCATAAAAAAGGCAGACATTGGCATTGGCATGGGGCAGGGTGGCACAGATGTAACCAAAGAGGCTGCCGATATGATAATAACCGATGACAATTTTGCAACCATTGTTGTTGGCATAGAAGAAGGCAGAAAAACCTTTGCAAACATCAAAAAAACAATTCAGTTCTTGTTTACTGCAAACCTTGCAGAAATTACAGCAATATTTCTTGCAACAATCTTTATGCCAAGTTTGGTGTTCTTAACTCCAGTGCAAATTCTTTTTGTCAACCTTATTTCAGACACACTGCCTGCCATTGCCCTTGGTGTTGAACCTGCCGAAGAAAACCTTATGCATCAAAAACCTAGAGATGCCAACAAAAGCCTTTTATCAGGTGGGGTGGGCGTAAACATTTTGGTGATGGGCATTGTGCAAGGCCTTATTATGCTTTCATGCTTTTTGATGGGGCTGTTTGTTTATCAAAACGCAGAGATTGCAAGCACTATGGCGTTTTATGCCTTAAACATTGTTCAGTTTTTCTATTTTATTTCTATGCGTACAAACGGAAGTATCTTTAAAAACCCTATCACAAACAATCGTCTTGCTGTGTGGGCAGTGGCATCTTGCTTTTTGTTTGTTGCAGTGGTTGCACTCACGCCACTTGCAGGGTGCCTCGGGCTTGTGGCAATCCCGTTTGGTGCATGGCTGTTTATTGGCTTTGCAAGTGCCCTTACTTTTGTAATCAGCGAAGTATTAAAGTTTGTAAAACGAAGATAAAACGGGGGGGGACGCTGAAAGCCCACTTGGCTTTCCACGCAAAAAAATGCAAGGCATTTTTTGCGTTAAAAACGCCCACAAGGAAAAATCCTTGTGGGCGTTTTCGCGTGCCCCCCCCTAGTCTATAAGAACCACATTGTTTTCAGTTTGGTCACACGCAGTTAAATAATATTCAATATCATTTTTCTTGTAAAGAAGCGAAGCCCTAACCTTATTGCCATGCAAATGTCCATAAACAACTTTTGCCACTCCAAATTTTTCAAGAAGCATTGTAAATTCGCTGTCTTCTCTTTTAGAATTAAATGGCGGAAAGTGCATCATGCAAACAATTTGTTCACCGTTTGTTTGCAGTCTTTTTGCAGATTCTAGGCTCATCTCAAGCCTTAAAACTTCTCTCTTAAAAATTTTTTCATCTTGCTCGGTTTCAAAGGTGTCTTCTGGCACTGTCCAACCTCTTGTGCCACAAAAAATATAGTCCCCAATCTTCATTGCATCGTTTTGCAGTGCAAACACATTTTCAGGCAACACACCCCTAACGGCAGAAATGCTTGCCCACCAAAAGTCATGATTACCTCTTGTCAAAATTTTGGTGCCCTTAAGTTTTCCCAAAAACTCAAAGTCTTCTTTTGTTTCTTCAAGTTTCATTGCCCAACTTATGTCCCCAGCAATCAAAACAACATCATCTTCGTTAATGTTTTTGTTCCAACTTTCAACAATCTTGTCCAAATAATTTGTCCATTGTCCACCAAAAACTTCCATTGGTTTGTTTGCCCCAAAAGACAAATGCAAATCACTTATTGCAAATACACGCATTATTTTTGGCTATCAAGCACTTTTTTCACAAGTGCCATATCGCATTTGCCGTTAAAGTTTTGTTTAAAGTGCTTCATCACACTTCCAACACTTTTGTCTTCAAGTTTCAAAATTTCTGTGCTGATTTCCTCTTCAGTCATCATTTGTGGCAAAAATGCTTCAACAAGTTTTTTCTGAGCAACAATCTCTGCAACTTTTTCAGTTTTGCCTGCCTTTCAAAGCCTGCTTTTTCTTCTTCAAGTTCTTTGGCTGTTTTTTGAAGTATTGCCAAAACATCGCCATCAGTCATTTCTTTGCCGGTGGTTCTGCGTTTCACTTCTTCCATCATGATTTTGTTAAGCACAACAGAGTAAAGCCCTCTTGCAACTTGGTCCTTGTTTTTCATGGCAACAAGGTTTGCCTTTTTTATTTCATCTTTAATCATAATAAAATCTCCTATTCTATAGAATAGCAAATTTCTGTCTTTATGTCAAATAAACATAATTTTTAACAAAGATATTGATTGACATTTTTTTTGTAAAACCGTATTATTTTGCTGAAAGGATTTTTGTATGAATTATAAAAAACACAAAAAACTAAAAGTTGGTTTGGTGCTTAGTGGTGGTGGAGCAAGGGGATTTGCACACCTTGGTGCAATCAAGGCGTTTGAAGAGTTTGGCGTAAAGTTTGATTTTGTGTCTGGCACAAGTGCAGGAAGTTTGGTTGGTGCTTTTTATGCAGCAGGTTACAGTTTTGATGATATGCTTGATATTGCCAGAAAGTTTGATGCAAAAGACATTCGCACATCAAAACTTGTGTTTGTGCCGTCAAAAACTGATGGTCTTGAAAATATAATCACTTCAAACCTTGGCGATATCAATATTGAAGACCTGAAAATTCCGTTTACAGCCACAGCAGTAGACCTTAAAAGCACTGATGAAATTTGTTTTACCAAGGGCAGTGTTGCCAAGGCAGTTGCTGCAAGTTGCTGTGTGCCAGCAGTTTTTCAGCCAGTGGAGCATAACGGCAGAAACCTTTGTGATGGTGGCCTAAGAAACACCATGCCAGCAGATATTCCAAGGCTTTTTGGTTGCGATTATGTTGTATCAGTTGATGTAAACAAATCACGCCTTTTTGGCACGGATAGCACAAAACTTTTAGATGTAATTGGTTGTACAATCCGTATCCTTATGGAAAGCAATGTTGACAAGGGCTATAAGTACAGCGATATTGTTTTAAGACCTGAAACCAAACGCTTTAAGTCAACAAAATCAGAGGGCTATTTGGATATGATTGAAGAGGGTTATAGGGAAACTATTTCAAAGATGCCAGAAATTTTAAAACTTTTTGCTTCAAGGCCACTTCCTTCTTTTAAGAAAAAACATATCATCTCAAAACTTGAAAAACCTGTGATTGAATAAAAAACAAAAGCCCCTTTAAGTAAGGGGATTTTTTATTGCTCTATATTATCAAAAATTTTTTTGCCACCAGAAGACTTGCCAATTTTTTTAATTTTTATGTCATCAAGTGAAAACTCAATTTGCTCATCATTTTTCTTTTTTGGTTTTTGTGCATAAAGTAGCAGTGCTTGCCCAGATTTTTCTTCAATCTTGCCACCAATTTGTTGGTAAACCATAGAGTTGCCAGACATATGGCAAATTTTGCCTTCGTTCATGGTGTCAATTTGTGCAGTGTCGCAAATTTCTTGAATTTCGCCATGATTAAGCGTGCCAATTTTTGCTTTATTCAGCATATATCCAATGTGCCCATGCATAATGGTATGTACTTCGGTTTTGTTAAGCATGCCATCAATTTGCCCATCAATCATCGTGCCAATTTCTGCGTTATCACGCATAAACATAATTTTGCCAGAATTAAATGTTGCAATGCTTGCATACTTATCCAAAAATTTAATTGAGCCACTGTTAAATGTGCCAATCTCGCTGTGGCCAGTTACATATTCAAAATCGCAAGCATTGATTGTTGTGATTTCTGCCCAGTCGGTCATCTTTTCAACCACGCCGGTTTTTATCATGCCAATTTTTGCCTTATCACACAAAAGTTTGATTTCGCCACTGTGAAAAATTTGAATTTTTGAGTGTCCAGACACTTCCAAAAAACTAGATTCTGTGCTTTCCAAAACGCACGCTGTGCCAGTGATGACAGCATTTTTGCAGTTAACCAAAATGTGTGCCCCCTCTGACAAATTAAGGTTGTCTTCATCTTCGTGATGAAGTGGCTCTGTGATTTGTTTTTTATTAAAAATTGTTAAACCCATTCTTTTCCTCCATTTGATTTAATTATACCAAAAATAAAAAAAATGTAAATTATTTTCCAGTAAAAATATGTAAAAATTTTTAAATAATTTTGACTTTTTTTGTCGCTTTCAAAAAAAATAACAAAAAAATAGGCAAAAAATAGCAAAAAATTCGACAAAAAAACAAAAAAAACGCCAAAATCGTTGACAAATACTGACTTTTTTATTTAAATATAAGAATAAGGAAGAAAATGTTAATTTAACATTAAATGCTTTATTGTTTTGCTTCTTTGGCCCTATGCTTCCTATAGTGCCCAGCATTTTGCAAAACCGACAGCTTATTGAATTATTACTGCAATTTATGGGAAAAATATATACCTTTAGTCAGGAGTGAGTGATGATTATCCTTAAAACCGAACTCAACAAGGAAGACTACGAATATATTTCAACAGACCTAAAAATGCTTATTCAACAACGCGACCTTAAAAACAAAGCCATGTCAAAACCATTTGACAAAACAATTCAAGAAAAAAATTATGACAAACTGATTATTCCACTTGCAGAAAAAGGACAAGTTGAGGCTATGCAGGTTTACTGCGAAAATTTGTCTCCCGTTTCAACCCTTAACAGCAAAATTGTTTCAAACTTTCACAAACTTGAACACAAAAGCGTGAAAGAACCAAGGGAATATTTGGCGTTGTCTTCATTTTATAATTGGTTTGTAGAGTATTATAAATATACCTATAAATCTATTGATGTTGAAGGGCTTGAAGAATATAAAAAATCAAGAGAATATTATCGCCTTGCAGGACAACAACTTCATCAAATAGGCAAGACAGACCCTATTGCAAAAGAAAATGCGTTTTTAATGCAAAAACGCAACCGTGAAAACATGACTACAGAAGAATATCTTCGTGCTATGTCAAATTCAAGAAACGCGATTTTTGCCACAGCAAATCGCCAAACCAACGAAAACCCACGCCTTAAACTTATGATAAGATATTGCCAAAATTTGATTGTGTATGCCCCTGACAACGAGTTCCACAGCCATCAGTCAATCATCACAAATGTGATTGCTTCTGTGCAGAAAAAAATGATTATGTTTGAGGAGATGAGAAGAAGTTAAAATGCTATTGGTTGTCAATATTAAAGAAAACTCGCCCACGGTTGAAGAGGCACTTGCAAATTTTGAACTTGAACTTGAAAACGCCAAACTTCAAAACGCAAAAATCTTAAAGGTTATTCATGGTTATGGCAGTAGTGGTGTTGGTGGTGCAATTTTAAGAAAATTAAAACAAACCTTGCCACACCTTAAACGCACGAACCAAATAAAAGATTATTTCAGTGGTGCAACATTTGATATTGCAAACCCAAAAGTTTTGGCCCTTGCAAAAAAAGTGCCAGACCTTTTGTATGATGAGGACATCTCTCATCAAAACATTGGCGTAACATTTATTGTTTTAGACAACTGAAAAACTTTGAAAGTGCGCCCTTACTGTAAATCGCCCCAAACCAGTCATTTAGTATAACTAAACTCCTGTTTTGTGGCACTTTCCGAGCCTAGCATTTCTTTGTTTTTTAGTTGTCTCTCATGTTTGAGAAAAATTTTGAAATGAGTTGTAACTCAGAAGCGATATTGCTAGTCTATTTTAAGCCCATATGGGCTTATTTTTTTTGCACAAAAAAAGGCAGGGTGCATATATATCCACTATGAAAATATTATCTAATGTTCCTTTAAAAGACAAAACAACATTTAAGTGTGGTGGCACTGCAAAGTGGTATGCCGAGCCAGCCGATTTTTTAGAGTTTGCAACGCTTTTAAAACTTCATAAAGGCAAACTTTTTGTTTTGGGTGCAGGCAGTAAAACCATTTGCATTGATAAGGGTTTTGATGGGCTTGTTATTTCAACCCAAAATCTTTCAAAAATTTGTTTTGATGGAGATTTAGTTGTTTGTGATGCTGGCGTGAAATTTGAAAACCTTCAAGGTTTTTGCATCAAAAATGCACTATCGGGCCTTGAGTGGAGTGCTGGCATTCCTGCAAGTGTTGGTGGTGCAAGTGTTATGAATGCAGGTGCATTTGGCCATGATTTTGCAGAAAGTGTTGAAAAGGTGGAAATATTTGAAAATGGCAAAACAAGCATTTTAGCAAAAAAAGACATAAGTTTTTCTTATCGCAATTCTTCGCTAAAAAACAAAGTTGTTTTTAGGGTTTGGCTAAGGCTTAAAAAATCATCAAGCCAAGAAGTTGAAGAAGAATTTTTAAAATTTGCCGAGCAAAAACAAAAAAATCAACCTGTTTGTATGGGCAGTGCTGGAAGCATATTTAAAAGACAAGAAAATGTTATTCCTGCAAAAATAATTGACAAATTGGGGTTAAAAGGTGCTAAAATAGGTGGAGCAGAAGTTTCAACGCACCACAGTGGTTTTATTGTAAACACAGGCAGTGCCACAGCAAACGATGTGTTATCGCTTGTGGAACTAATCAGACAAACAGTACATCAAAAAACAGGAGTGGTGCTTGAAAACGAACTTATTGTTTTGGAGTGAATTATGAAAATTTTGGGTGATTATCACACGCACACAACTTTCAGTCATGGCAAAGGCAAGGTGCTTGACAATGCACTTAGTGCAAAACAAAAAGGCCTAACAGAAATTGCAATTGCAGACCATGGCTTTGGCCACCTTTTGTATGGCATGAAAAGAAAAGATTTGCCAGCCTTAAAGCAAGAAATTTTGGATGCAGAAAAACAGTCGGGCATAAAAATCTTTCTTGGCGTTGAAGCAAACTTTACATCTCTTAATGGCGATATTGACATCACAGAAAAAGACCTTGAATATATTGGAGTTTTGCTTGTTGGTCACCACAGGTTTGTGAAAAGTTCTATAAAAGATAAATTTAAATTCTTTATTCCTAATATGCTTGGCATAAAATCAAAAAAACAAATTGAGCGTAACACAAATGCCATTTGTCAAGCAATGGACAAGCACCCAATTGATATTCTTACTCACCTAAAGCATGGAATTGCCATTGACCTTGAAAAAATTGCCAAAAAGGCAGTTGAAACAAACACCTATATAGAACTTAATGCCAGCAAAATGCTGTTTACAAAAGAAGAACTTTTGATGATGGCAAGCCTTGGCGTAAAGTTTGTTATTAACACTGATGCACACAACCCACAAAAAGTTGGAGTGGCAGAAAATGTTATAAAAACCCTAGAAGAGTATGGCGTGCCACTTGATAGTGTTGCAAACCTAAATGGTGTGCCAAAATTTAAAAGAGTGAAGAGGTAAAAAAATGAGTTTTGCAAAAGATACAAAACTGCAAATATTAAGTCAGCCCCTTGAAACCACCGAGTGCGAACTTGCTTTTTTTTCAGGACTTATAAATGTTGCAGGCGAGTTTGATGCAGAAAACAAATCAGTTAGTTTTTTAACCGATATCCCTAAACTTTATGAGTTTACAAACGATATCACCACTCGCCTTTATGGCAAGGGGGTTGGCCTTGAAATTGCAGATGACATAAGAATAAACAAAACCAAATATTTCAGGGTGTCGCTTCCAAAAGATTTTGCCCTACAAATGCTTCAAGATTTTGGCATAATCGGCCAGCAAGGAGAACTTCTTGCCGGCAAGATTGATGACAATCTTCTAAAAGATGAAGAAAGCAAAAAAAGTTACATTAAAGGTGTGTTTTTGGGGTGTGCCACAAGCAGTATAAAACTTTCAAAAGCCAAAACGGAAACAACATCAACCGGATATAATGTTGAGTTTGTTTCGCACAGCCATGACTTTTTGCTAGAGTTTTCACTTCTTCTTGCAGAGTTTGGTATTGTTACACGACTTGTGCAAAGAAAAAAACATTTTGTGCTTTACATAAAAGAAAGCAGTCATATTTGCGATCTTCTTGCTCTACTAGGTGCTTACGATAGCGTGCTGAAACTGCAAGATGAACTTGCACTTAGGGAACTTAGAAACAAAATCAATCGCCAAACGAATTGTCTAAGTGCAAACATCACAAAAACAGTAAACGCAAGTCTAAAACAAGTTGAAGCAATTAAACTGATTTCAGAAACCATTGGGCTTGAAAGTTTGCCGATGGAACTTCAAGAAATTGCACTTCTTCGTCTTGCCAATCCTGAAGAAAGCCTAAGCGAACTTCAAGGGCTTACTGAAGAGAAGTTGTCAAGAAGTGCACTTAACCATAGACTTCTAAAAATTCAAAAAATTGCAAAAACATTAGAGTAATCATAAACGGAGGCTTTGGGCCTAGAAGGCCCGACAGCCTTTTCTGCTGTCGCAGGGTTTTATGCGATACTTCTAAACGGGGGCTTTTGGCAAAAGCATAATGCTTTTGCAAAAGGTTTTCGCTAAAAGCGAAAACCTTTAAGGTGGTCAGGCTGACCACCTCCAAAACCCCCGTTTTTATTTGTAACCACCGAATTTAAAAACTTGACATTTTGCGTCAAGATATATATAATAAAAGCATT
>JAFQUU010000032.1 GCA_017408305.1 Clostridia bacterium | reverse complement strand
GGCTGCTTTTGTGAGGGCTTTTTCACGAATTGGATTTAAAAATTCTGCAATTTCTTCCACAAAAATTGGGTTTGAAGTTAGTTGAATTTTGTTTTTAAATTCAATAACTTGAATGCCACTTTCTTCACCCATTTCAAGTTTTAATTCTTCAATGGCTTTTTCAAGAGCCTTGACAGTGACATTTAGTTTTTCTGCCATAAACTCTTTTTCAATTCCTTCACCTGCAACAAACAATGTAGCCTTAATCACTTCACTCAGTTTGCTCATTTTTTTCTCCAAATTCTTCATTATAAAAAATCTTTATTTTTCCAAAAAGTCCATTTTGTTCAATTTTTGCATACTGCATTTTTAACAGTTCTAATAACGCCATAAAGACATTTATAAGTTCGCTTCTTGTTTGACTTTTTTCAAAAAGTTCTTCAAATTCAATATTCTTTTTTTCTTTTAAAACAACTTTTGTGCTTGCAATTTTTTCTGCAACAGTAAAACGGTCTTTTTCAATTTTTTTAGGTTCTTCGTGAGCAAGTTCACGGTCCACCTTTGTCATAAGTTTTACAAACGCATCTAAAAGATTATCAAGTGCCATATCTTTTAGCGTAAACCTAGGATTTCCAACATTTTTGTCAGGTTTTTTATAGAAATGGTCAAGGTTTTCGTGGGTTTTCAAGGTTTCTGCTGTTTCCTTGAAAAGTTGATATTCCCTAATCCTAAGTTTTAAGATTGCCTCACTGTCTTCTTCCTCTTCCTCAGATTCATCAAGCCTTGGCATAAGTGCTTTAGACTTAATTTCAATCAGCGTTGAAGCCATCAAAATAAATTCTGACGCTTTTTCCATATCAAGTTTTTCAACATCGCGGATATACTCCATATATTGACTTGTTATGTCAGTAATGCGTACTTCCTCTATATCAAGTTTGTTTTTCTTGATAATTTCAAGAAGCAAATCAAGTGGCCCTTCAAAATTTTCAAGTTTATAAAGATAAGCATCATCTTCATAAAGAGTTACATTCTCTTCTGTCATAAAAACAACCCCCATAGCAAAACAAACAGCACTTCAAACGACTCGTAAATTATGCTAAGCAGCGAAGTTCCATTGATAATTGGCAATATGAATATAAGCAAGAATATGATACCATATTGACTCATAAACTTAAGAAATTTGTTACTATAACTCAGCCAAATAGACAAAATTTGGAATCCATCAAGTGGTGGCACTGGCAAAAGGTTGAAAACTGCAAGTGCAACATTTATGATAAACCCAAAATATAAAAAGTAATAAAGAAATGTTAAAAACAGGTTTTCTGCAAGAATCAAAGTTGGGCCAAGAAAAAACCAAAGCCCAGAAAACACAAGTGCAAGCACAAGGTTTGTTAAAATTCCACTAACAGACACCCAAGTTGCATCTTTTTTAAAGTTTCTAAACTTTGCAGGGTTGATTGGCACAGGTTTTGCCCAACCAAAACCAAACAATAAAAAGCATATAAGCCCCATGCCACTGACATGTGCCAAAGGGTTGAGGGTCATTCTGCCCATAAGGCTTGCTGTGTCATCCCCACGCGAAAAAGCAGCCCGAGCATGTGCATACTCGTGAAGCGTCATACCAATACAAACTGCCAAAAGAAAAGCAAGGACAAGTGCAAAAAGTTCAAGCCCTGTTGCACCTGTTGCGGCTAAAAAATATAACATAGAATAATTATATTAAATTCTTCCTAAATAATCAAGCAATTTGGCACTTTTAAAAGTTCTAACACCTGTTTTTTTGTGTAAAAAAAGAGCCTTTTGACTCTTTTTACCACGCTTGGCTTACTTTTCTAAACGCCTGACCAAAGGTTAACGCATCAATGTCTTGACCTAAAACAAGGTCTATTTCCTTAACAACCACACCTTGTTTAGAAACAACAATTTCACCAACCTTTTCGCCTTTAAGACTTGGGGCAACAACCTTTTTGTCTATATTAACAGAAATTTCATATTCGTGCTTTTGACCTTTTTTCACAACACTTGCAAAATTATCTTTTGCAAACACTTTGGCAGAAGTCAAAGTGCTTTTTACGACAGAAATTTCGCCCAAGCAAACTTCAGTGTCTATAATTGTTTCGCTTTTAAAGTTGTCAAAGCCATAATTAAGAAGTTTTACGCTTTCTCCAAACCTTTGGTTTGCAGTTTTTGCACCCATAACAACTGCAACAAGCCTCATATCATCACGCACTGCACTTGATGCAAGGCAATAAAGTGCCTCATCAGTGAAACCAGTTTTACCACTGTCACAGCCTTTGTAATATCTTGTAAGTTTATTTGTATTAACAAGTTCCGTCTTTCTGCCACTTGGATGCACAAGTTCGTCCATCCAAAGTGATGAAAAGTTATGATAAATATCATTTGAAACAAGTTTTGAAAGAATTATGCTTGTGTCATACGCCGTTGAATATTGCATTGGTGCAGGAAGGCCGGTTGCATTGGCATATAAGGTATTGTTCATGCCTAACTGCACTGCAGTTTGGTTCATTTTTTCAACAAAAGCCTTCTCACTGCCCGAGATATACTCACTAAGTGCAACACTTGCATCATTTGCAGAAGCCATAATCACACTTTGAAGCATTTTCCCAACATTATACTTTTCCCCTGCATCTAAAAACACTTGACTGCCACCCATACTTGATGCGTGCTCACTTACAGTAAGAAAGTCATCTAAGGAGATTTCGCCTTGTTCTACTGCACTTACAGTAAGATAAATTGTCATAAGTTTCACCATGCTTGCAATTTCAAGTTTTGTGTCAATGTTTTGCCCAAGAAGCACCTCACCACTGGCATAGTCAACCAAAATGGCAGATTTTGCATCTACAGAAAATTCTTCTTGTGCAAAAACTTTAATTGGCAGATTGCCGTTTGCAAGACATGCACACAAAACAACAAGCAAAAACGCAAAAACCAAAAACCTTTTCATGAAAAAAACTCCTTATTTGGAGTTAGTTTTTGTCAAAGGTAAAATTTTATACTGACAACTTTTATATTTTCTCTATAAGTTTTGCAATAATTTTTCCAAGTTTTTCTGCCACAAGTCGTGAATTTTTAAGCACTTCTTCATGGGTGATAGGTGCAGATTTTTCTGTACTTGCTTTGTTTGTGATACTTGCAAATGCAACAAACTTCATCCCCAAATGATTTGCACAAATATTGCCATGCACAAGACTCATGCTTACAGTGTCGCCCCCAATAATCCTAAAAAACTTTACTTCTGCTGGTGTTTCGTATGATGGGCCAATTGATTGAATATGAGTACCTTCATGAATGCTGATTTTTAAACTTTTTGCAATCTTTTTAACAAGTTCACGAAGTCCAACATCATAAGCGTTTGTCATATCCACAAACTCAATTGGCAGTTTGCCAACAAAAGGATTTGTGCCTGACATATTGATATGGTCTTTTACAAGCACGATATCACCTGCTTCATAACTTTCATTTATTGCACCAACTGCTGTTGTTGCAATAATGGTTTTTACCCCAAGTTTTTGAAGCACTCTATGAAGCCAGTACATGTCATTAGGCGAGCCATCTTCATAGTAATGAAACCTTGAAGCAATAACAACCTTTTTGCCCTGAAACTCACCAAACTCCAAAAACCTGTCATGCCCAGAAATCTCTGCGTACTCAAAACCGAGGTCTTTATACGACACTTTTTCTATGTTCTCTAGTGCAACAAGTCCATGAAGCCCAGACCCACAAAAAACAGCAATCTCTGCACTTTTGCCTTTAAGTTTTTTCATTATTTTTTCTAAATTCATAACCCACCCCTTTTAAAAAAAGTATAACATTCTAGAAAAAATAAATCAAACTTTTGATAATTTAAATTTTTCAACCCAAAAAAACGATTTTTTATTATTTTATAAAAAATAATAATTAAATTTTATTTTTTTATTTATTTTTATAATAATCACAAATTTTTACATATTCATAAGTTTTTTTAGGACTATTTTGTTTTGCTGCAGCCCCCAAGCCATTTGACAAAAGTGGCATTAGTTGCATAATTCCACTAATCCTTGGGTTGCCATTTGCCAAAATTTTAAGAAGTGCGTTTGAATCCATTTTGCCACCAGACAAAAGTGGCAAAACCTTGGAAATCAAATCTTCGCTTTGAGGACTGACAGCATCTTCAAAGTTTTTTTTGCCTTCTTGCCCTGAAAACAAACTAGAAAAATCCATAAGCACCTCGCAACATTATTATATATGCAATCATATAATAATTAAGTCAATAAAAAGGAGAAAAATTCATGAAAAAAAGCCTTTGGGACTATGCTTCTTCAAAACCACAAAACCCCAAAACCAATCCACAAACAGAAGAAAAACAACCTCAGCCACCAAACAATTTAGAAGAACAAATTAAGCATTACCAATCTATGCCAAGAGAAGACCTTCTTGCAACTTTCTACCAAGAAGTTGCAAAGCAAAAACAAAACGGAACTTTTGACCTTAAAAAACTAGAAAGCACACTATCTTCACTTGATGCATTTTTATCACCTGAGCAAAAGAAAAATATAAAGGAGCTTTTAAATCAAATCTGATGAAAAAACATGATGACCTTCTTGCAAAAACGCTTTCAAATGCCACTGAAGCAAAAATTAATTGCTTGCTTCGTACAAATAATCTTGAAAGCCTAAAATGCACTTTGGCAAACACAAACATAAAAATCTTGGGAATTTTACCATTTATAAATGCAATTTCGGTTTGTGGACCTAAGGAAGAAATAAAAACCCTTTTTTTGGATAAAAGCGTTACTTTTGCCTCAAGCCAAACACAGGTTTTTACAATGATAAATATTGCTAAGCAAATTATAGGAACACAAGCCCTAGGCAGTGGCCAAAACCAAACAATTGCATACATTGACACCGGCATTTCGCCACATCTTGACTTTACACTTGGCAAAAACAGAATTATCAAATTTGTAGACCTCATTAATCATCGTATTTTTCCTTACGATGACAACGGGCATGGCACTTTTGTTGCAGGTGTAGGCAGTGGCAGTGGTATAATGTCTAACGGAAAATATAGTGGTATATGCCCAAAATCAAACATTATCGCAATCAAAGCATTAGATAACGGAGGCGAAGCAAACTCTTTAAAAATTTTAGAGGCTATGCAATGGGTTTACGACTATCACAAAAAATATAACATCAAGGTTGTGTGCATGAGTTTTGGAAGTGAACCACTTGGCGAAAATGACCCAATTATGCAAGGGGCAGAAAAACTTTGGGAAAAGAATTTGGTTGTTGTCAGTGCTGCCGGCAATAGTGGCCCTGAATACAAAACCATAAAAAGCCCAGGTATAAGCAGAAAAATCATAACGGTTGGTGGGTTTGATGATAACCGAATTGATGAGCAAAGCTTTTTGCCAGAATACTTTGAAATTGCAGACTTTTCTTCTCGAGGACCAGCCCTTGAAAACTTTAAGCCCGACCTTGTTGCCCCAGCAGTTGACATTACTTCGTGTGGAATAACTTCCCCATATACCAAACTTAGTGGCACAAGCGTTGCAACACCTATGGTTGCTGGGGTTTCTGCACTGCTTCTTGAACAAAATCCAGCACTTACCCCTTTTGAAATCAAGAAAATCTTAACAGAAAACTGCGAACCTATCACTTTTAACAAAAACCAAGAAGGAAGTGGCTATTTAACCTTTAAACAATAGTATTTTTTAATAGAATGCATTTACGCAATCTCCTTGCCAAAGGGGGTTTTTTATGGTATATTCCACCTTGAAAAAAAAGGACAAAAAATGACAGAAATCACAAAAATTAGGTTTGCAATAGACACAAATGTTTTGGGATATATGGCTATGGCGAGTCTATTATCCAAAGAGAAATTTTTTTATTACAACAAAGTGTCAGAAACAACTTACAAAAACCTATTATGGCTAAGCAAAATGGTTGATTTGGGCAAAATTGAACTTGTTGTGCCACTTACTGTTTTTCGTGAAGTAATAAGAAAACCACAAATAAAACTTTCAGCACAAAAGGTTATGACTGCCGACAAGATGACAAAACTTAATAATATTCTTTATTTTAAAAATATTTCAAAAAAATTTCTTACCCAAAATCAAAACATCAAAATTGCATATATCAATGAAGGATTTATTGGCGATTATAAAACCAAATTTAATGACCTCGCAAATGCCTATGTTCAAAAACCGGCATTTCCTAACAATATTCCACTTTCACTTCAAATTCGCAAAAAACCTTTTTTAAGAGATGACCCTAATAAATTTCCACATGATGCACAAATTATGGCAGAAAGCACGCTTCTTGGGCTTCAACTTATTTCTTTTGACCACCATCTTATAGGCAACAAACCTTTTAATATCCCACAAAAAATTAGCGAAATTAACCAAAAACTTTTGGCAACAACTGCATCTGCCATAAGTTTTGATGATTTTGTTAAAGATATTAAAAGAGAAGGCCGTTTCCTTCCTTACTTAAAAAAAGATTACAAACATCAGTCATTCCCTGTTTTTGTCGGCAAGGTTGAATATATACCACATTTAAAATTTAAGCAAAAAATAAAAAAAATAACATACAAAAAACAACATTTACAAGAGGAATATGGTAAGCGTCTTGCCCAAAAAGTGCTTTTTGATTTTCTTGACACGCCTCTTGACCTACAAAACATCGAACCTACTTCCACCCTCAAACAACAGCAACAAGAAACCCAAGAGGAACTTGAACTGCAAATATACCTTGAAAACTTGGAAATTGCAAACATGAGAACATTGTTTTTGAAATACCTTGAAAGGCCAATAGACCTCAAATCGATTACGCCAAAGCCAAAACCTAAAATTGAAACAAAAAAACTTTTACATCAAAAATAAAATTTGACTTATGTAGCCCTAATGCTAAGGAAATTATTGAAAACTTTCTTATGGAAAAATAATTCAAAGCGTTTGACTTTTGAATTTTTACAGAATATAATTTAAATATGGTTGAATATTTTGGAATATTTTTTAATAAAGAAAACTCAAAAATAATTTCTGACAATGAAAAACAACGCTTGGAATTTTTACCAAACAACTTCCACTGTACTTTTGCTTTTAGGCCAAATGAGATTGAATTGTTTAACCAATTTGTCGGCCAAAATGTCGATGTAAGTCTTATTGGCTATGGCAATAACAACGAAAACAGTGGATTTGAAATAGCCTTTGATGACAAATTTAAAGACTTGTTTAAAAATTTTGATATTAACAATACTCCCAAAACCCCACACATCACAACATCTTTGGCAAATGGAGCAAGGGCTGTAAATACTTGTAATTTAAGATTTGAACCAATTAACCCAGTAACAATAACTGGTAGATTTGGATTTTTTGTTATTGAAAATAATAAAGGTTTTATTTCTTTTGAAAAACAAAAAACAATTCAACAAGAAAAAATTTAGTTAAACATAAAAAATGCCAAAAATTTGGCATTTTTTTATTATTTAAATTTATTTTATTTAAAAATTATTTTTTTTACAAATATTTGAATAACAATTACATACCAGGCATGCTTGGCATGAGTTCTGCCTCTTTTGTGGCAATCTTTGCAAGTGCATCATTAACTCCAGCCAAAATCAAATCTTCAAGCATTTCTTTGTCATCAGGGTCAATAATTTCAGGTTTGATTTCAATTGCCTTTACTGTGCGATTGCCCAGCATAACCACCTTCACCATACCACCACCAACAATGCTTTCAAATTCTGTTGCATGAAGTGTGGCTTTTGCACTCTCCATATCTGCCTGCATTTTTTGTGCTTGTTTCATCAGTTGTCCTAAATTGGCTCCTCCAAATCCACCGAAACCACCTCTAAAATTTCCCATAATTATTTATCTCCTTTTTCAATCTTTATATCAAGGCCAAGGCCCTTAAGTTTATTCAAATCCATTTCTTGAAGTTCTGCAAGTTTAAGCACTCGTTTTACTTCAATTTCAGCATTTATGCCTTGCCAAGACAAAGCATCTTTTAAAATTTTTTGATTTTCAGCATTTTCCAAAATCTTGGTTATATACTTTTCATCAGTAGTAATAATCAGTTTGTTGTCTAGCAGTTTTATGTTTGTAACATCACCACACGCAATTTGAAGTGCAATGTGCTTTTTTTCTTTCAAAAACAAAACAACTTTGCCCCAAATTGTCATAATATCATTTGATTTTGTGTTACCTGTCAAAATCAGTTTTTTTTTACATCGCCACTTATTTCAGTAATAAAATTCACAATTGCTGTTTCAATAAGCAGTTTTGGCGAAAGTGCGTATCTCAGTTCTGCCTCAATCCCACCAAAAATTTTCATCGCAAGCATAAGGTCTTTTTGTTTGGTTTGTTTTGCCTGTAACTCAAAATCTTTATAAATATTTTCTGGAATATTCAAAATTTCATTTGGACTACTGCAAGTTTTAATCACCAACAAATTTCTGCAATGCCTTGAAAGGTCCTTTGCCAAAACGCTCATATTTTTGCCTGCGTGGTATGCCCTGTCAATCATTTCAAGGCACTTGCCAAGGTCCTGTTTAAACATTGCATTTGTTAAATCTATATAAGTTTGGTTATCGTTCAAACTTAAGATTTCCAAAACTTTTGCAAGTGTAATGTTGCCACCAGCATAGGCTGTTACGCTGTCGGCAATTGAAAGAGTATCCCTCACACTGCCCTCACCGGCACTTGCAATAACCTTTAGTGCATCTTCTTCATAGATTATGCCCTCTTTTGTAAAGACATCAGCAAGATGTTTTGTAAGGTTTTCAACTGACACAAGTTCAAAATCAAACCTTACGCATCTTGACAAAATTGTTGCTGGCAATTTGTGTGCTTCAGTTGTTGCCAAAATAAAGACAACATGGCTTGGTGGCTCTTCCAAAGTTTTTAAAAGTGCGTTGTAAGCACTGTCTGTCAGCATATGCACTTCATCAATGATATAAATTTTGTACTTGCCACAAGTTGGCATAAACTTTACATTTTCGCGAAGGTCTCTGATTTCATCAACCCTGTTGTTTGAAGCAGCATCAATCTCAATAATATCCATTTCACTGGCTGAATTCGTGCAAACATCACACATGCCACAAGCACTGCCATTTTTGGGAGAGAGACAATTTATTGCCCTTGCAAAAATTTTGGCTGTTGAAGTTTTGCCTGTGCCACGACTGCCACAAAAAAGATATGCATGCACAATTTTGCCTGCCTGTATTTGGTTGGCAAGCGTGTCTGTTATATGATTTTGCCCAATTATGCCATCAAAGGTTGTTGGGCGATATTTTCTGTATAATGCTTGATATGACATATTATTATTATACCTTAAAACCAAAAAAAAAGCAAGCATAGTGCTTGTTTTTTGTTAAGACCTTATAGCAAGAACCTTAAGTTTTGTTTCGCCCATTGGTGTTTGAACAGTTACTGTTTGGCCAACGCTTGCGTTCATAAGTGCAAGACCTACAGGGCTTTCGTTGCTGATAAGCCCTTTAAGTGGGTTGCTTTCTGCAGACCCAACGATTTTGTATTCCACTTCTTCGTTAAAATCTTGGTCAAAAAGTTTTACATAGCAACCCATAGAAACCTTGCTTGTGTCGATATTTTTCTTGTCAATTAAGATAGAATCGCGAAGTTTTGCTTCAATATCCATAATTTCGGCTTCAAGTTGTGCTTGTGCTTCTTTTGCTGTGTCGTATTCGCTGTTTTCGCTTAAATCACCATATTCGCGTGCTGCACCAATTGCCTTTGTAACTTCTTCGCGTTTTACGGTTTTTAAGTATTCAAGTTTTGCTTCAAGTTCTTTTTTGCCTTCGGCAGTTAAATATATTTTCATTTTTTCTCCTTTAATTTATGGTTTTTCAAAAAAATATGAAAAGATTTTTGCTATAATCACAAAAACCCTTTCAACAAAAAACCACTTGCTTATAATTTTGCGAACTTATTATAATCAATACTTAATCAAAAGTCAAAGATTTTTATCTTTTGATTTGTATATTTTTTGCCACATTTCACATTATACTCACAAAAGGAAAAAATATGCTACCATTTATAAGTTTTATTTTAATGTGGCTTGGCTGTTTAAATTGGTTTTTTATAAGTGCTTTTCAATATGATTTTGTTGCAGGCTTTTTTGGCACTCAATCAAGTTTGTTTAGTAGAATCATCTATTTTGCCATTGGCATGGCAGCGTTTTACTTTTTGTTTTTCGTGATTAAAAACAAAGGGAAACTGACATTATTTAAAAATCCCTTTAAAACGCGTAAAAACAAAGAAACCGTGCAAGTTGCCGTACCTGTGGAAACCGTTGAAGTTCCCCAAAAAAATGAAGAGGTTGAAATAGCGGCAGAAAAACCAACATTTATTGCTCCTTCTCCGACCATATCTTCACCTACACTCATTGAGCCTAAAGCAGAAAGTGGTTATAAAGACTTTGATGTTACTAAATATGACAACTAATCTTCTAATTTTTTTGAAATAAAGTCTTTAAGGTCTTCAAGTTTTACAACTTCTTGTGCCATGCTGTCCCTAAAACGCACAGTTACTGTCCCGTTGTTTATTGTTTCATCATCAACAGTTACGCAGAAATGCGTACCAATTGCATCTTGGCGACGATAGCGTTTACCAATACTGCCTGTTTCATCAAAGATAACCCTAAACTTTTTGGCCAAGATTCGATAAACTTCATGTGCTTTTTCGGCATGAAGTTTTTTAATCAGTGGCATCACACCAACCTTGAAAGGTGCAATTTCTGGTTTAAAACGCATCACTTCCCTTTCCGTGCCATCTTCAAGTGTTTCAATCTCATAAGCATTGTCAAGAAGAGCAAGAATGATTCTGTCAAGACCGTAAGACGCTTCAACAACATAAGGAATAAACTTTTCGTTTGTAATAGGGTCTGTATATTCCATATTTTTTCCAGAAAATTCTTGGTGGCGTGAAAGGTCAAAGTCAGTACGGTTATGTACGCCATTGATTTCGCCCCAACCAAAGTTGAACTGATATTCAACATCACACGCTGCTTTTGCGTAGTGAGCAAGTTTTTCGTGGTCTTTAAACCTAAGTTTTTCGGCAGGAAGCCCAAGGCCACCCAAAAATTCCATAGACTTGCCCTTATAGAAGTCATAAAAATCTTGGTCTTGCCCTTCTTTGCAGAAAAGTTGATGTTCCATTTGTTCAAACTCAATAGTTCTGAAAGTAAAGTTACCTGGTGTAATTTCGTTTCTAAAGGCCTTGCCGATTTGACCAATACCAAAAGGAAGTTTCATTCTTAAACTTCTTTGCACATTTAAAAAGTTTACAAACTCACCTTGTGCAGTTTCTGGGCGAAGATAAATAATATTTGTTTTTTCTTGAGTAACACCTCTGTTTGTTTGGAACATAAGGTTGAACTGGCGAATTGGTGTAAAATTGTGCTTTCCACAAACAGGGCAAGCAAATTTATGAGAAATGATATAACCTTCCATTTCTTCGTTGCTCATAGCATCGGCATTTACACCACCTTTTGAGTGGTTTTCAATAAGTTTGTCTGCACGATGACGTGTTTTACATTCCCTACAATCCATAAGTGGGTCAGCAAAACTTGCAACATGACCAGATGCCTCCCAAACCCTTGGGTTCATCAAAATGCTGGCATCAACACCCATACTATGTTCACTTTCTTGCACAAATGCAGTCCACCAAGCCTTTTTTACATTGTTTTTAAGTTCAATACCAACTGGGCCATAGTCCCAACTATTTGCAAGTCCACCATAAATTTCACTGCCTGGGAAGATAATGCCCATATTTTTGCAGTGGTTTACAAGTTTTTCCATTGAAATTTTCTTTTCCATATTTTTTCCTTTTCTTCTATGCTTAAAAAAACCTTGACTTTAAAAGTCAAAGTCGAAGGCTAAACTTCCTTCAATAAATTATTTTACGCGTTCCATATAAGTGCCATCGCGTGTGTCAACACGGATTTTTTCGCCTTGGTTGACAAAAAGTGGCACTTGGATTTCATATCCTGTTTCAAGTTTTGCAGGTTTGTATCCGGCTTTTGAGGTGTCGCCTTGTACACCAGGTTCGCACTCTGTAATGGTAAGTTCAACAAAGTTTGGTGCTTCAACATTGAATGCTTCGCCTTCATAGAAATAAACGCTTGCTTCCATGTTTTCAATCATAAACTTAAGTGCATCTTCAACAAGTGATTTGTTGAGAGGAATTTGGTCATAAGTTTCCATATCCATAAAATAGTACAAATCGCCTTCATTGTAAAGATATTGCATAGTAACTTTTTCAATTACTGCTGCCTTAAATTTATCGGTTGGGTTAAATGTGCGTTCAAGCACTTGACCTGTTTTTACATTTTTAATTTTTGTCCTTACAAATGGAGAGCCTTTGCCTGGTTTTACATGCAAAAAGTCAACCACAGTAAAAACGGCACCGTCCATTTCAAATGTAACGCCTTTTCTAAAATCTCCTGCTGTTATCATAATGTTCTCCTTTATTTTCTATTACTTTTTCATTATATCACAAATTGACTTAAATGTCTATATTTTAGGTGTTTTTTCGTAAATATTTTTTAAAGCACACGCATCTTCTGCCATCATTGTTTTGCTTTCGCATATAACAACTGGGGTTAAATTTAACATTTTAAGTGCCTTTGCAAGTGGGTCAAACTCTGGGCCATATACAGTATCATCATAATTTAAGTGCCTAATTTCACCTTTTGCACCATACTCAATTTTTGAAAAATGAAT
This sequence comes from Clostridia bacterium, assembly GCA_017408305.1. Lineage (GTDB taxonomy): Bacteria > Bacillota > Clostridia > Christensenellales > UBA1242 > UBA5489. The sequence continues at coordinate 27,295 of JAFQUU010000032.1, read as the reverse complement.
ATGACAGTTTTTTGTTCTTTCAAATCCCAGTTTTTCAATTGAGTAATTCAAAATCTCCAGATAGTCCTCCACTTTTTTCAAGCCACCACCTGTAAGGGCGTTGATGTGCCCAAAATCAAAGCAAGGAATAAAGTTTGAACTTATTGTGCAAAGGTCAATAATTTCTTTAAATGTGCCAATTTGAAGGGGTTTGCCCATAGTTTCTAGGCATAAAAACAAATCTTTGTTTTCACCTTCAAAATCTAATACTTTTGACAGTTCAACAAGCCTTTTTTCTGCCAAAGCAGTTGCCTCTGCCCTTTCCATTTTGCCCTGAGATGCCACATGAAAAACAAGATGATTGCCCCTCATTGCCTTAAGAAGTTCAAGACCCTTTATGATATACCCAAAAGATTTGATTTTCATTTCTTCATCAGGGTTTGCAAGATTGATATAGTATGGTGCGTGAATACTTACTTTAACGCCGTATTTTTCTGCCTCATTTCCAAGGTCTGTGGCAGTTTTTAAGCCCATTGTGTAGCCTCTACCAAAAGAAAATTCATACGCATTTAAGCCTTTTTCACTTAGCCACTTTGGTGCCTGCACGCTTGTTTTGTTGCCATCATCATAAAAACTTTGGCTGTTGCCAGATGGACCAAATCTTATCATTTTATCTCCTCAAGTGGATAAACCACTGCTTTGCCTGCCTTTATATCTTCAAGGGTTTGTGCTTTGTCCAAAGAATATCCACAGCACTCTGTGCGTCTTATAAGTGTTGTTGTGGCAAAAGTGCCAAGTTTTTGGGCTATATCTCTACCGAGAGCCCTTACATAAAAACCACTTGAGCACCTAATATTAAAGCCAAACTTGTTCTTACCAAGTTTTTTAACAAGTTCAAGTTCAAAAACTTCAACCTCTTTGGGGTTTAAGATTACTTCTTGACCACTTCTTGCAAGATCGCACGCTTTTTTGCCATCAATTTTTTTGGCAGAGTAAACAGGTGGCATTTGTAAAATCTTGCCCATAAAAGTTGGAAGAACCTTTGCTATATCCTCTTTTGAAATATCACAATCATTTTGGTTTAAGACCTTGCCTTCAAGGTCAAGCGTGTCGGTTTCATAGCCAAATTCATATTCTGCATAATATGATTTCTCATGACCTAAAAAGTGGTCAAAAAGTTTTGTACCTTTGCCAACGCCAACAACCAAAACACCACTTGCAAGTGGGTCAAGCGTGCCCATATGCCCTGCTTTTTTGACACCTAAACTTCTTTTTGTAATATTTACTGCCAAAAAAGACGACAAACCCGAAGGTTTGTCAATCACCACAAGGCCGTCTTTATTCGTTTGTATCATTGTTTTCCTCTTCAGCTGGAGAAATATTTAAGGTTTCCAAAATTTTATTTATGTTTTCTTCATAAAATGCACCATCATCAAGTTGAAAATTGAGGGCAGGAACGTTTCTTAAACACAAATTCTCAGCCAAAATTCTTTTTATATAACCAGAAGATTTTTGAAGAAGTTTTAAAATTTCTTTGCGTTTTGAAAGCTCTTGTTCGTAAATACTAACCCTTACTTTTGCACTTGTAAAATCAGGGCTGGTTTTTACGCTTGTAACTGAAATAAGGGATTGAAGTCTTGGGTCGCTTAGGTCATTTTTGATAATCTCTGCAAGTTCTTTTTGGATTTCAGCATCTGCACGAAGCATTCTATTACTCATTTTTCACCTCCAAATTTTTTATGTTATGAACGAGATGGTGTGCGTTTAATTGGAATGTTTTCATAACATTCAATAATGTCACCTTCTTTAAGATCTGGAATGTCAGCAAGTTTAATGCCACATTCAAATCCAGTGTTAACTTCTGCCTTATCATCTTTAACAATCTTAAGTGCAGAAATTTCTGTGTCTGCGATTATCTCGCCATCACGAATAAGCCTTGCCATTGCACCACGGATAATTTTGCCGTCCTTAACATAACTGCCGGCAACAAGACCATAGGTTGAAAGTTTGAACACAACCCTAACTTCTGCGTGCCCAGCAACAACTTGTTCGTATTTGACAGTCATCATACCACTGATTGCATCAGTAAGTTCTTCCACAACTTCATAAATAACATTGTAAGATTTAACTTCAACTTTCATACGGTCTGCAAGCGTTTGAATTTTTGGTGCAACCTTAAGGTTAAAGTTTACAATAATCGCACCACTTGCTTCTGCGAGCACAAGGTCAGACTCTGTAACAGCACCAACAGCACTGTGGATACAAACAACCCTAACTTCTTCGTTTTCAATGGCTGTTAGTGTTTGTTTAAGAGCTTCGGCACTTCCTTGAACATCGGCTTTAATAATTATGTTAAGAGACTTCAGTTTGCCTTCGTTAACCTTATTCATAAAGTCATCAAGGCTTACACCTGATGTAAGACGAGACTGGTCTTCCTTAATCTTGTTTTTGCGTTCAGAAATTACATTCTTAGAAAGTTTTTCATCAACTGCAAAAACTTGGTCTCCACTGTTTGGCACATCATTAAAGCCAAGCACAGCAACAGGTGTTGATGGAGTGGCAGTTTTAACTTGCTTGCCGTTTTCATCAAACATTGCACGCACCTTACCAAATGTAAGGCCACTCATCACACTGTCGCCAACTTTAAGTGTTCCACTTTGCACAAGCACAGTTGCAACAGGGCCACGATTTTTGTCAAGTTCTGCTTCAATCACAACGCCAGTTGCCATTTTGTTTGGATTTGCCTTAAGTTCTTCCATTTCGCTTACAAGAAGAATGCTTTCCAAAAGTTTATCAATTCCAACGCCGGTTTTTGCTGAAAGTGGCACAAGGATTGCATCGCCACCCCAATCTTCTGGAAGAACACCATTTTCTGCAAGTCCAGACTTCACACGGTCTAGATTCGCTTCTGGTTTATCCATTTTGTTTACGGCAACAATAATTGGAACATTTGCGGCTTTAATATGGCTGATTGCTTCAACAGTTTGTGGCATAATGCCATCATCTGCAGCAACAACCAAAATTGCAATGTCTGTAACCTGTGCACCTCTTGCACGCATTGCAGTAAATGCAGCATGGCCAGGGGTGTCAATAAATGTGATCTTTTCGCCACCAGCAGTGATTGAATAAGCACCAATTTTTTGGGTGATACCACCTGCTTCACCACTTGCAACACTTGTTTTACGGATTGCATCCAAAAGACTTGTTTTGCCGTGGTCAACATGGCCCATAACTGTTACAACAGGTGGGCGTTTAATTGCACCTTCCTCTTCTTGTTTATGGGTTTCATCCATAAGTTTTTCTTCAAATGTTTGCTCAATCTTTTGTTCAAGAGTTATATCAAAATCGCTTGCAACAAGTTCAGCAGTTTCAAAATTGATTGTTGAGTTGATGGTTGCCATTACGCCAAGCATCATAAGTTTTTTAATGATTTCACCAGCAGGTTTACCAATTTTTTCACTTAGGGTCTTAACTGTTACAGAACTTCCGTTTATCACAGCACTTGTAACGCTTGGTGCAACAAAAGTTTCTGCCTTTTTCTTTGGTTTTGCAAGTTTACGGATTGTAACGCGTTCTTCGTTATTAATGTCAAGGTCAATAAATCCACGCCTTGTTTGCATTCTTCGGTTTTGTCCTGGGCGTTTTTCATCCCTTGTTTTATTAAATCCAGACTTATTTTTGTTGCCATAGTTACTGCGTTCTTGCTGAACAATCATTGGCTCTGGTGCAGGAGTAAATTTTTTAAATTTGTTTTCTTTGCTTGAAGCAAAAGTTGGTCTTGCAGTGCCATTTGGCCTTTGACCACCTTGAGATCTATTAAATGGTGGTTTTTGACCATTTGTATTAAAGCCAGGTTTTGTACCTTGAGGCCTATTGTTTGAATTAAATGTTCTGGTTTTTGCATCAGGATTAAATGTGCGTTTTTGGTCATATTTAGGGGTTTGAGAATTTTGTCCAAACTGTTTTGGCTTGTTTTCTTTACGCAAAAATGGCTTAGGGTCATTTCTAGCAGGTTTCTTTTGTGGAATGTTTTCTATTTGCTGTTGAAAAAGTTTTCTTTCGGCAAGGCGTTCTTCTTCCTGTTGTTTTTGTTTCATTTCTTCAGCAAGGCGTGCCTGTTCAAGTTTTTTCTGTGTTTCAAGTTCTTTGGCTTGAATTTTTGCAAGTTCTTCTTCTTTTTTGCCAAGAATTGCCTTTTCTTTCATTTTGCTGTTAAAGGCATTAGAAAGACTGTTCGCCTTTGAAACATTTTTGCGAACTTCTTCAATAAGTGCTGAAATTTTGCCACTTTTTTGCATTGCATAAATTTCTTTAAGATTGTTAAAGGTGCCACCCTTTTTTTGTGTTTGGTTTGTCAAGTATTAAAATTCTCCTTTTATTTCGCTGTAAATATGAGTTGGAACATCACATTTAAATGCCCTGTTTAGTGCTTTTGTTTTTTCAAGTTTTTGAAGGCAGGCATCACTTTTGCATACATACGCCCCCCTACCCTCAGCCTTAAAAGTTTTATCAACAAAAATTTGTCCACTTTTGTTTTTTACAATACGGATTAGATATGGTTTTTCAAAATGATTTCTGCATACGCTACACATCCTGATTGGTATTTTTTTCTCCATTAGCCACCTTTATTACCCTATTATTCTATATCCTCAAAGTCAGAAAAATCAGTAATTTCGTTTTGTTTTGCAAGTTCTTCCAATCTGTCCTCTGCTTCTTTAGAAAGTGATTTCATTGCCTCGCTTTCAGGTTTTATGTCAATCTTCCATCCAGTAAGCCTTGATGCAAGACGCACATTTTGACCACCTCTGCCAATTGCAAGTGAAAGTTGATTGTCTGGCACAACCACCCTTGAGGCCCTTAAACTTTCGTTGGTTTCAACGCTAAGCACGCTTGCAGGGCTAAGTGCTGCAGCAATATATTCCAAAATGTCATCGGTGTATTCAACAAGGTCAATCTTTTCATCATTAAGTTCTGCACTAATAGAGTTGATTCTTTGTCCCCTAAGGCCTACGCATGCACCCAAAGCATCAACATTTGCTTTTTCTGCATAAACAGCAACTTTTGAACGATTGCCAGGGTCCCTAGCAACATTTTTAATGATTACTTCACCATTTTGCACTTCAGGAACTTCAAGTTCAAAAAGTTTTTTCACAAAATTTGCATTGCTTCTTGAAACCTGAATTTGTGGACCAGAATACCCATCTTTAATTTTCTTTACATAAACTTTAATTCTGTCCCCAACAGCATATTTATCGTTTGGAAGTTGGTCTTTTTCAAGCATAACGCCTTCTGTGTGAGAACCTGCAATTTGCACATACACAATGCCTTGCTCTATACGCTTAATAACGGCAGTTAACAGTTCGTCTTCTTTTTCACTCATTTCGCTAGTTGCAATTTGGCGTTCAAGTTCCTTAAGGCGTTGCATAACAACCTGACCTGCAGTTTGTGCAGCAATTCTGCCAAATGCCTTTGTGCTTTCTTCTTGAAGAATTGTATCGCCAAGTTTGTATGACGATTTGATTTTTTTTGCATCTTCTAAAGAAATTTGTTTGTCAAAATCTTCAACCTCTTCAACAACGGTTTTGTAACTGTATATTTTGATGGTGTTTTTTTCTGGATTAAGTTTTACAAGTGCACTTTTGGCTTCGCCATACATTCTTTTATATGCAGATGTAAGTGCTGCCTCTAGTGTTTCAATAAATTGTTCTTTATTAATCTTTTTCTCACTTTCAAGTTCATCAAGTGCCTGAAAGAAATCCTTGTTAATCATATTTACCCCTTTTGCTTATTTAAGAATAAGAGTGGACCTTTGTGGTCCACTCCTAAACTTACAAGTGTCTTTATACTAACATAAAAAAAGCCTTTTGGCAAGGCTTTTTTGAAAAATCATATAAATTTTCTTAATTATTCTTCTTTTTAAAGTCTTGGCGACCACGAATAGTATGGTCAAGAATGATTTTACGCATACGAATTGTTTTTGGAGTGATTTCGAGATATTCATCTTCATCAAGAAGGTCAATATACTGTTCAAGCGATGGTTTTTGAACAGGTTCAAGCCTAAGTGCATCATCACTTGAAGAGCTTCTTGTATTTGAAAGGTGCTTTGTTTTGCAAACATTAACAACAATATCGTTTGATTTTGGTGTTATGCCAACCACAAGGCCTCCATACACTTTTTCGCCTGGTGTAATGAAAAGTCTGCCATGCTCTTGTGCATAGAAAAGGCCATATTGCACCGCATCACCTTGTTCGTAAGCAATAAGCGCACCAAAGTTACGTTTATTGATTTCGCCTTTATATTCTTGATACTCTGCAAAAACACTGCTCATAATGCCTTCGCCATTGGTGTCTGTCAAAAATTGGTTTTTGTAGCCAAAAAGCCCACGTGCAGGAATCAAAAACTCAAGTTTTGTACGGTTTCCCTTAACACTCATATCTTGCATATCTGCTTTTCTTGTGCCAAGAGCGCTAATTACATTTCCAACCTTATCGCTTGGCACATCAACAACAAGCCTTTCAACAGGTTCCATCTTTACGCCATTTTCTTCTTTAAAAAGCACTTTTGGCATACTAACTTGAAACTCATAACCTTCACGACGGAGGTTCTCCATAAGGATTGAAAGGTGCATTTCTCCCCTGCCAAGCACCCTAAAGCTGTCTGCGCTTTCTGTGTCAAACACTTTAAGCGAAAGGTCTTTCACTGCTTCCTTATAAAGCCTGTCTCTTAAGTGCCTACTTGTGCAGAACTTGCCTTCTTTGCCGGCAAACGGACTGTTGTTTACCATAAATGTCATTTCAACGCTTGGTTCGCTGATTTTCACAAACGGAAGGGTTTGAATTGCTGTTTTATCGCTAAGAGTATCGCCAACTGTGATATCATCAGCACCTGCAATACAAACAATGTCGCCAACGTTGGCTTCCTCAGTTTGCTCTTTTTTCATGCCAGCAAACTCAAACATATTTTGCACCTTAAAACTGCCGTTTTTGCTTTCATCAAAATAGTTTGTAACGGCAAGGTTATCACCTGTGTGGAGTTTGCCTTGTGTGATTTTGCCAACAGCAAGTTTGCCCAAAAAGTCATTCTGCTCTGTCGCACTTACAAGCATACAAAATGGTGCATCTTCATCACCGGTTGGGGCTGGTATGTGGTTTACGATTGTTTCAAAAAGTGGCTCCATACTTTCAGCAACAACATCAGGATTAAGCGTTGCTGTACCAAACCTTGCAGATGCGTAAACAATTGGGCTGTAAAGTTGTTCTTCGTTGGCATCAAGGTCTAGAAGCAGATTTAAAACCTCATCGCAAACTTCACGAATGCGTGCATCTTTTCTGTCAATCTTGTTGATTACAATAATGATTTTGTGGTTAAGTTCAAGTGCTTTTTCAAGCACAAAGCGTGTTTGTGGCATTGGGCCTTCATAGGCATCAACCACGAGTAGCACCCCATCAACCATCTTAAGCACCCTTTCAACTTCGCCACCAAAGTCAGCATGCCCAGGGGTGTCAACAACATTGATTTTTATGTCCTTATAAAAAAATGATGCGTTTTTGCTGAGGATTGTAATGCCTCTTTCTCTTTCCAAATCATTACTATCCATCACCCTATCGCCAACCTCTTGGTTTGCCCTAAATATTCCACCTTGCTTTAAAAGTTCGTTTACAAGGCTGGTTTTGCCATGGTCAACGTGAGCGATAATAGCGATATTTCTTATTTTTTCGTTTTGCATAAAAAACTTCTCCTATCGTACATAGTCAAAGGGCTTAAAGTTACCCCTTTTTTAAAAAACTTTGCTATTATAGCACAAAACTTTGTATTTGCAAACACCTTTTTTAAAATTTTTTTGAAAGTTTTTTATTTGATTGACAAAAAAATATATTCTTGATATACAAAATGTTAAAGGACATTTGACAGTGATGAAAGAAACACACTCTGAACTTGACAAATATTTAGAAGAATTTTGCCACGATACCACAACAAAGCACGATAATGGTGGCTTGAAAGTTAGAAGGTCTTTTGTTGCACCTTATGAAGAAGCCCTGCTTTCTAAGTGGCGTTTCTGGGCATTTAATTGTGAAAAAAATGGAAACTATTTTACTAAAAGAGACCTGCAATATTTTGTAGATAAATATGTTGAAACACTTTTTGCAAGGACAACTCATCCTTTATATACGGAAGAACCTTATTGGGTTAAATCTGACACAATTGTAGGCGGAAAAGAACTGGTTCAACCCTTTTGGTTTTACGAAGCCCTTAGTGGTATGTATTATCATGATGTAAGAATTTTGTTTTATATGGCCTCTGAACTAGCAAATCATGGTTTAAAACTACAAAGCATAGAAAAAGCAATTAATAACCTTTGTTTTCAAGTTGACCCAGGCGAGCCAAAATTTGATTTTACAAGACCTCAAAAACTTCAATACATGCCAACCTATCAGCAAAAAGAATTGTTTCTTAAATACCGTGAACTTACCAAGCACATTATCGCTTTCCCTACGCCAGAAACAGTTAGTATGTTGAGAAAAAAAGAACACGCAAAATTAACAAGACGCAAACATAAACTACAGCGTTTTGCACAAAAGTATTGCCCATTTCCAACCTTAGCCGAAGGAATAGAAAAGGCTTATCAAAGAAGGAAAAAAGAAAAAGAATATATGGAAAGATACAAGCAAAAATTTCTTGAAAAAGAACAAGAAAAAAATCTTTAAAAATTTTTAAAAAAGTTTATTTGCTTGACAAAAACCGAAGCATATGTTATTTGAGCCTAAGGAGAAACAAATGCAAAAAATACCTCGTGAATTATATGAAGATTTTGAACAAGGCCTTGAAGATTATCATGACGGGCTTATTTCAGCCAAGCAACTTTACAAGAAACTTCAAAAAATTCAAAACCTGCCACCAGAAACCAATATAAAAAATATTGATAAAAGTGATTATATAGATTCTTATAACCCAAAGCAGATTATTCCACTCATGGAAAACTCAAAACAAAATAATTTGTTTTCACACTTTTTGGATTTGTATATGCAAAAATTTTGCGATGAAACAACACTTTGTTATATTTCAACAAGTTCACTTTATCTTCAGTCTTCATTTGTTAAACCTCACGAAGACACTTTACTTTTAGCATGGAAATTTATGACAAAAAATTGCGAAACTGAGAAAAACATTTTTACAAAACAAGATTTGCAATTATTTACAGAAAAGTACACCCAAACCCTTTTTGCAAGAACAACTCACAAGGTTTTGCCTTTTGAACCTTACTATGTAAACTCAAAAACCATTATAGGTGCCCAAGAACTAATAAAACCATCTTACGAATACACTCCTCTTGAAGGGATGTATCATTTTGATGCAAAAATTCTTTGCAAAATGGCAATTGACCTAAAACTTATGGGCCTTCAAACCAACTCAATTAATAAGGCTATAACAGAACTTGGCTTCCAAAAAGACCCTGGCCAACCACGACGTGATTGTACTAAAAATCAAAAACTGTATTATATGCCAACCAGAGCACAAAAAGAATTGTTTTTCAAATACAAAGACCTAACAAACCAAATTATCAGTTGTTCAAACCTTGAAACTATAAAAAAGTTCCAAAGAAAATCAAACCTTAAATACTCAAAATTAAAACTTAAATTTAAATTAGCGAAAGACAGAATTCGCAGAGAATTTCAATCTTTAGATGAAATAATCGAAGATGTAAAAAATGGCAAAAGGGAAAGATAAAAAATTTTTTTAAAAAGTTTGCATAAAACAAAAATTCCTGCACAATATATAACTGTAGGGCACATCCCAAGGCTATCAAAGCCTTGTGGAACAACCCTCCTTTGATAAGGAGAAGGCACCCACTAGTTAAGTGGTTTCAGCCATCACGACCCTACAATAGCATCATATCGCTATTCCCATAGTGGAATAGCGATTTTTGCGTTACTATTGACAAATTTTTAAATTTGATTTATACTTTTATCACAATTTACGGAGAATAAAAAATGCATTACTTTGAAGAAATCAGGGAAAAAGACCCAAACGAAAAAGATGATACCACCATTTACTATCTAGAACTTGCAACAGGCGATAAAATCGTAAGAAGAGGCTTTCAGCCATTTGATAAGTTGGATACTGTTTATTATAAGGACCAATACGGTGGCGTAACAGTAAGTTTTTATGATGAAGATTCTGGAATGAGGCATTATCAACAAATCATAACTTTATACGGAGAACCAGCAAAAAGTGGTTTTGTGGAAAGTATAAACAGCATTCCAGCTTTTGTTAAAGAACAATTTTCGCCATATCAACAATTGCAACTTTTTAGAAATGCATATGGACCTAAAGTTAAACAAACCGAACAAGAAAAAAGCATTAGAGAAAATTACTGTGAATGTCGATATTATCACAACGTAAGTATTTTAAGGTCTTATAGGAAATATGGTTGGAAAAAAGATGCAGAACTAATTTCTAAAGACATAACAAAATTTCTTTTAGCAAGAAACAAACAAAGAAAGGTAAAGGCAAAAGAAAATTCTTATTATACAACCGAAGAAGTTATGCTGGCGAAAACCGTAGGAATCAAGATGCCAGTAATACATACATTTGAAGAAAAGGCGTTGAAGATTATAGGAATTAATTTAGACACAATCAGTTGGTTTACAAGGAATGGACTTCCTTATCCAAGGTATCTTGACAATGAGATTACACTGTATTCTTATTTTTGCAATAAACAAAAATTAAAAGATTCATATGCTTTCCATTACGAATATTGTTATTTGCTTGCAAGCTCCACAATTGCTGAGCTTATTGAATTAGGATGCCCTATCCCTCAGCAAATTATAGAAAATGTTAAAGTATATCATTACAATGTTCATGAAGAAAAATATAACCCTAAAAAATTTCCAAAATGTATATTGAAAAATCATTGGGAACAAGAATGTTACATACAAAACAAAAAACTTCAAAAATTGTTGGCACTTTGCAACCACTCAATTCCCGAACTTGATAAAAAAATTAAAGACTTTGAGGAAAAACAAGAAAAACAATCTAATATGTTTAAATTTACTAAACTTAAACAACTTAAGAAGTCTGTTTTGCGGAAATCATTAACTGACAACCAAAGGCAAAATTTTGAACAAGAAAAATAATAAAATCGCTATTCCCATAGTGGAATAGCGATTTTTGCGTTAAACAGTTATTGGCTTTTACATAAAGTCCAGGTCAAATTCTATTTTGCACTCTGAAAGAATATCAATAACTGTTTGAGATAGAAAAACTGTAGGCACATACTCAGAGAAATTCATGATTAGGCAAAGATATGCCCTTCCATTATATTTTTTTAGGATTTCTGGAACTTTTTTTATATTCTCGTGAATTTTAAGCAAAAAGTCTTCAAGCACTTGTGAGGGATTAGTGCTTCTTTTGCGTGATGTGTAAAAACTTATGCGTGCAAATTTGTTTTTGCTTTTTGATTCTTTTTTTGTTTTCTTACTTGTTGCTTTCATGCCCAAAATTCTTTCAATCTCATCAAGGTTTACATCTTCAGGAAACCTTAATGTTAAATCAACCAAAAAAGTAAACATAACCTTCTGCTCCTTCATTATTAAATGAATAACAAATAAAAGTCCCAAAGTCAATAAAACCAGTGTTTTTTGAGATTTCGATTGACTATATAAATTATCATGAGTATAATTGATATAAGGAGGAAGGAATATGCCGGGTTGCAAAATTGGAACAAGACCTACGGGCAGTTTGGATTTCAAAACAAAAAAAATATATACTATGGGAAACACACCTTTAAGGGACGACTACGATTGGTTTAACGAAAACGAAAGAATGGCAAAAGGCAAGGGTATTGCTAAAGATGCCAAATCTCGCAGAAATGACTGGTAGTTATAAAATAATTATGAAACTGAAAAAGAGAGATGAGTATGAAAATTGGAAGAAGACCTACTGGTCCTTTGGGTTTTAAAACAAAAAGGATTTACCTTTTTGGCAACACCCCTTTAAGGGACGACTACGATTGGTTTAAAGAAAACGAAAGAATGGCAAAAGGCAAGGGTATTGCTAAAGATGCCAAATCTCGCAGAAATGACTGGTAATCAAACGCTGTTTCACTATCGAAGTGGCGATTTTTGCTATATTGTTGACTTTTCATACACTATTATCGTATAATACTTAAAAATACAAAAGGAGACATTATGAAAATTGGAAGAAGGCCTATGGGAACCCTTAACTTTGAAACTAAGAAAATGGGGCTTTTAGGTAACGCTAAAATTCGTGATGATTATGATTGGCTTAAAGAAAATAAAAGTATGCGAAAAGGTTTGGGGATTGAAAAAGGTGCAACAACTGGCAGGCGCAATTGGTGTTGTCTTTTTGTGCCTGGCATAGACTTACCAAAGTTTTCCAAACTTAAACAGTCAGTAATAAATATTAGAAATAAAAACCTTGCAAAGCACTTGAAAAACTTAAACACATTAGAGCAAGAACATGAAAAATAAAATCGCCACTTCACTATCGAAGTAGTGATTTTTGCTATGTGATTTAATTTGTTTGACAATTTTCTTCTCTCAAAATATAATATAGTCAAAGCAGAAAGGAGGTAAATATTATGCCAGGTGGTTCAGGTGGCATGAAAATAGGTAGATTAAATTTCGAAACTAATAAAATTTATCTTTTAGGCAATGGTAAAATTCGTGAAGGTTATAGCTGGTGGAAAGACTTTAAAAGTATGCAAAAAGCCGAGGGGGTTGAGAAAGGTGCAAGAACATACAGGCGTAATTGGTGCTGTGTTTTTGTGCCTGGCATAGACTTACCAAAGTTTTCCAAACTTAAACAATCAGTAATAAATATTAGAAATAAAAACCTTGCAAAACACTTGAAGAACTTAAACTCATTAGAGCAAGAACATGAAAAATAAAATCGCCACTTCACTATCGAAGTGGCGATTTTTTATAAGAACATTTTAGGGCGACCTGCACAATAAAAATTGTTTTTTAAGGGCGAAGATTTTAAATCCACATATTCAACGCCATTTTTTGAACCACAATGAAGCATAAGCCCCTCTCCAGCATACACACCAACATGTGTTATTCGCCTATTAGTTTTATATGTTTTTTCAAAAAAAAGAAAGTCTCTCCTTTGTATTTCACAGGTTTTGATTTTATAGCACAACTTGTAAAAAATTTTTTGGGCGGTAAGTCTTTTTGCTCTTCCAAGTTTTGCCTTTTTCATTACCCAGTATATAAACCCCGAGCAATCAAAAGATGTTTTTGGACTTTCACCACCCCAAACATACGGGAAACCAAGATATTTTTCTGCAACACTGAAAAATTTCTCTATCTTATTTTTATTCATAACATGATTTTTGCAAAAAACACCAAAAATATTCCCTACATTTTTAATTCATCACCAAGTGGAATTTTAATATCCTTGTTTTTTTCATAATTTTTTAAAAATTTGCGTTTGTGAAACAAATAACAGCCTATAGGCACAGCACTTATGCAAATAAAAGCGGTGCCCCCAACTGCAAGCCCAAACTCTGCAGGCGAAAGAATACAATTCCAATCCTCAATCCTACTTGCAAGCAAAAACTCTCCCACGCCACCAAACAATCCAACACTCGCTCCAACAATTGAATACTTGACTGTATCAATTTTTAGGCTTGCTCTTGCCGCACGTAAAGAGTTGAGTTTAATCGCCAAGCCTGTTTGCGTATAAAAATCTAGTTCTTTATGGATTTTATCAAGTTTATTCATAAATTCTCCTTGAAGTAAACTATTCAAAAAAAATCTATTATATTCAAAAAAAGAAGATTTTATCTCTCCACATCAAATTCTTCTTCAAAAGTTTTTGGTTTACTGTTCAACTTCTTTTTTTTCTTATATTTCAATGGTTCTTCTTGAAACGCATAAGAATTGTAAAACTTACGCTTCACGGGTTCATTTGTTGGTTTACCTTTTTCGTGGTTAAATTCACTTAATTTGCAATTTAACGGTGCAATGCCATAACCAAATCTAAACATAACCTACTCCCTATCTTTCCATATCAAGCGTTTCTTCAAAGGCCACTTTTAGGTATTTTAGCTTTTTTTTGTTTGAAAATTTTATATTTTCAAGCGTTTCTTCTTTGTCTTGATTTGCATCTTCACCGTAAATATCCTCATTAAAAAATTCACTTAACGGACATTCAAGAATTCCAAAACCTGTCCCAAACCTAAACATATTCCACCCCCTTTGATATAAATATATTAAACGCACTTCAAAAAGTCAAACAAAATCAAAAACTCACTAATTTTTTTAAAATACCCTTGCAAAACTCAAAGGTTTGTGGTATAATATTTTTATAAATATATGCTCCTATGGTCAAGCGGTTAAGACGCCACCCTCTCACGGTGGAATCAGGGGTTCGATTCCCCTTAGGAGTACCAATCTAAAAAAACAAACCATTCGGGTTTGTTTTTTTATTGCCAAAAATTTGCAATTTGCTTTTTGGACTGTTATACTGAAAATATCAGGAGAAAATATGACAAAGTACGGAAAAGCAAAAAGAAATCTTAAAAAAAATAGGGTAAGTCCACCATCAAACCCTGTGCAAATTTCGCTTAATGATAGCAAAAATGTGATTTCGCCATTTGCAGAAAACAACCAAAAAGTGATTAGTGGCGATTTTGCTGAATTTTTGGAAAACGCAGTAAAAGATGTGCCAATCAAGGAAGACTTAACCCTTGAAATCACAACAAAAAAGTATGACCACGAAACCATATCCACTGCAATCAAAAACTACTATTATAACGAATTTGTTGAAAGCGAAAGAAAACTGAAAAACTATATTTGGTTTGCATTAATTACACTTTTTATTGGCCTATGCACTTTAACAATTTCACTTGTCCTAACCTTTAAAGAAATTTTGGTTGTTGTGCAAGGGGCAATTAGCATTTTTTCTTGGGTGTTTGTGTGGGAAGCGTTTGACCTTTTATGTTTTCGAAGACCAGAACTTAGACACCAACAGCATAGACAAATCAATTTTATTAACGCAAAAATCATAATCAAAGAGCCTTAAATCTTGGGCTTTTTTTATTTATTGACAACCTTTCAAACCTGTGATATAACAAAAGTCAGGAGAATTTACTATGGCATTTGGGCTATTTAGAAAAAAGCAAAAATTAGATGCTGATGCATTTTTAGAAAAATCACAAGGTTTTTATGACCAAACTTTTGAAATTACACCTGCAACACTTAATCAACCTGCAACACTTCAGGAAGAATTTTTAATTAATAGTGATTTGGACTATCTTAACTCGCAAAAAAACAACTTTGCTTATGATGCAAGAAATTTTGATATTGTAAGCGACCCACAAGGCAGAATTTTATTTGGAAAGTGGTTTGCATACAAAAATATCTTAAATTATATGATGGAAAACGACAAGAGCATCTATGGCACCAAACTTTTGGATAAACACATTAATAAGGTTGCAAAAAACATTGTAGAAATCCAAACAATTATGGAAGAAAAATTTGGGCACAAAGTTTATTCTTCACCAAACAGCGATTTTGTTTTTTTTGCAAAAAACAAAAATGGAATTAAAAAAAGGGACTATCGCAATACAATTTCTTGTGGCAAAGAAGAAAGTTTGTTTAAAAAATTTTTTATTGAAAATGAAATTAATCTTCAAGAAGGCGACAAAGAGCCAACAATTTTGCAAATTGACATTTTAAATGATAAATTTCAAAAACCATTTTTTGTGTCTTCCACTTTTGCAGTGGCATTTTTGGAAGGTTGTGTTGATATTGTTAATGCTTATGCGAAGTATGTAAACCACAACTTGCCAAACTGCACAGTGCATTTTATTGCAGGAGAAGATGAAAATCGCCAGCACATCTCGCAAAGTTTTGATAACGCCGTAAATGCATCACAGTTTATTTCAGAGTATTGCGAAAAGCTTCTAAATGGATTTTCACCTGAAGAAGATTTGGACAAAAGTTTGTAAAAAAAGTGACTTGTTTCGCAAGCCACTTTTTATAATTTTAAAATCATATCCACTTCTTTTTCTTCTTCAACTTTTTCTATTTCTTGAAAGCCAAGGCCTTCATATAAATTTTTTGCTACAGTATTTCCCATTTTGTAAGTTGTTGAAAGTTCGGTGCAACCATAGTTTTGCTTTAAAAACACTAAAAACTCTTTCAAGCATTTTTTACCAAGCCCTTGACCTTGGAATTTTTTATCAATTGCATACACCCACAAAAAATATTTGTTATTTTGATATTCTCTTACCATGGCAAAACCCACCGTTTGATTATCCATGGCAATGTCAAAACCAAGTGCCTTTTTTGCTTCAAGCACCTTTTCAATTTTGTCTAAAGAAGAAATTTGCTTTTGTTGATGCTTTAAAACATCAACTTTCATGGAACTACTTTCAACAAATTTGATCATCTTATTTACCACTTGCTTCTTCAAGTTTTAGTTTTTGGTCTGCACGGAGCAGTTCATCAATCATTTCTTGAATATCTCCATCAAGGAAACTTGACATACTGTACATTGAAAAATTGATGCGATGGTCAGTTATTCTGCCCTGTGGGAAGTTGTATGTCCTTATGCGTTCGCTTCTATCGCCACTTCCAATTTGACTGCGACGATTTTCTTTATACTCGCTTGTAATTTGGTTTTGATAAAAGTCATGAAGTTTACTTTTCATGATATTCATTGCTCGTTCACGGTTTTTAAGTTGACTGCGTTCATCCTGACAGCAAACCACAATGCCTGTTGGTATATGAGTCATACGGATTGCACTGTCTGTTTTGTTAACATGCTGGCCACCTGCCCCACTTGCACGATATGTGTCAATGCGAAGGTCTTTTTCCTGAATTTCAAAATCCACCTCTTCCATTTCAGGAAGCACAGCAACAGTTGTGGTTGAAGTATGCACACGGCCTTGAGATTCAGTCTCAGGAACCCTTTGCACCCTATGCACGCCACTTTCAAACTTAAGGTTTTTATACACATTTTTGCCTTTAATCATAAATGTGCATTCCTTAATGCCACCAAGTTCGGTTTCAGAAATATCAATCATTTCAACTTGCCAACGTTGGCGTTCGGCATAACGCCTGTACATATTCAAAAGCTCAACGCCAAAAAGTGCACTTTCTTCGCCTCCTGCTGCTGCCCTAATTTCCATAATAACGTTTGAACTATCGTTTTCATCTTTTGGAAGAAGAAGAATTTTTATTTCCTCTTCCATTTGTGAGATTTTGCCATTAAGTTCATACAGTTCTTCTTCAAAAAACTTTTTCATTTCAGGGTCAGTTTCTGTGGCAATGGTTTCCTCCATACCCTTTTTGTCAAGAAGGGCTTTTTCATACTCCACATGGCTGTTTGCAATTTCTTCTAGGCCACTTCTTTCTTTAACAAGTTTTTTCCACTCCTTGTTATCAGCGATAATTTCAGGCTTCATAATCAGGTCTGTCAGTTCATCATAGCGTTCTTTAAATTTTTTAGTTGTTTCAATAAACATATTTTTATCCTTTTTTTGTAGCAACAACAATTCGTTGTTTACCCTCATAATCTTTTAGTATTTTAATATTTTCAAAGTTCTCTGTCAATAGTTTTTTTAGTTTTGTACCCTGCCTAAACCCAATTTCCAAAAAAAGTTTGCCTTTTGGTTTAAGGTGCATTGGTGCAAGGCTTGCAATTAAGCGATAAAAGTAAAGACCATCTTCGCCACCATCAAGTGCAATTCTGGGGTCAAAGTTCTTAACTTCTTTTTCTAGTAATTCAATTTCGTTGGTTTTGATGTATGGAGGATTGCTGACAATAATGTCAAACTTGTTTCTTCCAAGTTTTGAAAACATATCAGAATGCTTAAATTTTACATTTGCCCCTAAGTTTTCGGCATTAAACTTTGCAATGCTTAATGCACTTTCACTTATATCTACCCCCAAAACTTCGGCCTGAGAGTGCTTAGCAACTGAAATTGCAATTGCACCACTGCCTGTGCATAAATCAAGGACACGCACTTTTTTTCCTTCAATTTCTTTTAGGACATTTTCAACAAGAAGTTCAGTTTCTTGCCTTGGCGATAAAACATTTTTATTTACCTTAAATTTTAAACCATAAAACTCTGTAAACCCAAAAATTTTGTCAATTGGTTCGTGATTAAGACGCCTTTCAAGTGCCATATCTATTTTTCTTTTTTCCTGAGAGGTAACGGCTTTTACAAATCTTATGTCAAGTTTTTTAACACCCAAAACATTTGCAACCAGCCACTCAGCCTCACCAAAATCTTCAATGCCTGCTTTTTTTAAAGCATTTTTTACATCTGCAAGCACAAACGCAAGTGCCACCTCTCCATGACCCAAATCATTTTCTTCAAGCAATACCCTATCTTCATTTTTCATAAGTTCACACTCCATTATAACGCCATTTGCCACCTGTTTTTCCGTTTTACCACAAGGGCTGAAAAACAAAAAACTTGTCAGCATACAAAGTTTTTCTAACAAACCACCTTTTTTTTCTTGAAACAAGCAAATTTCAAAACTCACTCCACTTGCCAGCAAAAACAAAACAATATTTACAAGAAAGATAAGTAAAAAATTTCCTGTAAGCCCTAATAATGTTACCACAAAAACATCTATGAGTAAAGCAAGAGATACAACATTAAAAAAGTTTAATGAAGAAAAATTTTTGCCTTTTATTGTAATATTCCCTGCTGTGTTAAACCTGCAAAGTGCCTTAAATTTTGGCACAAACCAAAGCGTTAAAATTAGTAGGACAATTAGTGCAAGCCGAACAAGTGCAATACAAAATTTTTTTAAAACGGGACTGTAGTTGTTTGGAAAAATCCAAAACCCAATTTTGCTTGGAAGTGTCCCAAAAATTCCCCACCCAACAAACAGGGCACCTATTACCATTAAAATTGCAATCCCAATCACAAGCAAAGTTTTTTTTAAGATATCAAGGCTTTCTTTTTCTGCATTGATAGATTTTCTATGCCATGCAAAAATTTTAAGCGTTTGAAAATAACTAATAATTGAAAAAACAAAAAATTCTATACCTCGCAAAATAGGAATACCAGCATGATAAAACAAACTGTTTTTTGCGTTAAAAGATTTTAATTTTATTTCACCACTTTTTTTATCAACATAACAACAAACACATTTTTTGTCCATTTGACAAAACAACCCCACAAACAGTGGAAAACAAAACAATTTTTGATTTAAATCAAAATTTGAAAGTGGCTGTTTTTGTTTCATTAAAATATTTTTACCAAAAAATAAAAAAAATAAATATTTTTTATTTATTTGTAATTATTTTTATTTTTTTGGTTTTATTTTTACGATTTCTATGTTTTCAATTGCTTCTTGAATTAAATTCTCAATATCCAAGAATTTTTCTTGTTTTTGGCTGTTTTTTATACTTGGTTTAATGATTGGATTGTCTGGTAAGAAAACAGTGCAACAATCTTCGTATGGCAAAATTGAAGTTTCAAATGTGCCAATTTCTTTGGAAATTTTTATTATATCAAGTTTGTCAAAAGCGATAAGTGGCCTCATAACAGGAATAACATCCATCACACTGTTTGTATTTGTCAAACTTTCTATGGTTTGGCTTGCAACTTGTCCTAAATTTTCCCCAGTAACAATTGTTTGAATATTGTTTTTCTCTGCAACGCGTTCAGCAATCCTAAACATAATTCTACGCATTATGTTTATCATATACGCACTATCGCATTTTTGGTGGATTGCCTCTTGCACTTTTGTAAATGGCACCATAAAGACTGTTAGGTCTCCACCGGTGTAATCAGTTAAGATTTCTGCAAGAGAAAGCACTTTTTCACGAGCCTGCAAACTGGTGTATGGAAAACTGTGAAAATGCATTGCAAAAAGTTTTAGGCCACGCTTTGCCATCATATAGCCAGCCACTGGGCTGTCAATGCCACCTGAAAGCATCAAAAGCCCCTTGCCTGCTGTGCCAACCGGCATGCCACCAAGGCAATTAACCTTGTCGCAAAAAACATAGGTTTTGCCGTTTTCGCGAATGTCAACATTAAGTTCAATATCGTAGTCTGAAAGTTTAACCTTAAAAATCTTGAAATTGTCTAGCACTACTTCGCCCAAAAATGCAGAAAAATCATCACTCTTTACGGGGAAAGATTTATCAGCACGCTTGGTTTTTGCCTTGAAAGTTATAACTTCTTTAGCACTATTTTTTTCAACTTCGCCCATCAAAGTTTTAACTGCCAAAACAATATTTTCTTCACTTGTTTCAACTTCCATAGCATGGCTTAACGACACAAACCCAAACACCTTTTGGCATTTTTCTGTGATAAGTTTTATATCCTTTTCTTCAAATTCTGAAACCAAATATCTGCCTGCAATCCTTGAAATTTTGCAGTTTATCCCCTCAAGGCTGTTTTTTAGGTTTTGGAAAAGTGCGTTTTCAAAAAAACCTCTGTTTTTACCCTTTAAATGTATCTCGCCATAGCGAAGAAGAATTACATTTTTCATCTTGTGTTCCTCCAAAGTGTGTTTGTGCAGTTTGCCAAGATATTGGCACCTTCAAGTGCCTCTTCAAGTGTTGTTTCTCTTGAAAAACTTACCCTTATGCTACCAACAATCTCTTCTTGAGTATGGCCAATATTTTCCAAAATCCTATTGCCACTTTTTTTAGAAGAACAGGCACTGCCAGTGCTGATTAAAAGCCCTTGACTATCGCAAAGATTTTGAAGAACTTCCCCTTTAATCCCTTTAAAACTAAGACTCATTACATACGGCGAAAAATTTTCACCTTCCATAATCTTAAGGGATATCTTAGGCTCTAAGTTTTTCTTAAGTTCTTCCTTAAAGGCTTGATTTATTTTTGTTACCCTTGCAAAGTCTGTTTCTTTTAGTTCGTTAAGTGCCCCATAAAGAGCCATTATCGCTGGCAAATTTTCTGTGCCAGAGCGAAGGTTATACTCCTGTCCTCCACCAAGCGTTACCGGTTTTAGTTTCTGTGGATTTTTTGCATAAAGAGCACCAAGGCCTTTAGGGCCATGAAATTTGTGTGCACTGATTGTGTAAAAATCTGGATTGAATTTTGTTAAATCAACATTAAGTTTTCCAAATGCCTGCACGCCGTCCACATGGAATATTGCGTTCTTACATTTTTGCTGTTTTAGGGCAAAAATCTTTTCAAGGTTGTTTATTGCACCAGTTTCGTTGCTGACTTGCATGATTGACAAAAACGCAACATCTTCATCAAGTGCCTTAGATAATTTTTCAAGGTCCACTGCACCACTTTGGTCAAGGTCAACAAATTCAACCTTCACCCCTCTTGCCTCAAGTTCAAGGGAACAGTTATATACTGATGGATGCTCCCCTGCTGAAAAAACTGCTTTTTTCCAGTTTTTTCTGTAACTGCCAAAAATGGCAAGATTGGTTGCTTCTGTTGCACTGCCAGTAAAAATAATATTGTTTTTAAACTCCACGCCAAGTTTTTTGGCAAGAAGAGCCTTAACACCCTGAATTTGCTTGTAATTTTCAAAACCCACTGAATAACTTGCACTTGGGTTGTAAAACAGTTCTTGACTGTATTTCAAAAGATTTTCCACGCCACTTTTGCAAAGTGATGTGGTGCTTGCGTTATCTAAAAATATCATTTGTTCCCTCATGCCAAAATCTTACCACACAAAAAGGCGTTTGTCAATTATAAACTAATACCAAGTGTTTCTGTAACTGGTGCAATTTCAAGACCTTTGGCTTTTAAAGTATCGATAATATCCGGCAGTGCCTCTAAAGTTTCTGCTGTTGGGTGCATAAGGATAAGGTCTCCACCCTTAGCGTTTTTGGTGGCACGCGACAAAATAAGGTTTTTGTCTTGGTCTCGCCAATCAATAGTGTCAAGCGTCCACATAATAGTTTTGTATCCAAGACTTGTGGCAACTGTAAGAGTTGTATTGTTATATGCACCACTTGGTGGGGCAAAAAGTGTCATCTCTACGCCAGCAAGGCTTTTTACAATTTGATGAGTTTGTGAAATCTCTTTATAGTTTTCTTCCTCTGAAATTTTGTTTTGGTCTTTATGATAATAGCCATGATTGCCAATTTCATGCCCATATTCAATAATTTTGTTTAGCATTTCAGAGTTCTTACTTGCCCACACTCCACCAACAAAAAAAGTTGTCGTGCAGTTTTTTTCTTCAAAAATGTCAAGCATTGGCTGTATAAACTCATCACCCCAATAAACATTAACCATAAGCGACACTTTGTTTGAGTTTCTGTCGCCAAAATAAATTGCTTCTTCTCCTTGAGTTCTATTGAAAACCTGAAGAGTGCCACCCGCATAAGAAAACGCAAGTACAACAAAAAGCATTGAAAAAATGATGGCATTTGTTAAAAAAGTTTTTCTTTTGTTTGTTTTTTTGATTCTAAAGGAAAAAATTTTCATACTTCATCTTATGAAAGAGATTGAGCCAATATGCCAAAACATATTTCGAGTGTTTATGTATATAATATTAGTATGGAAAAATTAAAACTTGTTATGACAGGAGGTGGCACTGGTGGGCACATAGTGCCAAACCTTGCACTTATTCCCTACCTGAAAAAACACTTTAAAATCTTTTATCTTGGCGAAAAGGACAGTATGGAGCAAAGACTTGTTTCCAAGGATAAGGACATCACTTTTGTGGAAATTCCTGCCGTAAAACTTATAAGAAAACTAACGCCTAAAAACATTTTGGTGCCTTACAAACTTTTAAAGGCAGTGGCATTTGCAAAAAAGGTGCTAAAAGATATTGCACCTAACGTAATCTTTGCAAAAGGTGGATATGTTTCGCTTCCAGTAGCAATGGCAGGAAAGAAATTAAAAATACCAATCCTTGCCCATGAAAGCGACTATTCAATGGGCCTTGCAAACAAAATTATACATAGATATGCAAAAGTAATGTTTACAAGTTTTAGGGAAACTTGCATATCTGACAAATGTATATATTCTGGAAGCCCAATACGCCAAGAAGTGTTTTCTGCAAACAAAGAAGTGGCAGAAAAATTTTGCAGATTTCAAACTTCAAAACCAACGATTTTGTTTTTTGGTGGCAGTTTAGGCTCAAAAAACATCAACAAATTTGTGTTTGACAATCTTGACAAGATGGACTCTTACAACATAATCCATTTTGTTGGACGTGGCAACGCAAAAGAAAAAAGTCTTCCCAACTACTGCCAAATTGAATTTGCTGAGAATATTTATGACTTTTTTGCATTAAGTGATGTTGTGATTTGCAGGGCTGGGGCAAACAGTATTTTTGAACTTTTGGCAATGCAAAAACCAATGCTTTTAATTCCTCTTTCAAAAGAGGCTTCAAGGGGCGACCAAATTGAAAACGCAAAAGTCTTTAAAACCAACGGCTATGCAGAAGTTTTGGAAGAAAAAGATTTATCGTTTGAAAATTTTTCTCAAAAAGTTTCAAGACTTGAAAAAAACAAGTTTTTCTACATTTCTAATATGAAAACCTTTAATGGCGTTGAAGCAAACAACCTTATTACAAAATATATTCTTGACTATGCAAAACAAAAATAAAAAAAGGCTACTTCCAATTTTGAAGTAGCACTTTTATTTAGCGAAGCCTTTGTCGCTGGCAAGCCTATCTGATTTGAAGTTTGGCTTTAAGGTCTTTATAAGCATCCAAATCTTTTTTCTTAAGATAGTTCAAAAGATTTTTGCGATGACCAACCATCTTCAAAAGTCCACGGCGTGAGTGATTGTCTTTCTTGTTCACTTTAAGGTGTTCAGTAAGGTGTCTAATTCTTTCAGTCAAGATAGCAATCTGCACTTGTGTTGAGCCAGTGTCTTTTTCATTGATTTTGAATTCGCTGATAATTTCGCTTTTTTCTCTCATTTTCCTTCCCCTTTTAAATAAAGTCGCTTGAAACAACGATGCCCGAAAAGTGCAATTGGGATTGGTTTTCCTTGCCCACATTACACAAGGTGCAAAAACTTTTAAGGTTGAACAAAACTCCCTTCTAAAGCCCTACACCAAGGGAATTCTCTTGGCACCCTTGCAAAAAGCCCTGCACGCAGTTTAGCATAAAAAAAGTGGCTTGTCAAGCACCACAATTATTTTGTTATTAAAAACGGGATACGCTCTGCAAGAAGAGCAATAAACTCACTGTTTGTGGGTTTTTCCTTTTTTGAGTAAATTTCAATGCCAAAAAGTTGGTTTAGCCCAACAATTTTGTTCTTGTTCCAAGAAATTTCAATTGCATGGCGAATAGAACGTTCAATATTTGTTGCCTTTGTATTATACTCCATAGCAATAATAGGATAAATGTTTTTTGTTACAGACATAACGGCAATGGGGTTGTTTATGGCAATCTCAACTGCCCTAAGTAGATACTTAGAGCCTGCCACATTGCCAGGAATGCCAATTTGAAGCAAAATGTTTGATGTTTGGATTTTTACTTTGTCTTTATTGTATGTCATAAATGCTCTCCTTTTGTTAGACATTGGCATTATACACTACATTTGTACAAATTCCAAGGATTTTTGGCGATATTTGTACAAATTGCACATAATATTGACAATAATTAATAAAAAAACACCCCAAACGGTGTTTTGTTTTATAACAAGTTATCGGCAAAATCTTTTGGATTAAAGAATTCCATGTCCTCAAGTTTTTCGCCTGTACCAATAAAGACAATCGGTTTTTTGTATTCTCTTGCAATTGAAAGCACCACACCACCCTTGGCTGTGCCATCAAGTTTGGTTAGGATTATGCCATCAATTTTTACAAACTCATCAAATGTTTTGATTTGAGAAAGTGCATTCTGTCCTGTTGTTGCATCAAGGGCGATTAATGTATAGCGATTTGCCCCATAATTTTCACGGTCAATAACTCTTCCAATCTTTCCAAGTTCTTCCATAAGGTTTGTTTTTGTGTGCAGACGCCCTGCAGTGTCAACAATCAAAACATCTGGCCTTTTTGCTTTTGCACTTGCCATAGCATCATACACCACTGCTGCTGCATCTGCCCCCTCTTGATGTTTGATGATTTTGACTTTATTACGATTTGCCCATTCATCAAGTTGTGCAGAGGCTGCTGCCCTAAATGTATCGCCTGCAACAAGCGTTACTGACTTACCTTCTGACTTAAATAAGTTTGTAAGTTTGCCAACAGAGGTTGTTTTGCCAACGCCGTTCACGCCAATAACAGTAATAATGGCTGGGTATTCAATTTTGAGGGTCTCGGCTTCTAAGGTTTCAGCGATGATTGTTTTTAAAAGGTTTTTTGCGTTTTCGGCAGTTCTTACCTTTTCTTTATGGACCCTTTGAAAAAGTTCGTTTGAAATTTCCATGCTGGTTTTTACGCCAACATCACTTGAAATAAGGATATCTTCTAGGTCTTCATAAAATTCATCATTGATTTCGCCCTTACTAAAAAGTGCATCCATTTTTCTTCTAAAAGAATCTCTTGTTTTTGCAAGTGCTTCTTTAATTTTTTTAAACAGCCCCAATTTCTTCGCCTCCTTCTTTGGCATTTTGATATGCTTCGCTAAGTTTTACTGATACAATTCTTGAAACGCCTTTTTCTTGCATAGTTACGCCATACAGGCTGTCAGCAAGTTCCATTGTTGGTTTACGGTGGGTTACCACGATAAACTGCGTAGTGTCTGAAAATCTGTGGAGGTACCTTGCAAAACGCTCTACATTCGCTTCATCAAGGGCGGCCTCAATTTCATCTAGTAAGCAGAACGGCATTGGCCTAAGTTTTAGTATTGCAAACAAAATTGCAATTGCTGTTAGGGCTTTTTCGCCACCACTTAAAAGGTTGATGTTTTGTAGTTTTTTGCCAGGTGGCTCTGCCACAATGTCAACACCTGCTTCCAAAATATTATCACTGCCAACTAATTCTAGATGTGCATTGCCACCTCCAAAAAGTTCGCGAAATGTTGTTTGGAAGTTTGAATTGATTTGATTAAATTTTTCTTCAAACCTAACACTCATTTCCTTAGCAAGTTCACTTATCGCCTGCAAAGTGTCTGCTTTTGATTGTTCAAGGTCATTAAGTTGAGTTGACAGTTCTTCATACCTTTGATATACAGCCTTACTGTCCTCAATGGCATTAACATTAACATGCCCAAGTTTTGAAATATCTTTCTTAACCCTATAAATTTCAGTCATACAGCCTTCAAATTCAAAGTCAGGATTTCTAAACTGCTGGCAAGTTTCGTATGTTAGGCTGTATTCCTCCAAAATCCTTTGTGCCATATTGTCAAGGTCATTAGACAGTTTTTCCATGTCTGCCTGCACCTTGTATTTTTTGTCGCTTGCAACATTGATTTGGCCCATAACAGCCTCTTTTTCAGCATCAATTTGCCTAAGCATTTCCTGAAATTTGATTTTGTCAATTTCTTGCTGATCTTGCATGATTTTGATTTGCTGAAGGCGTGTTTGAAGTTCTTGATTTTCGCTTGACCTTAAGTATGCCTCTATTTTTGCTTCTTCTTCCAAAATTATATTTTTGTTTTGTGCAAGGCGATTTGAAAGTTCTTCTTTTTGCCTTTCAGCATCTGTAATGGTTGCGTTTAAGCGAACAAAGTCGTTTTCCAGAGCAGAAATTTCTGTACGAATTTCTGCATGCTTCACTGCCCCTGAAAGATTGGAAGCATTGATTTGTTTTTCAATGTCCGAAAGTGCTTCTTTAAGCGAAGCAAGTTCTGCTTCTTGTTTAGCAAGCAAAATCTTTTTCTCACTGTACAAAACTTTGTTTTCTTTTACTAAATTTGCAAGATCTTCAATCTCACGGTCTCTACTTATAATGTTTGTAGCATTAGATTTTTTACTGCCACCAGTAAGTGAACCACTTGTGCTGACAACATCACCCTCAAGCGTTACAACCCTAAACCTAAAGTTTGAGTGCTTTGCAAGTGATGTTGCAATGTCAAGATTTTCTGCAATAACAACATTGCCAAGAAGGTTGCCTATTACATTTTCAATCTTTTTATCAAATCTTATAAGGTCGCTGGCAATACCGTAACAGCCCTCCACCGTCAGCAAATTTTTGTCTGATTGAGACAAAAATCTTGGTTTCATAACATTAACTGGCATAAATGTTGCTCTACCATAACGATTGGCTTTAAGGTATGCAATAAGGTCCTTGGCTTGTTGGTCAGTTTCTGTAACAATGTTTTGAAGTGCCCCACCAAGTGCAACTTCAATGGCAGTTTCAAACTTGTCTTCCACTTGCACAAGGTTGGCAAGAACGCCAATGAATTTACTTCTAAGGCCACGATCGGCCTCAGCATCTTTCAAAATTTTTTTCACTGCAAACGCAAAGCCCTCATATTCCTGCTG
>JAFQUU010000031.1 GCA_017408305.1 Clostridia bacterium | reverse complement strand
CTTTATGGAGGCGAAGTTGTTATGCAAGACAACCAAAGCGAAGTTGAGTTTATTGGTCAAGGCAAATATCAATCAGTTTCAAACGCAAAAATCAGCGTTCAAATTGCTGACAACAAGTCAACTGCTCAAATCGTAACATATTATGGTGGCATTGTTGGCTACGGCAAAACCGTAAAAACTCATACAACACTTCTTGGCGAGTATAATGACAAAACAAAGCCTTGGGGCGTACTTCTTCAGGCATCTTGGCAACAAAACAACATGACTTCTCCAGAGTTTGCTGGCAAATGGGCTGATGCAGAAAAAATAACACTTGCAGTTTTCAAAAACACTCAGTTTATGAACATTAGCGTTACAAGCCCTATTGTTGGCAAACTTTCAAGCAACGAACAAGAAAATCAGTTAACTGCAGGGGGAACTGTATGAGTAAGTCAGTTTTAATTCAAACAGTTATAACTCTTCTTGCAATCTTGATTGTTGGTGCATTTGGCGTGTATGCACTTGTAATGTCAAACCAAGTGAGAACATCACAGATTGTCATCAATGTTATAGACCAAAATGTTAGGGTGGAACTTTCGGGCGAAGCCGATTGGGTTGAAGATGGCGAAGAAGACAAAACATTTTCCACAGAAACAACTCAAAACGGTTTTGTGGACAAGGTTTGGAATATGCGAGACCTTGAACTAACCATGGCAAACACAGAAAATCCAGCAAACCTATACTTTAAAATCATAAACCTCAACCAAAACGAGGTTTATGACCTAAAAATTGTGGTTGAGGGCCTTGCCTATGATGAAGCAGAAAGATTTTCAAGTTATGTAAAATGCTACTGCGATGATGTGGAAGTTGCAAACCAACGCATACACAAAGACAGCCCTAAATTTGAAGTTATTATGGCAGGTACAACTGCAGAAATAGACCTAACATTTTCATACTTACTTCGTCAATTCAACAGCAGTTTTGCCATTAACCAAGCAATAAATATCACTATCGCAACGGAGGTAAAAGCGTGATAAAATTTGGAACAAGTGGTTTTCGTGGAATAATCGCCGAAAACTTCACCAAAGAAAATATTCAAAAAATTGCATATGCCCTCACAAAAGTCTTTAAAAGTGAGGACATTGTGCCAATCGGCTACGACAATAGGTTTATGGGCAAAGAGTTTGCAAAATGGATAAGTGAAGTTCTATTGGCTTATGGCAAAAAAATCAAGTTTTTTGAGGTGCCTGTGCCAAGCCCACTTATTGCATTTGAAACCCTAAATGTAGAGTTTGGCCTTATGGTTTCTGCAAGCCACAACCCTTATGTTTACAACGGCATAAAAATTTTTCAGCGTGGTGGTAGAGAACTTACTTCTCAGCAAAATCAAACCCTTGAAAAAATTGCAAACAAAATTAAGCACAGTAAAATCTTCAGCAAAAGTTTTGATGTTGCAGTAAAAGAAAAACAGGTTTCGCTTACCAAAAACCTTTTGCCTTACTGTAATTCAGTCTTAAAAAATGTTGATGCAAAACTTATTAAAAATTCTGGTTTAAGCATTTACTATAATGCAATGCAGGGCAGTTCGGTTTTATGTGCAAAACAAATTTTTGATAAACTTGGGCTTAGTGTAAATTATATGAACATAGATGTAAATCCAAACTTTAAGTTTGGATTGCCTGCACCATATAAAGACAATATCCACGACCAAGAAACTCTTGCAAAAAAAGACAAGTTTGAAGACTTTGGCTTTGCCCTTGATGGCGATGGCGACCGTATCAGTTTTGTTGATGAAAATGGCGAGTTTTATGACTGCAATTATATTTCTGCTATGGTCTATGACGACATTTTGTCAAGTGGTCAGAAATGCGATTTTGTAAAAAATTGTGCAATGACTTCGCTTGTGGACAAGATTGCCGAGGCCAATAATCAAAAGGTTATTTTGGCAGGCGTTGGCTTTAAAAACACGGCCTCAAAAATGCTTGAAGCTCCTGAAGCACTGATTGGTGCAGAAAGTAATGGCTATGCCGTAAAAGGCCATATCCTCTACAAAGATGGGCTTATGGGTGCCCTTCGTGCAATTGAGGTTTTGGCAAAAAATCAAAAGCCACTTTCAAAGGTCATT
>JAFQUU010000030.1 GCA_017408305.1 Clostridia bacterium | reverse complement strand
TTTGGGGGAGAACTTTCAAAAATTGGTGATGTTGATAAATCTGCTGTGCTTTTTGAAAACCACCCAGACTTTGATGCAATCACCATTGACAAAATCAATCTTGGCGAAGGCAGTGCAGAATTTAAACTTGCCCCAAAATCACACCTATTTTATAAGGTTCTTTCAAGGCAATGTGGCGAAGAAATTGAAAACGATTTTGCACTTGTAAACTTTATTAAGGAACTAGCGTATGCCAAAAAACAGTATGCAAAACTTGAAGAGGCACTTCTTCAGGTTGAGCAAACAGGCTATGGCGTGGTAAGCCCAAGTGCAGAAGAGATGAGCCTTGAAGACCCACAAATTGTAAAGCAAGGTGGAAAATATGGCGTAAAACTTAAGGCAAGTGCACCAAGCCTGCATATCATGAAAGTTGATGTTGAAACTGAACTTAGCCCACTTGTTGGCACAGAGGCACAAAGCGAAGAAATGGTTAAGTTTTTGACAACAGAGTTTGAAAATAATCCAGAAAAAATGTGGGAAACAAATATGTTTGGCAGAAGTCTTTATTCTATGGTAAGTGATGGTATTCGAAGCAAACTTTTAATGATGCCACCACTTGCACAAAGCAAAATGAGAAAAACACTAACCCGTATTGTCAACGAGGGGAAAGGTGGAGTTATTTGTATTCTTTTATAAAACAAAGTGGAACTTCCACTTTTTTTATTTTCCTAGAATATAAAATTTTGCCTTGGTAATCATAACTCTATAAAGGAGTGGATTATGGCAAATAGGGTGTTAATTAGTGGTGTGGATACAAACAAACTTCCAAAAATTAAAGCCAAGGACCTTGAAAATTTGATGCTTAGAATAAAAGAAGGCGATGAACTTGCACGAGAAGAATTTGTTGTTGCAAACTTAAGGCTGGTTTTAAGCATTGTTCAGCGTTTTGCTATGCATGGAGATAAGGCTGACGATATGTTTCAGGTGGGGTGTGTTGGGCTTATGAAGGCGATTGACAACTTTGATGTAACTTTGGGCTTAAAGTTTTCAACCTATGCTGTGCCAATGGTGATTGGCGAAATTAGGCGTTATCTTCGCGACAACAATTCAATAAGAGTGTCAAGAAGTCTTAGAGATATTGCATACAAGGCCCTTCAGGTTAAGGAAGCAGTGGCAAGAAAAGAACATCGTGAGGCAAGCCTTGAAGAAATATCTGAAAAACTAGAAATTCCTGTCAGGAAGATTTCTTATGCCCTTGATGCAATCAGCGATATTGTAAGTTTAAATGAGCCTGTATATAATGATGGTAGTGAAACTGTAAGGGTGATGGATCAAATTGCTGATGATGCAGCAGGAAGCGAAACTTGCCTTGAAAACCTTGCACTTCAAGAAGCAATGATGAAACTAAATGCCAGAGAGAAAGAGATTGTGGTGCTAAGGTATTACCTTGGAAAAACTCAAATGGAAGTCAGTGATGAAGTTGGTATAAGCCAAGCACAAGTTTCACGCCTTGAGAAAAACGCACTTGATGTTATAAAAAAGAATATTTCTTAAGTTAATAAAGATTTATAAATAACCTTGACTTTTGGGGGCAAAATGCCTAAAATAAAAGCATCGAGGTGAAATATGAAAGAAAAAAACGCATTTTTTGTTACAACTCCTATTTTTTATCCAAGCAATTACTTAACGCTTGGTAACTGCTATCCTGTGATTAGTGCAGATGTTATTGCAAGATTTCACAAGATGCTTGGCAAAGATGTGTTTTTTTTAACGGGTTCTGATGAGCATGGTGCAAAAGTTGCAAAAGTTGCAGAAGAAAGGGGCATGGGCGTTAAGGAATTCATTGATGATGTAATCGCTGATGCCAAAAACCTTTTTAAACTCCTTAATGTTGAGTATGACCGTTTTATTAGAACAACTGATGAAGACCATGTTCAAACTGCACAAAAGGTTTTTACAAAACTTTACGAAAAAGGTTATATCTATAAAGCAAAATATGAGGGGCATTACTGCTTGCCTTGTGAAAGTTTTTGGACAGAAAGCCAACTTGTTGACGGTAAATGCCCAGATTGTGGCAGAGATGTTGTTTGGCAGGAAGAAGAAGCATACTTCTTTAAACTTAGTGAGTTTGGCGACAAACTTTTAAAACTCTACAAGGACAATCCAAACTTCCTTCAGTCAATCAGTCGTGTTAATGAAATGGTCAACAACTTTATAAAACCAGGGCTTCATGACCTTTGTGTGTCAAGAACAAGCGTTAAGTGGGGTATTCCTGTTGAGTTTGACCCAAACCATACAATTTATGTTTGGATTGATGCACTATCAAACTATATTTCTGCACTTGGATACTTAAGCGAAGATGACACGCTTTTCCAAAAATATTGGCCGGCAAATGTGCATCTTGTGGGCAAAGAAATTGTGCGTTTCCATGCAATTATTTGGCCGTCAATCCTCATGGCACTTGATTTGCCACTTCCAGAAAGAGTGTTTGGCCATGGTTGGCTTCTTCTTGGTGGGCAAAAACTTTCTAAAAGCAAGGAAAGTAAGGCAACCGAAGTTTACGAACCAAGGATTTTGGCACCAAGATATTCTGCAGATGCATTAAGGTACACACTTCTTCGCGAAGTTCCTTTTGGCAGTGATGGTGCTTACTCAACAGAAAACTTCTTAAAACGCATAAACAGCGACCTGTGCAATGACTTTGGAAACCTTGTTAATCGCACATTTGCAATGACAAAAAAATATTTTGAAAAAGTTGTGCCAAGCCAAAACGAACTTTTGGAGATTGATAACGCATTTATTCAAAAAGTTGAAGATGCAAGGGATAACGCTATCAAACTTATGGAAAACTTTGAGGTTTCAAAGGCAGTTATTGAAATTTTTGGTATTTTCTCGCTTGGTAATAAATATATTGAAGAAACAATGCCTTGGGTGCTTGCAAAAAGTGATGAAAAACGCCTTCAAACTGTTATGTACAACCTTTTGGAAAGCATCAAAATTGGCACAATCTTAGCACAAAGTTTTATTCCAGAAGGTGCTTCAAAAGTGCTTAATGCCTATGGTTTTGAAAGTGGCAAAGGCTTTTTGAAAGACATTGAAAAGTTTGGGCTTTTGAAAAGTGGTATCACTCTTGGTGATGTGCCAGTTCTGTATCCAAGACTTGATGTTGAAAAAGAACTTGAAGAACTTCAAACTTTGGTTGATGTAAATAAAAAATAACAGCACCAGCAAATTTTGCTGGTCTTTTTTTTGCTTTGTGATATAATGTCGGTATGAATAAAATAATGGTTTTTTGTGGGGAAAATTTTCATGATGCAAACATTGCACTTGTGAGGCAAATAAACCCCTTTGATTTGTCAAAACAAAATGTTGTTTTTGTGCCAAGTGGGGCAGAGGATTATGCAGAAAAACTTGTTTTTGATGCGTTAAATACACCTGTATTTTTTGGCGTAAAAATTTCAACACCGATGGATATATGGCAAACATGTAGTAAACGCCCACACTCCAAGATAACCTTGCAACTGGCGCTTGGGGCATTGTTCG
>JAFQUU010000029.1 GCA_017408305.1 Clostridia bacterium | reverse complement strand
ATGGCACGCTCCAAAGAAGCACATTAAAAATCACCATACCAATGGTGCCAAAAATCATAAAACCTGTGCGTTTGCCATATTTTTTTGAGTGAAAGTTGTCTGAAATATGGCCAACAACGGGGTCTGAAATGCCGTCCCAAAAGGTGCTTAAGGCAACTGCAAGGCCCACAAGCGTGCCACTCACCCCCAAAACTGATGTGCCAAAAAACATAATAAAATTGTTGACAGTTTGGCTTATCGTTGCATAGCCAAGATTGCCAGTACCGTATGACAAAAATGTTTTTGTGGACAACTTCATTATATATATTATTATGTTTTAGTTTATGTAATATATGCGAGTTGGAGATATTGACAAAAGAGGAGAGTTGTGATATATAAATCCTAACAAAGGAGATTTATTATGACACAAGAAAAAATTTATAAAACTTGGAAACCCGAAGAACGCATTTTTGCCAAAGATGTTTTGTTGTTTGCAAACCTCGAAAACAAGCAAATTGAACTTTGGGTTTGTGGCAAAAATGGATATTGCAAAATTGAAAGTGCTAATGCAATTTGCGAAATATCTGACAAACTTCCCCAAAACCTTGCCTTTTTAAAACGCAACTTTGAACAAGAAATTTATAATCAAAGTCTTTATAATTATTCCAAATTTCAATACACAATCAAAAATGATGAGATGAAACACCTTGTTTCAAAGATTCGCCGAATGGAACTTGTCCTTACAGCACAAAATTTTAATAAAGAAAATTTTGCTCAACTTTATAAATATTTAAAATATTTAAGTTGTGGGAAAGATTCAATTAGATGCTCCAAACCAACTTTTTGTGCGTTTTCAGAGCTTCTTCCTCTATACCAAGCAATAGATTTTGATGTTCAGGTGGGCACAAGAAGTATGTTTTCGGACTGCTTGGACAGCTTTTATTACGGCACAATAGATTCACTCAAAGATCTAACTCTAAAAAGGTTTATGGAAAAAAATGAAAAATTTGAGTTTTTTAAAACTCATATCCCAACAATTCAAAATCGAAACAAATTTTTTACATATTATGAACTTTTGCTTTACAGAGAACTTTTGAATATGAATTACAGCGATAGACTTTATATGCTCTCTTCATATAAGGACGAACTTCAATCAAAAATACAAGACAGAAAATATTTAAAAGAATTGCAGAAAAAACAAAAATCTGAAAGAAAAAACTCACAAGAAAGTTATGAATTTTAGGAGATTTATTATGACACAAGAAAAGATTTGGCAACCAAAAGATATTATTTATGCTAAAGATGTTTTGTTGTTTTTAAATCCTGCAACTAAGGAAATTGAACTTCGGGTTTGTGGCAAACATGGATTTTGCAAAATTGAAAGCCTTGATGCACATTGCCCTGTTGCCACAAAACCGCCTGAAAACCTGCACTTTTTGGAAAGGAATTTGGAGCAAGAACTTTTTGATAACAAAGCCTTTAAAAACTATAAGGGATATTACACAACAAAAAACCCTGATATGATGCATCTTATTTCAAAAATTCGACATTTAGAATTTGTAGTTACAGCACAAAATTTTAATAAAGAAAACTTTGGACAGTTCTTAAAATATATGAAAACCAAATGGGCTCCTTCTAAAACACACTTTTTTGCACTAGGCAAGCGTGATGTGTCGCTTTCCCTTGCAAAAATGGATAAAGGCGTGCATGAACTGACAAAAAATATGTTTTTTGACTGCATTGCATGTTTGCAATACCACCACAGCCAAATGCAAGAGTTGAAATATCACGAAACTCAGCATTATATGACACGTAAGCGTTCTTGGGAATTTTTTAAAAATCGCATTCCAAGGATTCAAAATCGAAACAGATTTTTTACATATTATGAACTTTTGCTTTACAAAGAACTTTTGAACATGAATTACAGCAATAGACTTCATAGGCTTTTTTCATATAAAGACAAACTTCAAGCAAAAATAAAAGACAAAAAAGTATTAAAAGAATTGAAGAAAAAACAAGAAATTGAAAAAGAAAACTCTAAGGAACTTTATAAATTTTAAAACAACTGAACTTAAGTTGTTTTTTTATATAAACCTACACAAAAAGCAAGCAACCGTTGTGCCGAAAAGTGATAGACCAAGTGCAAGTGGGATTGCATAAAACAATTTTTTCACACTGGTTTGAGAAAAATAGACTGCCGAAACATAAAAAATTGTTTCGCTGGTACTCATAATCACACTGGCGCACCTTGAAACATAACTATCAGGGCCATACTGCTGAAAAATATCCGACAAAAGCATATAACTGCCACTGCCTGCAAATGGACGAAGAAGTTCCAGTTCGCAAACCTCTGGTGGTATGCCAAAAAGCGAAAAAACTGGTGCCATGACAGAAACCAAAATGTCCATAATGCCACTTGCACGAAGAAGTGCAACCATAATCATAATGGTTGCAATAAATGGAAAAATGCCAAGCACAAGGTCAAAAGCACCCTTTGCCCCTTTGACAAAAGTGCCATAGGTTTCAAGTTTTTTGACCCTTGCGTAAATTAAGAGTGCAAGGATTAAGACAGGCATTATATAAACACTGAACCCCATACACTACCCTCGCCTTTTGAAAAAGATTTTTTCTAGGGCCTTAGTTACAAAAATGGCTGTTACAGAAGTTATAAATGTGCCAAGGATTGTGGGAAGGATTATGCTGGTTGGGTCTATGCTTCCTGCACTTGCCCTTAAGCCCACAACTGTTGTTGGCAAAAACTGGATTGAAGTTGCGTTGACAATAAGAAGCATAATCATTGGTGCTGTAATTTTGCCACTGCCATCATCAAGGCGTTTCATGGCTTTGATACCCATTGGCGTTGAGGCGTTGCCAAGCCCAAGCATATTGCTGGACATATTTAGGGCGATATACTTTTCGGTTTCGGGGTCCTTGATTTTAAAAAGCCAGCGAATGAACGGTTTTAAAAGATTGGCAAGTTTGTCGCCAAGGCCTGTTGCATCAACAATTTCAAGAAGCCCCATCCAAATTGTAAAAACGGCAAGAAGATTTACGCAGAGTGAAAGCACATCAAGCGATGCGTTTGTCATTTCAGTTACAACTGCACTGGGCTCAATAAAGATTAATGCAGTTATTGATAGAATCATAAGGTATGTCCAAATTTTGTTCATACCACAAATATATGAAATGTTTTAAAAAGTTATTTACAAACAAGATTTTTTGCGTTAAAATGTAAAAGAAAGGAATTTAATTATGATTGATATACATGCACATATTTATGAAGAAAAACTGATTGAAAGAATTGATGAAGTGCTTGAAAACGCCAAAAATGCAGGCATTGAAAAAATTGTTTGTGTTGGAAGTTCTATTTCTAACTCCAAAAAGTGTTTGGCACTTGCAGAAAAATATGAAAATGTTTACGCTGTGATTGGCGTGCACCCTGACGATGCCGACAGGTTTGATGATAAGGCAGAAAGTTTCTTGCGTGAAAACGCCACTCACCCAAAAGTGATTGCTATTGGCGAAATTGGGCTAGACTTTCACTATGACCCACACGACAAAGAAAAGCAAAAAGAAGTTTTTGTCAAACAACTTGAGATTGCAAACGAGGTTGGTCTGCCAATCCAAATCCACAGCCGTGATGCCACTGGCATGATGATTGAAACCTTGACAGAAAACAAGCATCTTCTTAAAAACGGAGGTATTGTGCACTGCTACAGTGGGTCTGTGGAAACCCTTAAGCAAATTTTGAACCTTGGCCTTTCAATCAGCATGGGTGGGATTGTAACCTTTAAAAACGCAAGAGAAACTTTGGAGGTTGCAGAAGCTGTGCCACTTGACAGGCTTGTCCTTGAAACTGACTGCCCTTACCTTACACCACACCCACACAGAGGCGAAGTAAACGAACCAAAGTTTGTGGAATTAACTTGCCAAAAAATTGCAATGATAAAAGGCATCTTGACCAGTGAGGTTGACTCCATCACCACGCAAAATGCCCATAGGATTTTTCCAAAACTTTAGAAGTTTTTGGCAAGTTCCAGCATATTAGCAAACAAAACTGCATCTTCAAACTTACGGATGTCTAGGCCAGTTGTTTGCTTTATTTTATTTATTCTGTAAATCATTGTGTTTCTGTGAAGAAACCACTTTTTTGATGCTTTTGATAAATTCAGGTCGTTATCCAAAAAGATTTTGGCTGTTGTGATAATGTCCTCATTTGCAAGCATCTTTTTTATTTGTGGATTTAAGAAAATATCACTGTACACCAAAAGGTTGTTGCCAGCAACACACCTTAGGATAAAAGGCGTTGAAAAAACTGCCCGAATTTTTTGCTCCAGACTTTCAAATACTGTTTTACAAACATTTTGTTCCATAAATTAAGCACTCTCCCCAACAATTGACCCATTTTCAAAATAAATCTGCCTTGTGGTAAGTTTTTTGGCCAATTTTTCATCTTCAGTTGACAAAATAAAGATAGAGTCATCACTGATAAATTTTTGTTTTAAGATTTCAATAATTTTGTCGCGTTCTTGTGCTTCAAGACTGTCAAAAACAGCGTCAACAAGCAAAATATCAATTTTTCTAAGCGACAGCCTTGCAAGCGAGACAATGTATTTTTGATAAAGAGTAAGGTCTGCCACAGAAATGTCTTTAAATCCCTCAATATTAAAGTCAATAAGCACTTCATTTACCAAACTTTCAATTTGTGCAGGCCTTGAAAGTTGCATTTTTGCAACATAAACAAGGTTTTCGTACACACTTTTGTTTTCAAAAAAAATTGGCACTGCAGGCAAATAGCCCATATTGATATCTTCTGCAAAATTAAGTTTTTTGAGTGGGATATTTTTAATGTAGACCTCCCCTTTTTGGAACTTTTCTAGTTTTAAAAGTATCCTAAGTAGGCTGGTTTTTCCACTTTCCTTTTTTCCAATAAAAGCAATTCTTTCACCCTGTGCAATTTCAAGGTTGATGTCATAAAGGGCGTAATACTGCCTTACATATCTTAAAAACAAATTACTTATTCTTATCATAAACTCTCCACAAAAGAGTTTAGCAAAATCTTTCAAATTTTTCAAGCGTTTTGAGTTGTTTGCTGTAAATTTACAAAAACAGGCTTACTAACTTCAAAAGTGTTTTTAAGCACCCAATCACCATTTTCGATTTTTTCATTAAGTTCTCCACCAACAACCTTAAGCGAAACCAAAGCATTTTGAGAAGATGTTAAAACAAAAGTTGTGGTTTCAACTTTTGCAAAGGTTGTAGGGGTTTTGCTAAGAAGATTACTTAAAGAATACCATGTGTTCCTTTGCGATAAAACTATTTCTTGCATTGTTCCAAGTTCTTTGGCAATAGAAATTTCAAGGTTATCCACCTTGGAAGAAATCAAAATGTCAGTATATTTATCCCTTATCCTTTTATCCTCGGCATACACAATGGTTAGGGTTGTTTGTGGGCTATTTAAAAGCGTTTGGTTTTTTATGGTTACATTCATTGGCATAAAATTTTGACTACAACCTGTTAAAACAACTGGCAAGAAAAATAATAAAAATAAAAACTTTTTCATATAAATATTTTTAAAAATAATTAAATAAATATACAAAATATTATTTTTTAATATTTTGCATACAATATTCTTATGATTTTTGCAAAAAACAAAAAAACTGCAATTTTACTTTTTATGATTTTGGTGCTTGGATTTCTATCTGTTTTAGGAGTGATTTTTTTAAACCCCTATCCACTAAAATTTAAAGAAGAAATTTCTTTAGCAAGTCAAAAGTTTGGTGTTTCGCCTTCACTTGTTGCAAGCATGATTAATGCAGAAAGTGGATTTAAAGAAACTGCAAAATCCTCAAAAGGTGCAGTGGGCCTTATGCAACTTATGCCCTCTACTGCAAAATGGCTTTGTGAAAAACAAGGGCAAGAGTTTTTTGAAGAGAACCTTTTTGACGCAAAAAACAACATAAACCTTGGCACATATTATATGCACTATCTTCTTGAAAAATTTGAAAGCGTTGAAACTGCAATCTGTGCTTACAACGCAGGCGAAGGCAATGTTATGCTATGGCTGGTTAATGACAAATATGCCCCAAATCACAAGACCATTATTTCTACCCCCTACCCCGAAACAAACGCCTATCTAGGCAAAGTGATGAAAGGCATAAGTGTTTATCAAAAAAAATTTAAAGAAAACTGATTTGTTTTTTTAGGACAGGCAAAAAGCGACAAAATTCTGCATATATTACCCCATATTACAAGGGGCAATTATGATTTTTGAAAACTTTATGCTTTTTATGAACAAGATTCTCTTGTTTTCTTCATACATCAATTCAGCAAGTGGCTTTCCTAAGCCCCTGACTCTTCAAGAGGAACAGGAGTATTTTAAGAAATTTAAGGCAGGCGACAAAAACGCCAAGGATATTCTTATCAACCACAATCTTAGGCTTGTTGCACATATTGTAAAAAAATATTCTGGTGCTGGCGAGGCTGACGACCTTCTGTCTGTTGGCTCTATTGGACTCATTAAGGCAATAAACTCGTTTGAATACGGAAAAGGCACACAACTTTCAACCTACGCAGCAAGGTGTATTGAAAATGAAATTTTGATGCTACTAAGGGTCAGCAAAAAGCATAAAAATGTGATTTCTCTTCAAGAAACCTTGGGTGACGACAACTCTGACAGCGATGTTGAACTTTTAAATATTATCCCCTCTGGCGAAGATGACCTTTTCACCACCGTTGACGACAAAATAATGTGCGAAAATGTTATGAAGATAATAGACCAAAAACTGTCAAGCCGTGAAGCAGAAATCATCAAAATCCGTTTTGGGCTTGGTGGCAGAAAACCACTTACACAGCGTGAGGTTGCAAGCCATCTTGGCATTTCACGCTCCTACATATCAAGGCTTGAAACCAAAGCCCTTGCAACCATAAAAGCAGAACTTGAAAAACGCTAAAAACTGGTTTTTCTTGACAAAAAATGAGGTTTAATTTATACTTTTTCTGCTTGTGGAGGCTTCAAATGGAACAAGGCAAGATTTTTGTGGTTAAAAAAATCCCAGAAGACAAACTGAATAAGTTTTATGAAGGGATAATTAAAATGTTTTTAAATTTTGACAATTTATCACAAAATGACTATGAAAAGTTTTTGAAAGCATACTTAACTTATATAGTAAACCGAGACAATGTTTTACCAATTTACTTTAGGCTTGAAAAGATATTAGGCATGGAAGACACGCCTATGCTGACATCGCATTGGAACAAAAATGATGGTGCAATGCTGACATTTAATCCTGATTTTCAAATTTGGGAAAAACCTGAAAGCATGCAAAATCTTACTGCGATTATATTAGGCCTTGAACATGAAATTGCCCACAATTTTGACTTTAAAAATTGGGAAAGAATCTATCAAAAGTTTGACAACGAACTAGGAAAAAAATCCTATGATTATAGATCATCGTCTTTAAGTTTACTTGACCATATTTTTACCGGCACAAAGTTTGAAGAGCTTTTTACGCTGGCAAAAAGATACATAAAAACTTCAAGCCATGACGAGCATTTTGCCATGAAGCGTGCACCTTTCTTTACCACAAAATTTTTTATTGACATACAAAGTTATGCCCTAAAGCACAACATAGAACTGCCAAAAGATGCAGAAAAACTTTATTACTGCAGTCTTTTTGAAAATAATGCAGTTGATAAACTTTTTGAAGAAAGCAAAAATTTTTTTGCTGACAAAAAAGAGGTTTTGGGCTATAGATTTTCAGACCTTAAAACAGAGGTTTTAAAACTTTTTGAAAATTACATTTCGGGTGACTTTGCATCAACGCTATACATGACGGAAGAAAAAATTCAATATTTACAAAAAAATGAAAAATATTTTTTGGCAATCCAAGATCACAAATGTTTTTTTGACCAAAAAACTGTGGACAAGTTATTTGAAAAAGAAACAAACGGCAAGGATTTATATTTAGATACAGCCATTCAAATTGCAAATTTGTTTTACAATAAAAACTCTAAGGCAGAGTATCAAAAAATTGCAGAAATTGTAAAAAGGCAAGGACAAATAGATGTCCTTGAAAAATATATTTCTGGCCAAAAACACAAAGTGCCACTTAGCCGTACACCCGAGAAATTTTTATCAGAATTAATAAAAAATTAATCAAAACACAAACACTAAAAAACAGCAAATTTTGTTTGCTGTTTTTTACTTCACTGCCCATATATAATGTTTTCTTACAATTTGTGCCACAAGTGCAAATTCTGGTTTTGTTAGCGACAATTTTTTTGCAAGTTTCCGTGCAATATATCTGTTTGGTTTTTTGATTTTAGGCATAAAACCCTCCTTTATAACATATTGTTATAAATAGATATGTAACACATTGTTATAATTTTGTCAAGAATGATTGGCTTAAAACTTATAAGAAAAGAAAAAAACTACAATCAACAAAAGGTTGCGATGGATTTAAATATATCGCAAGAGTCTTTATCATACTATGAAAATGGTAGGCGTGAACCAAGTTTACAACTTCTTGTAGATATGAGCAAATATTTTAATGTATCAATCAACTATCTTATTACTGGTGAAGAATTTAAAAAGAAATAACAACAAATGATTGGATTAAAATTAGTTAGAAAAGCAAAAAATTTTAGTCAGCAAAAAGTTGCGATGGACCTTAACATCTCTCGTGAGTCTTTATCATATTATGAAAATGGCTTAAGACAACCATCTTTTGAACTGCTTATTGAACTTAGTAAATATTTTAATGTTTCAATTCATTATTTAATAACAGGCGAAGAGTTTAAGAAAAGATAAAAAAAAGAGTGAAAGTACACTCTTTTTTTTATTTCATAAGTGGGAAAAGCACTGCATCACGGATGCTTGGAAGGTCGTAAAGAATCATCATAAGTCTGTCAATACCAAAGCCAAGGCCACTGATTGGTGGCATGCCATGCTCCATTGCCAAAAGGAAGTCTTCATCAAGGTCCATTGCCTCATCATCGCCATCTTGTTTTGCTTTTGCTTGTTCTTCAAATGCCTTTCTTTGTTCAACAGGGTCAACAAGTTCGCTGTAAGCCTTGCAAAGTTCACTGCCAACGGCAACAACCTGGAACGCATCAATTTTGCGTGGGTCTTCATCATTTCTGCGTGCAAGTGGGATAAGGCAAGTTGGGTAGTTATAAAGCACTGTTGGCTGGATGATGTTTTCACGGATTTTGCGTTTATAAATAAAGTCAATCACGCCACCAACGGTTTTGATGCCTTCAAAATCATCTGCCCTAAAGAGGCCAGTTTCTGCCACCTTTGCAACAAGTGCATCACGGTTGTCATAAGCCAAAAAGTCAAAACCAAGGATTTTTTCCATTTCTTCGCAGTAGTTAATCCTTGCCCAGTCGCCAGAGAAATCAAGCACTGTGCCTTGATATTCAATCTTGGTTGTGCCCTTCACTTCCATAAGAAGTTTTTGAATAAACTCACGGTAGAACTTCACATTGTCTTCAAAATTCCAATAAGATGCGTACCACTCAAGCATTGTAAACTCTTGAAGGTGCTGTGTGTCCATACCTTCGTTTCTAAAGTCCTTGCCAAGTTCAAAAACCTTGTCAAAACCACCAGCAATTACCTGTTTTAAATAAACTTCTGGGGCAATACGAAGGTTGCAGATTTTGTCTAGGGCATTGTGTTTTGTGAAGAACGGTTTTGCACTTGCACCACAAACTGCACTTTGAAGGATTGGGGTTTCAACTTCCAAAAAGCCTTTTTCTGCAAGGTAGTTTCTTATAAAGTTTGTAAGTTTGCTTCTGCCAAGCATAACCTCACGGGTTTTTGGGTTCATAACAAGGTCTAAGTATCTTTGGCGATAGCGCGCATCAATATCTGTTAAACCGTGAAATTTTTCTGGAAGTGGACGCATTGCCTTTGAAAGAAGGGTTACATTTTCTGCCTTAACTGTAAGTTCGCCAGTTTGGGTTTCATAAACTTCACCATTTACGCCAATAAAATCGCCAATGTCAATCATCTTTTTGTAGAATGTATAAAGTTCTTCTTGAAGTTCGTTAATGCCAACGCTTACTTGGATAGCACCTTCAACATCTTGAATTTTGCAAAAACCAAACTTGCCCATAATGCGTCTAAAAACAATCCTGCCAGCAACAGAAACCTTTT
This sequence comes from Clostridia bacterium, assembly GCA_017408305.1. GTDB lineage: Bacteria > Bacillota > Clostridia > Christensenellales > UBA1242 > UBA5489. The sequence continues at coordinate 3,319 of JAFQUU010000029.1, read as the reverse complement.
GTCCAAGCATATCTTTTGAAAGGTCTTTAAGAAGGTGTGTGCGTTTAAAACTGTCTTTAAAAACAACTTCCTTTTGGGCGATATCTGCCATTTTTTGTTTTCTTATCTCAACTTCACTTGAAATGTCTTGTGTACTCATAAAATCTCCTATTTTGATATAATACAAGATTTTAAGTAAATTGTCAACTGGTAAATTTTGGGGTATTGACAATATAAGGTTTTTATTTATAATTTAATTAGGAGAAATTACAAATGATAAACGATATTATTGAAAAAGCAAAAATGGAAAGAAAAAATGTGTTTATTTACACACACAAAACACCAGATATTGACTCTATTTTTGCTGCATACGCAGTTGGCGAATACCTTAAAGGTTTTGGGGTGAAAAGCAGATATGTAATGGATACTTCACACAACAAATTTAGGGTGCAAAGAAACACAGACACAACAAACTCTATTTCTATTATCCTTGACACTGTAACAGTGGGCCAAGCAGAAAGCAATCGTTTTTTGAAGTCTTGGAAAAACGATATTTATGTTTATGACCACCACAGCCGTACAAGCACAACCAATCCACTTATTGAGGAAGAACTTGCACTGCCAAAGTCGAATGTAAAACGCATTTCGAATATCACCTCAACTTGCGAAGTGCTTTTTAGGGACTTTAACCCTAAAAAAATCACCCCAAGAATTGCATATTTTTTGCTTACTGGCATTCTTGCAAATTCTGGGCTTTTAAGGCACCCCAAAGAAGGCACTTTTGACAGCGTAAAAAAACTTATGGCAATGGGTGCAGACTTTGATGGTTGCACAAAAGAAATTTTGGCAACAAAACTTGGGGTTGAAATTGGCATTGCAGAGGCTCTTAAAAATGTGAAGAAAATCCCTCTTGGCAACCTTTTCTGTCTTGTGCTTTATCTTGACTATGAAAAAGCAAAGTTTTATAAAGAGAATTATGATGTAAAAAACTTGCATAAAAAGATAAACAAACTTAACAATATAGAAAACTGCCCAATCTGTATGATTATTGCCGAAAATCAGCCTGGCGAATTTGATATAAGGATTAGAAGCAACGAAACTTATGGCAATTACTCTTGCCACGAAATTGCTGAAAAATATAACGGTGGTGGAAACCACTTTGCAGCAGGTTGCCACCTCAGCACAAATGAAGGTTTTGATGGCGAAAGAATTGTGAAGATGTTTCTTAAAGACATTTTTGAAAAATTTGAAACAGAAAGCACAGAAAAAGAACCTATTGTTTTGAATAGTGCCGATAAAGAATTAAAACAACTTTTGTTTGAAACCAAGCACCTAACAAGTGGCGTAAACCAAGATGTAATAACTCGCCTTGAAAAACTTAAAAATACTGACGCACATTTTGAATATGTTATGAACGGATTCCAAAGTTTTGAGCAGTTTATGCTGAAAAACGAAATTTTAACCAAAATTCCACTTTCTGCTTGCGAAGGAAAATTCCCAAGCGTAAAACTTGAACTAACTGAAGAAGAAACTTCTGCCCTAAAAGACAAGTATAACATTCAAGATGAGGACATTTTAAAAACAATATTTTCATTTAGGAATATCAAAATGCACTCAATTGAGATTGTTTTACCAAACGGAGAGTCTAACAAGCGTACAAACTTTATTGTGCCTCCACCAAGCCAAGGTTTTGACCTTAGATATTAAAAAATCAACATACAAAATATTTGCAGGAAAATAAAAGTTTTTGTTATACTAAAATTGTCGAACGACAATAGGAGAGTATATGAAACTTAAAGGAAAAACCGTAGTTGTTACGGGTGCTTCTTCTGGAATGGGGAAAGCAATTGTTGAAGTTTTTGTAAAGGAAGGTGCAAATGTTGTTGCAGTTGCACGCAGGAAAGAACGCCTTGAAGAACTTGAAAAATCACTTAAAAAAGCCTCAGGCAAGATTTTGGCGTTTGTTGGCGATGTGTCTAAAAAAGAAGACAACGAAGCAATGATTGATTTTGCTGTTAAAAAATTTGGTCGTCTTGATGTGCTTGTAAACAACGCTGGCATTATGGATGATATGGCACCAATTGCAGAAGCAAGTGATGAAAAATTCCAGTCTGTGATGGCAACAAACTTGTATGGTCCGTTTGCTGCAATGCGTAAAGCATGTGATGTATTCCTTAAACAAGGAAATGGTGGAAATATTATCAACATTTCTTCTGTTGGCAGTATGCACCCAGTTGCTGGCCCGGTTTACTGTGCTTCAAAAGCAGGGCTTAACGCACTCAGCCAAAATGTTGCGTATATGTATATGAAAGACAAAATCCGTTGCAATGTGATTGCACCTGGAGGCATCAATACAGAAATCTCAACCTCTATGGGTATGCCAAACCAAGGTGGATACGCAAAACTTGCACCACTGTTTGGGCTTGCTCCTGCACCAGGCGAAGGGCTTGACATTGCTAATGCTGCACTGTTTTTGGCAAGCGATGACTCTCAATATATAAGCGGCGTTGTGCTTCCTGTTGACGGTGGCTGGATTTCATTTTAATCCCCACAAAAAAAGAAAGACAAAGGTCTTTCTTTTTTTTATAATTGTATATCCTTACAAAGTTCGTCCATAATTTCGTTGTGCATTTTTACCGTTTGTGGTTTTTCAAAATCTACGCACCTTTTGTATGGCACAAAAACACTATTGCCACCTAAACTGTATGGCAAGTTGATTTTATCTGCGTTATAATCAAACATAACCTCATTTCTCATGGGGTCTACCAAAATCCATTTGTCCTTATAAAAAACTTCGCAAAAGGTGTGGCCTTGATGCAATCGATAATCCTCTCCACTTTGAAATCTCTTCAACCAATTTTCTTCTGCAGTGTGAAGAAGTGTGGTTGGATAACCAAGTTGCCTTGCAAAACAGGCAAAAACAAGTGCAATGTCAGTGCAACCAGTGATAAATCCACTTTCCCAAATCTCTTTGGCTGTGCGTGAAAACTTACAGTTTTTTTCTTTGCCTTTTCCCATTTTAAGTTTAAAATTAATCCAACGATTTAAACTTTCAAAAATTGTGTTTTCTGCAGGGTTTTTGGACTTATAATCACGCATTACCATTTCTTCAACATAATCTTTTTCCAAAAACGGCTGAGACAAATTCCCAAACTGCAAGTAGTTCTCTTTATCACCCTTCCCAAGTTCTTTCATTTCTTTTCTTCCTTTTGAAAGTATTATATCATTTAGTCAAATGTTTTCAAACTTAAAAAAGATACAAATAAAAAGTTTTTGTATATTCACATTAAAAGAGTTTTCTTTTTGGTTTTTCGTTTAAATTTACTGAGGAAATAATTTT
>JAFQUU010000028.1 GCA_017408305.1 Clostridia bacterium | reverse complement strand
GTTAAACAATCCATATCTTCTTGAGGTTTCAGACACAAAAACGCAGTTTGAAATAGGAGAAGAGTTTTCGTTTTCGGAAGATATGAAGATTGATCTTGTTTTTGAAAATGAAGAAAAAATGGCACTTGAAACACCAGCAAATCACCCTTTTTTACATGACCCTATTAAGAAAACTTATAGTGGTGTGCATTATACAGTTGACTATAGTGCATTTGATTCTACAAAAGGTGGTGCATATCCAATTTTTGTGGACTTTAATGACAAAGACCCTGTGAAAAGAGATATTCGCATATTTTATTTGGTTAATGTAGAAAGACAAGCAAATTCTTGGGTGCAAACACCAGTTTTGAATGATTGGACATACGGTCAAACACCAACTTTTGAGCAACTTCCTATTGCAGAATTCAATAATGAAAACTTGCAATATTCTTTTAGGAATAAAGGTGCAAGTGGCGATTTTCAGATTTTGCCACAAGAAAATATTTGTCAGGCATTGGAAGAACTTAATGCAGGTGAATATGAACTTAATGTTGCTTTCAACAGAAGTTATGTATATGAAAGCATACAAATGACAATTGATTTTAAGGTTGAGCGTGCCTCTTTGCCTCAGCAAGATGAAGAAATGCTAGATAATATTGCTCCACAACCTTACACCGGAGGTGTTGTGCATCCAATTCTTACTGGGCAGGCTTTTGCAACAGGGATGTTTCGATTAGATTATACAGCAAGTTGGCAATGGGTTGATGCAGGTGTGTATCAAATTCCACTTGAAGTAAATCCAAATTATAAATGGAAAGACACGGATGATTTTGTAAAAGAGTTTGAGTTTGAAATTTTGGCTGTAGAAAACTCTTGGCAAGATACTGAGTTCATTCTTGCTGAGGAGCAAGGTGTGTTTGGGTGGGTGAAAGGGCAATTTGCTCCTTCAATGATTATAAATCAGCCGGTGCCAACCTATGGACAAATATCTTTTGCATATAGGTTGCTGGGTGAGGATGATGAGTATATTGATATTGACCCAAATAATCTTGGATATTTAGATCCTGGACAATATGAGTTAAAAGCGTATATGAAAGAGTCAATCAATTATACAAATATTGCCCCAATAATTATAGAATTTGAGGTTTTTCCTGAATAAAAAGGTATCCCTATCGGGATATTTTTTTTGATTATATATGATAAGTACTATATATATTATTGATTTCTTATTAATAATCAAAAATTGGTGGTTGATTTTCTCGAAACGATATATTATAATAAAATCGGAGGCTATATGCTTGCATTAACCAATTGTTACAGCTTAGAAGGCATAGAAGGATATCATGTAACTGTTGAAGCAAATGTTTCAGGTGGAAAACATATTTTTGAAATTGTGGGCCTTGCAGATGCATCAATAAAGGAAAGTAAGGAAAGGGTCAGAACTGCCATCAAAAACTCTGGCTTTTCTTTCACTGGGCAAAAAATTATTGTAAATCTTGCTCCTGCGAACAAGAAAAAAGAAGGTCCAATATATGATTTGCCAATTGCAATCAGTCTTTTGGCTGCGTATGGGCTGACATCAAGCCAAGAAGCAAAAGAGTATGTGATTTTAGGGGAACTTTCTCTTAGTGGCAAAGTAAGAAAAATAAAAGGCCTTTTGCCAATTTTGATTTCTGCCAGAAAAGATGGTTTTACAAAATTTATTGTGCCTATGCAAAATGCTCATGAAGCAAGTTTTATTGATGGGGTGGATGTTTATCCTGTTGAAAACCTTTCAGATGTGGTGGAGTTTTTGAACGGTGCAAAGCAAATTGAAAAGGTTGCACACACAGATTTTGATGCACTAAAAAAATCTGCAAACACTTCGCAAATTGATTTTAAAAACATTCGTGGCCAAGCAAATGCAAAGCGTGCACTTGAAATTGCTGCAGCAGGTGGGCACAATATTTTGCTCATTGGCCCACCAGGCAGTGGAAAAACACTTATGGCAAAGGCTTTTCCAAGCATTTTGCCGGGGCTTACTTTTGAGGAAGCACTTGAAATAACAAAAATCCACAGCATCGCTGGTGAACTTAATTTGGAAGAAGGAATTGTGCTTAATAGGCCAATCAGGTCGCCACATCACACAGCAAGCCTGACAAGTTTGACAGGTGGTGGCAAAAACTCTAGGCCTGGGGAGATTAGCCTTGCACATAACGGAGTTTTGTTTTTAGATGAAATGCCTGAGTATGACCATAGAACGCTTGAAACCCTTCGCCAACCACTTGAAGATGGCAAGATTACTGTTGCAAGGGCAAGTCAAACCATAACTTATCCATCAAATTTTGTGCTTGTTGCAAGCATGAACCCTTGTCCTTGTGGATATTATGGCAGCAAAAATCATGAGTGCAGTTGCACGCCAAATCAAATTCATAAATATCTAAACAAACTCAGTGGGCCACTTATGGACAGGATTGACCTACATATTGAGGTTGACAGCGTAAGTTTTGATGATATGCGTGCCGACTTTGAAGAAGAAAGCAGTGAAAGCATAAGAAGGCGTGTTGATAAAGCAAGAAAAATTCAACTTGAAAGATTTAAGGGTAAGAAAATTTATTCAAATTCAAAAATGTCGCCACCTATGACAAAAGAGTTTTGCCATCTTGATGAAACAAGTGAACAAATTTTAAAAACTGCTTTTGAAACATTATCTCTTAGTGCAAGGGCATATGATAAAATCTTGAAGGTTGCACGCACGATTGCAGACCTTGATGGCGAAGAGAATATCTCTGTAAACCACTTGGCAGAGGCGATTCAATATCGCAGTCTTGACCAAAAATATTGGAGTTTTTAAAGGAACTAAAATGTATAACTTAAATGAAAAAGCAATAATTTGGCTTTCTCTTTTTGAGAAACTATCTCTTGCAAAGCAAAAAGCACTGCTTTCTTTGTTTGAAGAGCCAAAGCAAATATTTACAAGTCTTTTAACACAAAAAGCACAAATTCAAAAGGTTGTTGGTGAGGATATTTATTATAAAATGCTTGCTACAGACAACTCGCTTCTTGAAAGTTATATTGACAACTTAAATTCTGCAAAAATAACTTGTTTAACCTATGTTTCAAAATATTATCCAGAAAAACTAAGGTTCATAAAAGACAGCCCAACAATTTTGTTTGCAAAAGGCGATATTTCTCTTCTTGCAAACCATGCAATTGCAATTGTTGGCACAAGAACGCCAACTGCCTATGGCAGGGAAAGCACAAGCCTTTTTGCAGAAAAACTTGCAAAAAATGGGTTTGTGATTGTCAGTGGCCTTGCAAGTGGGGTGGATAAGTTTGCACATGAAGGTGCACTGAAGGCTAGTGGAAAAACTATTGCAGTTTTAGGTGGTGGATTTAATAACATATATCCTGCCATGAACACAAACCTTGCAAAAACCATTGCAGAAAAAGGGCTACTACTTAGCGAATATCGCCCAAGTCTTTCTGCAACAAAATATACTTTTCCAGTAAGAAATCGTATCATTGCTGGGCTTAGTGAAGGGGTGCTTGTAACTGAAGCAGGCGAAAAAAGTGGTGCACTTTACACCAAAGATTTTGCAAAAGAAGAAGGCAAGCCTGTTTTTGCACTGCCTTCAAACATCAACAACACAAGGGCAGTTGGCACAAACAAACTTCTTAAGAATCATGAGGCACTTATGGCCACATCACCAGATGACATCATAAACTTTTTTGGCATTTTGCCACAAGAAGAAGTAAAAGAGGAAAAGCATATTCAAATTTCACTAACAGAAAAACTAATCTTAGATGCACTTGAGGACAAAAATCAAACTTTTGATGAACTGCAAGGCATTACAAAACTTGAATCAAAAAATTTAAACAGTTGTTTGACAATGCTTCAAATTCGTGGTTTAATTAAAAAATTGCCAGGAAACGAATATTCTTTATAAAGGAGAAATAATGAAACTTGTAATTATCGAAGGTCCCGGAAAGCGTGAGACCTTGAAAAAATATCTTGGTTCGGGGTATGAAGTTTTTGCTTCAAAGGGCCATGTGCGTGATTTGCCTGCCAAGGAACTCAGCATTGATATAAATCATAACTTTGAGCCAAAGTATGAAATTTTGCCAGATAAAAAAGATGTTGTGGCAGACCTTAAGAAAAAAGCCCAAAAGGCTGATGAAATACTCCTTGCAACTGACCCTGACCGTGAAGGTGAGGCAATTTCTTGGCATATTGCACATATTTTGGGCATAAAGCCAGAAACAAAATGCAGAATTGAATTTAATGAAATTTCAAAGGACGCAGTTCAAAATGCACTAAAAAACCCAAGGGCGATAGACCAGTCTCTTGTTGATGCACAACAAGCAAGAAGGGTGCTTGACAGAATTGTGGGCTACAAACTTTCTCCAATCATCTGTAAGGCAATCAAACCAAAACTTTCTGCTGGGCGTGTGCAAAGCATTGCACTAAAACTGATTGTAGACCGTGAAAAAGAAATTCGTGATTTTAAACCAGAAGAATATTGGACAGTTTCAACAGACCTTAAAAAAGATGGCGATGAAACTGTGTTTAAGGCAAACCTTGTAAGCCATAAAGGCAAAAAAATTAAGCCTGCAAATAAGGAAGAAACAGAAGAAATTGTAAAAGTGCTTGAAAATGCAACTTACAAAGTTTCAAAAATCAAAAAAACTAAAACAAAGTCAAACGCACTGCCACCTTACACCACCAGCACAATGCAACAAGATGCATTAAACAAACTTGGTTTTTCGCTTGCAAAATCAAGCCAAGTGGCACAGGTATTGTATGAAGGTGTAGACCTTAAAAAGCATGGCAAAACTGCACTTATTACTTATATAAGAACAGACTCTACAAGAGTTAGTGAAGGTGCAATAAACTCTGCAAGAAGTTTTATTGAGCAGAAATATGGCAAAAATTATATTCCTGCAAAGCCAAATATCTATTCAAGCAAAAAATCAGCCCAAGACGCCCACGAAGCAATTAGGCCAATCAATATTGAACTAACACCTGAAGAGGTTAAAGATTCTTTAAAAGATGAGGTTTACAAACTTTACAAACTCATCTATGAACGCTTTTTGGCAAGCCAAATGAGTCAGGCACTTTATGACAGCGTGGCTGTTGAGATTGAAGCAGGGGATTATGGCCTTAAAGCAACAGGCAGAACGCTTGATTTTGCAGGGCATACTATTGTTTACAAGGGATACACTGAAGAAAAAGAAGAAGGCGATGGCGTAAAAATTCCAAAACTTGATGAAAATGACCCACTTGTTTTGGTTAAACTTAATAAAGAACAAAAGTTTACAAAGCCACCTGCAAGATACACAGAAGCAAGCCTTGTAAAAGCAATGGAAGAAAAGGGCATTGGTCGCCCAGCAACTTATACACCAACAATCACCACGCTTGCATATAGAAACTATACGCAAAAAGAAGGAAAGGCATTAAAGCCAACAGAACTTGGTGAGGTTGTAACTGAATATCTCGACAAATACTTTAAAGGCGTAATCAATGTGAAGTTTACTGCAAATATGGAATCTCGCCTTGATGACATTGCTGACAAAAATGATGCTTGGCAAGATGTGATTGCAAGTTTTTGGAATGGGTTTAAAAATCTTCTGCTTGGTGCAGACAAAACATCACTTGGCTACAAGGTGAAACCTGTGGAAACCGACGAAGTTTGCGAACTTTGTGGTGCAAAAATGGTAATCAGGGAAGGCAGATATGGCAAGTTTTTAGGCTGTTCAAACTTTCCAAATTGCAAAAACATCAAAAGTTTGACGCC
>JAFQUU010000027.1 GCA_017408305.1 Clostridia bacterium | reverse complement strand
GGCCATCTGCCAAAGAAAAAGAGGTTGTTTTGGCAATGAAACAAGCAAACCTTATGCCTGTTTTAAACGCACTGCCAAAAGGTGCACACACAGAGGTTTCCAAAACAAAACTTTCTGAAGGCACAAAACAACTGATTGCGTTTGCAAGACTTATTCTTAAAAACACGCCTGTAATTATTATAGACGAGTTTGAAAGGGACTTGGACGAAAAATCAAAAGCCCAGTTCCACAAATCTCTTGAACAGTTTTGCAAAAACAAAACACTGATTTACATTTGCCAAAAACCACCAAAAAATCTTAAATTTGACCAAATAATTTCTTTTGAGCAAAAATCTTAAAATACTTAGGCACGGGTTTTAAGCCCTTGCCTTTTTGTTTTTAAAGGTAATTTCAAGTAAATAGTTGCTTTTTCGGGCAAAATTGGGTAAACTCTACTCTATTAGGAGATTATATAAGTGGGATTATTTACTTCAGCAAACAATATCAGTTTGAAAAAACTTCGCAAAATTGCAGACCAAGTTATTGCACTTGATGAAAAATATACTGCAATGACAGATGAAGAACTTCAAAACCAAACAAATGTTTTAAAAAATCGCCTCGCAAACGGCGAAACTCTTGATGACATTTTGCCAGATGCTTTTGCAACTTGCCGTGAGGGTGCGTGGCGTGTTTTAAAGATGAAGCACTTTTATGTGCAAATCTTGGGTGGCATTGCCCTTCACCAAGGCAGAATTGCCGAAATGGCAACTGGTGAAGGTAAAACCCTTGTGTCAACACTGCCAGCATACCTTAATGCACTTTCTGGCAAAGGTGTGCATGTGGTTACTGTCAACGAATATTTGTCTAGGCGTGACAGTGAGTGGATGGGCAAGGTGCACAAATTTTTGGGGCTTACGGTTGGTTATGTTTACAGTGGCATGCCTTTCCACAAACGCCAAGAAGCGTATAGAGCCGACATCACTTATGCCACAAACAACGAACTTGGCTTTGACTATCTTCGCGATAACATGGCACAGGCACCAAACCAACGCGTTCAGCGTGGCCACAACTTTGCCATTGTGGATGAAGTGGATAACATCTTGATTGACGAAGCCAGAATGCCACTCATTATTAGTGGTGCAGGCATTAAGTCTAGTGAGATGTACTACACTGCACAAAAATTTGTTGTGGGACTTAAGAACGAAGTTGACTATCATATTGAACTTAAAGAAAAACGCATTCACTTAACCGAAGAAGGCACAAACAAGGCAGAAAGATTTTTTGGCATTGACAACCTTGCAGACATTGAGTGTACAGAACTTAACCACCACATCATGAACGCTCTTCAAGCAAACTACATCATGAAACGCGATGAAAACTATATCGTAAAAGATGATGAAATTTTGATTGTTGATGAATTTACTGGTCGTCTTATGGTGGGCAGGCGTTTTAGTGAGGGTCTTCACCAAGCAATCGAAGCCAAAGAAGGCGTAAAAATTCAAAACGAAAACAAAACACTTGCAACAATTACTTTCCAAAACTATTTCCGTCTTTACAAAAAACTTAGTGGTATGACAGGTACTGCAAAAACCGAAGAAGCAGAATTTAACGGCATCTACAAACTTGATGTTGTAAGCATACCACCAAACCGCACAAACATAAGGCGTGATGAACCAGACATTGTCTATACAACCGTAAATGGAAAATTTAACGCCGTTGCAGATGAGGTTGAAGAAGTCCATGCAACAGGCAGACCAATCCTTATCGGCACTGTGTCTATCGAAAAAAGTGAACTTTTGTCGTCATACCTTAAAAAGCGTGGCATAGAACATACTGTGCTTAACGCCAAAAACCACGAACAAGAAAGTGCCATCATTGCACAGGCCGGCAAAAAAGGCAAAGTAACAATTGCAACAAACATGGCTGGTCGTGGTACTGACATTTTGCTTGGTGGAAACGCAGAGTTTTTAACCAAAGAACGCATGAAAAACGAAAACTTTACTGATGAAGAAATTGACATTGCAACAAGTTTTGTTGCACAAAATCTAACAGAAGAACAACTTCATGCACGCGAAACATATCAAAAATACTATGCCGAATTTAAGGCCGAAACAGACAAAAACCGTGAAGAAGTTGTTGCACTGGGTGGACTTCACACAATCGGTACAGAACGCCACGAATCAAGGCGTATCGACAACCAACTTCGTGGGCGTGCAGCACGCCAAGGCGACCCTGGCTCAAGCGTGTTCTTCATCGCCCTTGAAGACGACCTTATGCGTAGGTTTGGTGGCGAGTGGCTTAAAAAAGTTGCAACATTTTTAAAGGTTGATGACAACACACCACTTCAAATGCGTATGCTTTCAAAACAAATTGAAAAAGCCCAAAAACGCATTGAAAACCAAAACTATGCACAGCGTAAAAACCTTATTCAATTTGATGATGTAATCAACAAACAACGCGAACTTATTTATGCAGAACGCAACAAAATTATTGATGGCGAAGATGTTGACAAACAAATCACAATGATGTTCCCAGACTATGTTACAAGTATCGTAAGAACATATATCGACTATAACAAACCAAGTTATGATTGGGACTTAACTGCACTTAACAACGGCCTTGAAGACAAACTTTTGCCAAAAGGCACAAACCTTGTAACACCAGAATTTGTTGATGACTGCGAACCTGAAGAACTTATCGAAAAAATTGTGAAGGTGCTTAACGCACGCCTTGATGACAGAAGGGCACAATTTGAAATCAGTGGCTGGAACTTTGAAGACTTTGAACGCATGATTTTGATTATGAATGTTGACCAAAAATGGATGGACCATATTGACCAAATGTCAATTATGAAAAACGAAATTCTTCTTCGCCAATACGGTCAGCAGGACCCAATTGTTGCCTACAAGCGTGAAGGATTTGAACTGTTTGACAAAATGGTTGAAGAAATCCAAGAAGACACTTGTATGCACGCCCTTAATGCAAACATAAGAGTTAATGTAAGCCAAACACAACAACCAATCTTTAAGCCAATTGATGTTGTTGAAAGTGGCACAACTCTTAAAACAAGTGGTGGCAGTCAAGAAACCACCCAAGCAAAAAAAGAAACAACCATTGGCAGAAATGACCTTTGCCCTTGTGGAAGTGGAAAAAAATATAAAAATTGCTGTGGAAAATAAAAACAATTAAATTTTAATAAAAATAATTATTTTGGAATAAAAATAATTATTTTTTTATTTATTTTTAAATATTTTTTAATTTTGTTTATTGCTTTTCCTGTTTTACTTACGAATAATATTTTTTAAGTTGCAATCATAAAAATTTGACTTTAATTTAAAAAAAGTGATAAACTATAATCAATGAAAAAGAAAGTAATAATTGCCATAATTGTAATTGTTGCCATTTTGGCAGTGGGTGTTGGCATTTTGGGCTTGGGTGTTTTAGGGCCAAAACAACCAACTCTGGACACTCCAACGGGCCTACAAGTGATTGAATTTGCAGATGGCACAAAAAAGATTTATGTTGACAGACACTCTGATGCAAGTGGCTATCTTTTCTCTGTGCAAAAAGCAGGAGAAACCACAAGCCACGACACCCAAAGCCCAGCCAACGAATTTAATGCAAACACCATTTTGGCAGATGCAACCACATACAGCATTGTTTGCCAGTATGTAGGTGCAAACAAAAACCACAAAAGTCCAAAAGCCACAATAACATATAAGTCAACCATAACACTTAACGCACCAGAACTTACACTTGGCACAGGCGAAAACCAAGGCAAACTTTTTGTAAACACTTTTGACCACTACGAAGACACACTCAATCTAAAATACACTCTCCATTATACACTTGGAAACGAAATCAAAACTTCCACAAACTTCACCACTGTTCACAACAACAAGCATGGGCTTGCAAACCTTTGGTTTGACCTTAGCACAGTGATAACACAAAAAGGTGCGTACAGTTTGTGCGTGCAAATCACCGAACTTGACAACGAATATTATTTGCCAGTTCTAAGCCAGCAAATCATATATGTTGTTGAATAAAAATTTTTTCAAACAAACATACTATTTCAAAGGGATAGTATGTTTTTTTCTTGCACAAAAAATATTGAGGTTTTAAAACAAAAACTTAACAACTGTTTTGATGTTATAGACAAATCTTTTACTGTTGCAAACAAAGGTTTGGCAATTTTATACATAAAAAGTTTGGTAAACAACGACCTTCTTCCCCTTGCACTTTTAAACCCAATCTATAATGCAAAATCAATTGAAAACACTAAAATGCTTAAAGATGATGTGATTAGGCTTGCTGACATGACACTTGAAACCGAAGAAAAAAAAGTTTTGGACGGGGTGCTTGATGGCAAAGTTGCACTTTTTTTGGAGGGCGACAGCACTTGCCTTTTAGTTGACATAAAAAATGTGCCAGCAAGAAGCCCTGCAGAACCACCAACCTCTGCAGTTATTTACGGACCACGCATGGGCTTTACAGAAAATGTTGCCATAAACATTGCAATGCTTCGTAAACGCCTGCCCAGCCCAAGTTTTGTTGTTCAAAATTTTATGGTTGGCAGACACACAAAAACAAAAATTTTGGTTTGCCATCTTGATGGCATTGCAAGCAAACAAACCGTAAAAGAAATTTGCAAAAAAATTGAAAGCATAAACATTGATGGCGTAATTGACAGCAGTTATATTTTGGCGTACTTTCAGGGCAAAAACACAATTTTCAAGCGTGCAGGGCTTGCAGAAAAACCAGACATCGTAACAGCAAAACTTTTGGAAGGACGAGTTGCAATTTTGGTTGATGGCTCACCCATTGCCCTTACACTTCCGTTTATGGTGTTTGAGGACTTACAAAACTCCAACGACTACTACACCAACGCCGTCTACTCAAGTTTTTTAAGGGTGCTAAGACTGCTTGGGCTTTTTATTGCAGTTGTGCTTCCAGGACTGTATCTATCACTTCGACTTTATCACTTTAAGGTTTTGCCACTAAGGTTTTTAATCACAATTTCAAACACCACAGAAGGCCTGCCCTTTACGCCCTTTATGGAAATTTTGTTTATTTTGATTTTGTTTCAAATTTTGTACGAAGTCAGCCTAAGACTGCCACAATATCTTGGCCTTGCAACAAGCATTGTGGGTGCGTTAATCCTAGGACAAACTGGTGTAAGTGCTGGACTGATTTCGCCACCAGGAGTGATTATTATTGCAATGAGCATTATTGCCGTTTACACAATTGCAGACCAAATTGCACAAGTAACGCTTCTTCGGGCATTGTTTTTGATTGTTGGTGGCACAGTTGGCATTTTGGGGATTGTTGGCTGTACGCTTTATTTTGTGCATTATCTTGCATCACTTAACCAATACGGCACATCATACCTTGCACCATATGCACCAAGAAAAAAAGCCGACCTTAAGGATGGACTGCTTCTTAACCCCCTTCCCAAAATGAAAAGACGCCCCGAAAGCATACGCACAAACAACAAAACACGCCAAAGCAAAAAGAAGGTGAAAAAATGACCAATACACTTACAGGCAGACAATGCAGTTTGTTTTGTTCAGTTATGATTCTTGCATCAAAACTTTTGGTTTTGCCTTCACTTTTATACTCTTCAAACAATGCAGGTGGCATTTTAAGCGTTTTAATTATTTTTCTTCTTGAATTTATTTTTTTATTATTTTTAATAAAAATAAAGAAAAAAAATAAAAATATTTCATTTTTTAATTTTTTTGAAAATAAAATTGGTAAAACTTTTACAAAAATAATTATTTTTTTATTATTTTTATTTTTCCTTTTAAAAGCAATTTACCTTTTGCAAGAAAGTTTTTCGTTTCTTAAAAGAAGCCTATACACCGAGGCAACCGTTGCAATTTTTTTGGTTTGCATATTGCCACCAGTAACAGCGTTTGCCTATAAAGGCATTAAAGCAGTTGGCAGAACGCTTGAAATTTTTTATGTGCTTATTATGGCTCTTATCGTGGTGTGCCTTTTGGTGTGCGTGGTTAGCAGTGACAACCTTTCTTTTTCGGTTATCACATCAAACGGTTTTTCTGGATTTTTGGAAGCCACTTATCGCTACACTTTTTGGTTTGGAGACCTACTGTTTTTTATGTACATCATAGACAAAGTGCAGTTTGATGAAAAAACGCCAAAGCAACTGATAGGATACACCCTTTTCTCATTTGCTTTGGTGCTTGGGGTTTTTGTTGTATATTTCATAACTTTTCAAACAACCTCTTTTGCACACACATATGCACTGCTTGACATTATCCAGTTTGTCAGTGAATACGGCACAGTTGGCAAGTTCGACATTGTGCCAATAAGTGCCATAATGTTTATAATCTATTTTCAAATTGGCATGATGATTTATTGTGCCAGCGACTCCTTAAAACAAGTTTTGCCTTTTGGGCACAAAGCACAACCACTGATTGTAATCAACATCGTTTTGGTGCTTATGGCCTACATTGTTTTCAACAACGCAAACAACCTTGTAATTTTTTATTCTAACTACCTGACATATTTTTCAATATTCATAAGCGTGGTTATACCAATCTTGTTTGTGATTTTTGGACTGACCTACAAGAAAAAGCGAGGTGCTAAATGAAAAACAAAGTAATGGCACTGATTTCAAAACCCATAATTTTGGTTCTTATCTTTATTTTGATTGTGTATTTGCCAACCAGCATTTCTGCACCACCCGAGGGCGTTGAACGCCAACACATTGCTTCTGTTGGCGTGGACCTTGCAGAAAACGGAATTGAACTTTCGGTGCTTAGTCATGTGTCTAGTCAAAACGACAAGTACAAAAAAACTTATATCGTAACCTCAACCACTGCACCAAATGTTGCACTTGCACTATTCAATATCAGCAGTATCACAGGCAGACAAAGTGCATTAACACACACAACAACCATTGTTGTAAGCCAAGAACTTGCCGAATCAGGTCTTCAAAAATATCTTGACTATTTCTATCGCGACCCCAATGTTGCAAACGACACTTTTGTGATTTGCACCACCGGCAAAGCAAAGGACCTTTTGAATTTTGAAAAAGAACGCATAAATTCATCTGGTTATGGCCTAGAAGAAGTTTTGATTTACAACGCAAAAAACACCTATTTTTCAGACAGCAATCTTGAAAGTTTTTTTAAGGGGTATTTTGGACCTTCCCAAACATCCATGATTGCCATGGCAGAACTTGAACTCAACCCAGACGGCGAACAAACACTGCAAAGTGGGGGTGGTGGAGGTGGTGGCTCGAGTGGTGGCAGTGGTGGCACAAGCCCTGCTTCCACAGGTGGCAACTCTGGAAAACCTGCAACCAGTGGCGAAGACACTGGCCCAAAACGCATAAAAAGTTTAAGTAAAATAGGGCTCATTAAAAAAGGTAAGTATTTGGACACCTTGGAAAGCCAAGATGTTTTAGGGTTTAACCTTGTAACAAACGGCTCTCACAACATTTATTTTACGATTGAAAACTTTACAGACCAGCACTTTCAAAACGCAAGTCTTGAATTCAATATCATTACAAACAAACTGGCTTTTGTAACAAGTTTTGAAAACAACAAACCTGTTTTTGAGATTGACTCGCTTGTTTCGCTTGCACTTGAATCTGTTATGGGTGAAGAAATTTATAAGGAGTATTACTACAACGACATAAACCCTTTAAGCACAGAACTAAAAAACGCTATTTCACAAACTTTAAGAGGCAAAGTTGCTTTGTTTTTACAAAAAATCATTGCCGACAAAACTGATGTTTTTGGCGTCTATGCAACCCTAAACAACCAACAAGGCAAAAAATTTAGGGACTGGCATGAAGGACTTGCAAATCCAGAAGATTATCTCAGCGAAATTGAATTTAGAATGACAATAAATCCAATTTTAACATCTTAAAGCATATAAGCATATATACTGAAAATGCAAAATTTGGACACCATCTTTAAGGCCATATCGCCAAACAAATTCTACAATCAAACTTTTCAAGATTTGTTTTTTCAGGAAGCATCTTCTTTTTTGCAAACATCTTTTCAATGCCAAGTTTTGCTTGCATATAATATTTCGCTTGGCAACACTTTAAAACAAATTTCTAGTCATGAAAACTCACACTTTATGCTTCTGGGCAAAGTCATTACGCTTTTAGGCGGCAAACCTGAACTTAAAAACACAAAAAACCAATATTTTAGTGGCAAAAACATTGCTTATGCAACAAACGCTTTTGACATACTGCTTGAAGATATCACTCTAAAAGAGAATATGATTATTTCATACAAAACAGCCATTAAAAAAACAGGAAGCCTTAACCTAAAAAAACTCTTGCAACAAGTTTTGGTGCAAGAAGAATATCATTTGGAGATACTAAAAAATGTTATCAAAAATTTCAAAACGCAGTCAAAATAATTTGCAAATTAAGAAATATTATTATATATTTAATATGGAGGAGTTTATGAAAGTTAAAAATTGGCTTTATCCAATTGTTTTGGCTGTAAGCACACTTGCAGTTGCAATTGCACTTTTCTTTCCACTGTTTAACTATGTTTATGAATGTGGCATTTTGCACAGGGTTGATGGGGCGTTTGGCGTGTTCACCAACTTTGCAGGGCTTGACCTGTTTGCAACCTACATTGGAATAACTGGTGCATTTGCATCTTCTTATCTTATCTTGGGTTTTGTGGGACTGATTCTTTCTGTTGTTCTTACAATCTTAAAAATGTCTGGCTTTGAAATTAAGCAATATGGCCTTTGCAACAAAATTGCATTTGGCGTGGCACTTGTTGGCACAATTGGATTTGTTGTTTCTGCAATCACATTTGTTTGCATCAACCATGCAAGCCTCAACCTTGACGCATTCCCAGATGCATACCAAGCAATTGTTGGCACATTCCCACTTTGGCTAGCAATGGGTGGACTCATTATTGGCACAATTGCATCATATCTTGGCGCACAAGATATTGCACACGAAGAAGTTTCTACTGCACCTGAAAAAATCAAAAAAGCAGTTCCAGCAGAAAAGGTTGATGAAGAAGCACCAGGCGAAGTGATCATTGAAACAAATGCAGTAATTAAAGAAGAACCAAAAGAAGAAAAAACAACTTCAAAAAAAGAAACCAAAAAACCTGTGGTTAAAACATCAGCAACAAGAAAAGTTGTAACAAAAAAAACAGGTAACAAAAAACCAGTTTCAAAAGCAAAAGCCACAGCAAAAAAATCAAATAAAAAATAATTGAAAAAATTAGGAAAATCTACTTTCCTAATTTTTTTATTCTTAAAATATTTTATTTTTATTTAAAAATATATTGTTTTTTTTAAAAATTTAAGTATTCTTGTCTATCCTTTAAAAGTTCTTCCCTTAATTTTTTTGCCCTTAAAAGTTTTTTATTTTCAGCAATTTTTTGATTTAAAACAGGGTCAAGTTGCGATTTTATAAGTGCCTTGTTTTTTTGATGAAGTGTTTTGACATCTATCCAGTCAGGGCAAACATCTGTTGGATTTTTAAGCCACAAACTTTCCTGCACCCCACCAATTTTTACCGTAAAAGCGTTATACCTTGACTTTTTCACACAGCCCTCCCCCACAACATAATAACCATTTGAGTCAATCTCCCTTACGGTTTTGAAGTGGTTTTTTTGGTGGTTTAAAACGCCGAGTTCCCACACCAAGCCCCTTGAAAGCTGAAAATCATCTTTTTGTCCTGCAGGCAATTTAATGCCATACTCACGATATTTTTTTGTGCTTTCTGGCACTGCCACCAAAACAATATCATCAATATTTATTTTCATTCGTATTCTCCTTTAAAACTTTATCGTTTGTTAAAAATTGTTATACTTTTCGCTTTGTTCTTTTCTGCGTTCCATTGCTTTCTTTTTGCTTTGCAAAACCTCTCGTTTTGACACAACTTGACGATATCTGATAAAGTTATCACTCATAAACCTTTTCACCAAGTGTGTGTTTATTTCGTTTAACGTAGAGAATCTTACTCCGTTTGGATAGCACGGTGCAATGCGATAGTCATCCCAACCTCTTAAATAGCCTTCAATTATAACCTTGTTTTTGGTTTCAATATAACCATTGGGCCAAACCTTTGCCACTTGCACATCTTTTAGGTCATACACGTGTTGCTCTGTAAAAAATCCACGCACAAGTTTGCATCGGGTTTTATCTTTATTGATAATCGCATATTCAAAAACCTGACCTTTTGACACAATACCACCACGCCTAAATGTTAAATACGTGAAATTTTCATTATCTAACATATAGTTTTGCAACCTAGTTTTATATTCCGGAACTGACACCAAAATTAAATCTTCCGGCAAAAATTTTGCAGTTTCCCAGTATTTATATGTTGGCTTATACTCGTGATAACCCTTATAATCCTTTTGCCAACTTGACTCTATGTATCGCCTATAATTTGTCTTTTTAACTTCTTCAAGTATTTGATTATTGTTCATTTGCAACGATAAAATTTCTTGATTAAGTTTATGTAAATTTTCAAGAGTTACGCCGTTTTTCATTTCTTCTTTTGTAAAACTTCTTTCGCCAACATTATTGTTTGCCTGCAAGAAATAAATCTTGCCGTTTTCGATTGGCACAAACCTTTCTTCAGCAATCGCAAAAACCTCGCCACTTGCCAAAAGCCGAATGGGTTTAAACCTTTCTCCATCGTTACTTAAAAGTCCAATTTCATAAACGACGCTTCTTGGCACAACAAAGTCTTCAGGAAACTCGCCATCAAGTTTTACGCCATAATCCAAAAATCCATTTAACTCCTGAGCCATAGACACAAGCACTAGCCTGTCCACAGGCACTAAAATATTTTGTTCCATACTTTGCCTCCTATTTATCAAACACACTTTGATATTTTTCTCGGTCTTGCTCAATTTTGTTTTCTCGTGTAAAAATAAGTTTCTTCAATTGGGCCTTGATTTCTTTTTGATTTTGCTTTTTAAGACGCCTAAAAGAAATTGCACAATTTTTCGTTTCTCTCGAATTCACACAAAAGTAAAAATTTTTTAATGGACTTGTACAAATACCCTCGTAAAATTCTGGCCTTGAAAACACAAACCTGTCTGTGCTACCATCAAACAAGACATAATCTTTTGTTTGGCGAATAATGGCTTTTTCAAACTCTGCAACCAATACAAAATGTTTGTGGTCCTTACTTAAGATTGCATATTCCTTTATCATTCCCTTTCCAATTTGTTTGCCATTTGGATAGCACATTTCATCTCTTGGCACACTTACAATAATAATATCTCTAAACGCAACATTAAAGTTTTTATCCATTTTCTTCCTCCTAAAAATCCAAGTAAATTTCCCTACTTTCCTCAAGCACCTTGCGTTTTACCGCATCACCTTTGGCCTTGTTCCACTCTTGCATAAAAGTTTTAAACTGGGCTTGAGCAAATTCTTGATTTTTTTGTTTTAACACTGAAAAGTCTGCACCAAACTCAATTTCTTCTTTAGAAAGCGTAAAGGTTGCCGCTGGGCTTGGCATTGTGTAAATATCAGGATATTCAAAATCGAATTCTCCAACGCTATTAATCTGCACAAAATTTGAAACAGCCCGAATTTTATGCTCTTCAAACTCACTCACCAAAATAAAGCGTGTTCTATCCTTATTCAAAATTGCAAGTTCTTTGACCTTGCCTCTTGGAATAAACTCTTCTTCCAAATAAAACCCAAGTGGTTTTTCTGCGTAATCCTTAAATTTTTTATCCACGCTGACCAAAATCAAATCTTTTATATCAACTTTAAAATCTTTCATATTTTTCTCCTTGTTTTTCAAACTTTGCCATTTTTTGAAGTTGCCTCTCAACATACCACTTATTTACTGCACTAAGTTCAGCAAAACTTATCGGTTTTTCAGTTTCTTTGCCCAAAATTTGGTCAAGTTTTTCTTGTTCATACGATGCAGGCTCAATCTGCCAAAAATTTTTTGTTTTCTTGGTTTTTCTTATCATTGTGGCATCATTTTCACATGCAAGCACAAAAAGCATTTTGTTTGCACTTAAAATTGCCAGTTCATCAATAACCACCTTTGCTTGAAGCCCAGATGGCACTTTAAAGCCATTTTCTTTCAATCTTGTTGTTGTAGAGATTATGGATTTAATTGAAATATTGTTTCTATCTATCAAAACATCATCATCAATTTTTTGGGTTTCGCCCTTAAAAAACTTTGCAAGTGGGCCTTGTTGTTCACGCCAAATCCTTTGTGAAAGCATTTCAAGTTGGGTGGCTAAAAATTCTTTATTCTTTTCTACCAAACAATCAAAACTGATGCCATAATTTTGTTCGTGTTCAGAAAAAAAACTTTCGAGTTCATATTTTGACACAAACGGAGTTCTTGATTTCAAATCAACATCTTCTTCAAACAAATATTTTTGGTTTGGGGTTATTTTCCTTAGTGGCACAAACTCAAGTTTCTCATCATCAATAACAATAAATTCCTTTAATGAAAAAACAGCAAGCCTTTTAAGATTTTCAGGAATTTTGATGCCATAACTTTTTAAATCTAGAGGTTTTACCAGCCCCATTTTGACATCGATATTTTTAATCTTTATTTTGTCTTTCAAATTTATCACAAGCATTTCCCCTGTTATTACCTTTTTTATATCACGAAAACAAAAATCTGTCAATAGAAAAAAAAGCACGCCAAAGTGTTTGGAAAAGACTTAAAACATTTGTTAAAATATTAGCGAAAAGCAGTCGCTTTTCATAAAAGAATAAAAGGAGAATTTTAATATGGGTCTTACAAAATCTGAACAAAAGAAAATATTAAAAACAGCAAGAAAATTTTCACCGGTTACAATTGTTCTTCTTATTGCGTTTTTTGCCTTTGGGCTTCTTACAGGCTTTTTGGCAATGGGGCAAGTTTGCAAAAATGACACAATTGAAGTTTTAGGACAAAAAGCAATTACATATCAAGTTGGCACAGGCACAACCACCTACACAGAAGAGGGCATAAAAGCAGTTGCATTTGGCGAAGACATTTCTGCCAGCGTAGAAATTGACAGCAATTTACCAAACCAAAACGGAGTTTATGAAATAGACCTTACAGAAGAAGGCGAATATTATATTAAATATACACTTAACCACCTAAAATTTGGCACAGTGATTAAATATCGTACTATATCAGTTCAGGCAGGTGAATAATGGCAAATAACGATTTTGACAAGGCAAGCCAAAGGGCAATCAAGGGTTGGATAACACGCAGGGCAAACCAAGCCAAAAAGAAAGCACAAAAAAAGGCCGAAAAAGAAATTGACAAAAAAATAGACAAAGGCATAAACGCGGTGGCAAAGAAAAGCAAAAAAAGCGTTTGGTTTAATGTTTTTGTTTCAATCCTTGCATTTATTATTGGGGCTGTAATGAGCGTTGTGGGCTACTGCGTAATCAACAAGCCACAAAGCGATGTTTTTGTTAGTGGAAACTTAAGTTTTCACTTCCTTGAAGTTGGCAACGAATATACAGGCGACAGCACATACATAAACGCAGGTGGCGTTGACATTTTGATTGATGCAGGCAGCAGAAAAGATTCTGCCGTAACAATTGGAAACTACTTAGACCAACATGTTCCTGATGGCAAACTTGAATTTGTGATTGCAACACACGCCCACCAAGACCACATTGCAGCATTTGTTGACAGTGGCACAAATGGTGGTGGCATATTCTCAAGATATGAAGTTGGAACAATTATTGACTTTCCTAAAACAGAAGCATCATCTTCAATTTATAATGATTACATAGAAGCAAGAGATGCAGAAATTGCACAAGGTGCAAAACATTACACTGCACTTGAGTGCTATAACAACCAAAATGGCGGACAAAGAATTTACAACCTAACCGACAATATCCAAATGGAAATTTTGTATAACTATTATTACGACCACTCTGCAAACGGAGAAGAAAATGATTACTCTGTTTGCGTGATGTTCCACCACGGCGAAGACAGACACTTTTTGATGACTGGTGACCTTGAAAAACACGGCGAAGAACATTTGGTGGAATATTATAACCAACATCACGGTGGACTTCCAAAATGCGTGCTTTACAAGGGTGGGCACCATGGCAGTAAAACTTCAAGCACAACTGCCCTTATGAACCAAATCAAGCCAGACATTATTTGCGTTTGCTGTTGTGCTGGCACAACAGAGTTTGGTGCAAATGTTGGCAACGAATTCCCAACACAAGCATTTATTGACCGTGTTGCACCATACACCGACAAAGTTTATGTAACCACCCTGTTCCCTGACATAAAAGAGCAAAACCCAACTTGGACAATGAATGGCAACATTGTTGTTACATCTTCTAAAAACGGACTTCCTGAAGTTAATTGCTCTAACAACAATCGCCTTTTAAAAGAAACCGAGTGGTTTATCAACAACCGAACAATGCCATCTGCTTGGGCCTCCTGAAAATAAATAGTGGAAAAACCTTCCACTATTTTTTATTTCAAAATTCCAAATAAACCAAAAAATATTTTT
>JAFQUU010000004.1 GCA_017408305.1 Clostridia bacterium | reverse complement strand
TGAGTTTTTTAAGTTCTTCCATAGACTTTTGGGCTTTTTGCTCTTGCCAAAAACCAATGAAGGCGTTGAAAAAAACTATGCCAAGAATAATAAATCCATCAACAAGTTCGCTGGTTGCGTGAGAAAACACAGATGTAAACATTGAAATGATTGCAGCAATAAGAAGTATTATTGTCATAACATCTTTAAATTGTTTTAAAAAAAGTTTTATAGGGGGCTGTTTTGGCGTGCCTTTTAGTTCATTGAAACCGTTTGTTTTTAGAAGCACATCTCGGTTCTTTAAAGGCAAACCATCTTTGGTGGTATTTAAATTTTTTAGGCATTCGCCAACACTTAAATTATAAAAATCTTTGGCCATAGAACAACTATATTCAAATTATTGTCTTGATATGAAAACAGGGTGTTGTTAATTTTTGCGTGTGCTTGATTTTTTTTGGGTGAACTGCTATACTGCAAAAAATGAAAGTTTGCAATTTGTCTTCTGGCAGTGATGGAAACGCCACTTATATTGAAAGCACAACCACCAAAATTTTGGTGGATTGTGGTTTGTCATGTAAAGAAATTGAAAAACGCCTTGCACTTTTGGGCGTAGGTGGGGCTGACATTGACGCCATTTTGGTTACGCACGAACACAGCGACCACATAAAAGGCATTGATGTTTTTGCTGGCAAGTTTGGGACAAAAGTTTTTGTGCATAGGGACGGGTTTTATCCACTTTTTAACAAACTGAAAAAAGACCATGACATTGAAGTTTTTATTGATGAAGCGTTTGTGCTAGGAGACCTTAAGATTTTGCCAATTGAAGTGCCACATGATGTTGAAAGGTGTACTGGATATGTGATTTCGGAAGACAAAAAAAAGGTAAGTATTTTTACGGATTTGGGGCATACTACAACTGAACTTTTGCAAAACTTGTATAACAGCAACCTTGTTTTTTTGGAAGCCAACCACGACCCTGACATTCTTGCACAAAACCCAAAATATCCAATTTACCTTAAAAAACGAATACTTGGAAATAATGGGCATTTGTCAAACCTTGCGTGTGCAAACGCAATTATGGAACTTGCACAAAACGGTTGCAAACAATTTGTGCTTTCACACTTAAGCACAGAAAACAATTCGCCAGACTTGGCGTACGACTTCATTACAGACATTTTGGCTTCAAGTGGGATTGTTGAAGGCACGCATATCAGGATTGATGTTGCAACCACAAGGCCAAAAAACGTGTTTTGGATTTAAATGTACAAGTTTTGCTTCTTTTCAAGGAGCAGTTATGAAAAAACTTGTACTTTTTTTGTGTGTACTCTCAAGCATATCTTTTTGTGGTTGCACCACTCAACAAACCACTATTGAAAAAGTTGATATGACCCCAAGGCTGATTTCAACCAGCCAAAAACTTTCTTCAAGCGAGATTGCCGAAACTGTTAAGGGGGCAATTGTTGGCATTTCTGCAAAACTGAAAAATGGGCAAAGCATTGGCAGTGGGGTTGCAATTGCAGATGGTGGATATGTGATTACAAACTTTCATGTGATAAGTGGTGCAAAAAACTTAACGCTTTATCTTGCCGACAAATCAACTGTTTCTGCAGAATATATTTGGGGAGACCAAGGCGTTGACCTTGCACTTTTGAAGGCAAAGAAAAACTTGCCTTATCTTGACACATCGCCACTTGAAAATGTTTTTATTGGCGATGATGTTTTGGCAGTTGGCACGCCACTTTCTCTTGAATTTCAGCATACCTTTACAAAAGGGATTGTTTCTGCGCTCAATCGCACAATTGAAATTCCAAGCCTTGGAGGCTATACAACCTATATGCAAAACCTCATTCAGCATGACGCAAGCATAAACAGTGGAAATTCTGGAGGGCCACTCATTAATACGCAAGGCAAAGTGATTGGCATAAACAGCCTAAAAGCCAGTGATGCCGAAGGCATTGGTTTTGCAATACCAATTGAAACAGCAACTTCACTGATATCAAGGCTTTTGCCTGACTCACAATTTGAAAAAGTGTATTTGGGTGTGTTTGGGCATGATGCAAGCCTTGCAAAATTTAATGGGCTAAGCGAAGAAGCCGAAGGCGTGTTTGTTGTGGATATAGACCCTTCTTCTCCACTTGCAAAAACTGCTTTAAAGGCTGGCGATGTGATTACGCACATAAACGGAAAAGCCATAAAAACCACTCTTGATTTAAGAAAAGCAATTTATGAACTTAATCAAGGCGAAACCGTTGAAATAACATATAAATCTAATAAAGAAACCAAGGCTTTTAGCACTTTAATTTAAGAATTCCCAAAAATCCTTGTCAAAAAGTGTAAAATAATATATAATTAGTTATTCACAAAAGGCAAGAAGAGGGACAATTATGGAAAACATACTTAAAAACATTAAAGAGCATAAACTTTTAAAACCAGGGCAAGTGGTTGCAGTGGCAACCAGTGGTGGAAGCGACAGCATGGCACTACTGCACTTTTTAAACGCACATAAAACAGAACTTGACATTGACATTTGTGCCGTGCATATAGACCATTCACTCCGTGAAAATAGTAGCGAGGACGCAAACTTTGTTATGACCTACTGCAAACAGCATGGCATCAGGGCTTACAAATTTAAGATTGATGTAAACAAACTGGCAAGCCAAAAAAATCTGTCTATTGAAACAGCAGCACGAGAAGCAAGGTATGGGGTTTTTGAAGCACTTCTTAAAAAAGATGTTGCAGACAAAATTGCCATTGCACACAATCAAAATGACCAAGCCGAAACAATCCTGCAAAACATTTTTAGGGGTGCAGGCGTGCAAGGTGCCAAGGGTATGGACTTTGAGCGTGAAGGCGTATATATTCGCCCTATGCTGACAACCACAAAAAAAGCAATTCTTGACTATATTTTTATAAACGATATTCCTTACAAAGACGACCAAACAAACGCTGACAACCAGTTTTCAAGAAACTTTATCAGAAATCAAATTTTACCACTAATTAAGGAGCGTTGGCCAAACGCAGTAAACGCAATAGTGGAATTTGGCAAAGCCTGCAAAGAAGACAACGAATATATTGCAGGGCAACTTTTTGAAGATGCAATAATTTATGAAGAACGCCTTGCAAAAATCCCAGTGTCTTACTTTTTATATCCATCATCAATTGTGTCAAGGATGATTTTTACCGCACTTAAAAGCATTGGCGTTAAAAAAGATATTGAACGTGTGCATATTGGCATGATTATGGACCTTGCCCTAAATTCTGATAACGGCAAAAAGATAAAACTGCCGATGAAGGTTACTGCCTTTAAGGAGTATGACTACATCACACTTACAAACAACTTTAAGGAAAAACCTAAACTTGAAAAACCTTTTGAAATTGGCACATTTGAAGTGGCTGGTTTTGGCAAAATTTGGGTTAAGAAAAGCAAAATTCTCACCCTTAAACCTGGCGAACTGATAATCTCGCCTCAAAAATTGCCAAAAGATGCTGTTTGGAGGTTCCGTGAGCGTGGCGACACCTTTACCAAGTTTGGTGGTGGCACCAAAAAACTAAAGGACTATCTTATCGACAAAAAAATCCCAGCAAGGCTTAGGGACAACCTTCCTGTGCTTGCAAGTGGTAAAGAAATTTTGGCGATTGCTGGCGTTGAAATCTCTGAAAAAGTACGCACCGAAAACGGCGAAGTCCCTGTTTATAAAATTATCTCGCCATTGTGGAAATGTTGATAACTTCTGTGGAAATGTGGATAACTTAACGAAGTTATGCACTTTTTAGGGGTTTTCGACAAAATTTTTAAGGAAATATTATGGAAAAAAGTTTAAAGAGTATTTTTGTGCCTCAAGGTCTAAAACCACTTGAAACGCCAGTTTTGGCGTTCGCATTTTTGGGCGATGCTGTGCACACACTTGCAGTAAGGACAAAACTTTTGGAAAATGGTTTTACTAAGGTTAATAACCTTCACAAACTTGCAAGCAAGGTTTGCAGTGGCAGTGGCCAAAGCAAAATGCTTGATGATATTGTCAATATGCTAACAGAGGAAGAACTTGACATTGTAAGGCGTGCACGGAACACAAAAACCCACAAACCACCAAAAAATTTGTCGCTGGAGGAATATAAAAAAGCCACTGCCCTTGAGTGTTTACTTGGGTGGCTGCTTGCAAAAGGGGAGTTT
Source organism: Clostridia bacterium (assembly GCA_017408305.1). Taxonomy (GTDB): domain Bacteria; phylum Bacillota; class Clostridia; order Christensenellales; family UBA1242; genus UBA5489. The sequence goes on along the minus strand of JAFQUU010000004.1, from coordinate 676 downwards.
GCAAGGCTTGAAGAACTTTTGAATTTGGGCCTTGAGAATTTAAAGGAGAAAGTATGTTAATTTACGGAAAAAATGCTGTTAGAGAAGCAATCATTGGTGGCAAAACCATCAACAAAATCACCTTCGAAAACGGCACGAAAGATAAAATCTTAAACGAACTTATTTCAATTGCACGCAAAAACAAAATCAAACTTGGGTTTGACAATCAAAAAATGCTGACAAAAAAAGTTGGCACACCAAAACACCAAGGCGTGATTGCAGAAATCACTGATTTTAATTACTGCACACTTACAGACATTTTGGTGCGCGCAGAACAAAAAGATGAACTGCCATTTGTACTGGTGCTTGACGAGATTGCAGACCCACACAATTTGGGGGCAATCATAAGAACTGCTGAAGCAATTGGCGTGCATGGAATTGTGCTTCAAAAAGACAGGGCTTGTGCCGTAAACGAAACTGTTTACAAAACAAGTGCTGGGGCAATTTCTAATATGCTTATTGCTCGTGAAACAAATCTATCTCAGGTGCTGGACTTTTTAAAACGCCAAGGGCTTTGGGTGTTTGGGCTTGAACTTGGTGGCAGTAACATTTACAAAACAAACCTTAAAGGGCCAATTGCACTTGTGATTGGAAGCGAAGGTTTTGGAATTAAAGACCTTGTCAAGAAAAACTGTGA
>JAFQUU010000026.1 GCA_017408305.1 Clostridia bacterium | reverse complement strand
ATTCTGCCTTCAACCATTTTGTCAACAATGTGTTCTGGTTTTCCCTCGTTAAGTGCTTGATTACGAAGAATTTCTTTTTCGTTTTCAAGGGCACTTGGGTCAACATCTTCAATATTTACATAGGTTGGTTTTGCTGCTGCAATTTGCATTGCAACATCTTTTGCAAGTTCAGCAAAGCGAGGACTTTTTGCAACAAAGTCTGTTTCGCAGTTGATTTCAACAAGCACGCCAATTTTGCCACCCATATGGATGTAAGAAGCCACAATACCTTCTGCAGCAATCCTGTCAGATTTTTTGGCTGCTGCTGCGATACCTTTTTCACGAAGCCATACGGTTGCTTTGTCCATATCGCCGTCTGTTGCCTCTAATGCTTTTTTGCAGTCCATCATACCAGCACCAGTGGCTGCACGAAGGGCTGAAACATCTTTAGCAGTGAACATTATTTTTCCTCCTTGTTTTCAGCAGGTTTTGCTTTTTCATCTGCTGATTTTTCTGTGGTTTTTGCCACAGGTTTTTTTGCAGGTTTTTTCTTGCGAGTTTTTGTTTTTTCTTCATCGCCACTTTCAGCAAGTTCCAAGTTTGGAACTGTTTTGTCGAGTACGGTTTTGATGTCAACAAGTTCTTCTTCAACTTCTGCCACGGCTTTTGGGCTGATGCCTTCTTTGGCTTCAATCACAGCGTCAGCAAGTGCACTTGTAATAAGTTTTACACTGCGTACAGCATCATCGTTTGCAGGAATTACGCAAGCGATGTCTGAAGGGTCGCTGTTTGTGTCAACGATTGCAACAACAGGAATGCCAAGGGCGTTTGCTTCACGCACGCAAATGCGTTCAACAGTTGGGTCAACAACAAAAATCACTGATGGCAAAGTGTGCATTTCTTTGATGCCACCAAGATTTTTTTCAAGTTTATCGCGTTGTGCACGAAGAAGTGTTGCTTCTTTCTTAGGCAAAAGGTCAAACTCTCCAACCTTTTCTGCTTGATTAAGTTTGTTAAGGCGTTCGATACTTGACTTTATTGTTTTAAAGTTTGTAAGTGTGCCACCAAGCCAGCGTGTGTTTACATAAAACATACCACTGCGAAGTGCTTCTTCCTTAACAACTTCTTGGGCTTGTTTTTTGGTGCCAACAAACAAAATGGTGCCGCCACCAGTGCATTGGTTTTTAACAAATTCATACGCTTTGTCAACTTGTGCAGATGTTTCTTCCAAGTTGATGATATGGATGTTGTTGCGTGCTGTAAAAATGAAAGGTTTCATTTTTGGATTCCATTTCTTTGATTGGTGACCAAAGTGTACGCCTGCTTCAAGCAGTTGTTTCATAGAAATAACAGACATATTTTTTCCTCCTTTTTTCACCCCCAAAAACTTTTAGACCCTGCACTGAAACCAATATGCTTGGCAAGGATACGCAAGGATTTTTTTTGGGTGAATATTATCTTTTCTTTGAAAGACCCTGCCATTATAGCATACAAATTTTAAATTTGCAAGGGGTTACAGTAAAAAAAACAACAACGACCACTTAAATGCTTGATTTTTTTTTTGCAAGTTTGTACAATTTATTTATAAAGGGGATTTTTATGGCAAAATTAACCAATCAAAAATCACATGGCGTTAAAGTTTATGATATGATAACCGAAAATGGTGAAAAAAAACTGCTTTCGATTACACATAAACTGGGCATTGACAAGTTTGCATATGAAACAAAAAACAAGTGGAATATGACATTTTATGACACACCTGACAACCTATTAACAAAAACAGGTGTACTTCTTTATAGGACAATTGAAAATGACAAGCACTACCTAAAGATTGAAAAACTTGCATTTTTGCCAACGGTTGCAAGGTTTAGGAAAAGCGAACTGTTTATGCTTGATATTTCACCAAAAGACAAACTTCAAGACCAAAGTTTTTACCTTGTAAACGGCATTCAAGAAATGTTTTCAACACAGTTTTCTATTGACCTTGAAAATGTAATCCGTGCTGCAAGACCTAAACTTAAAATTGACATTAAAGGCACTGCTTACAAGGGCTTTAGGGGCGATGGATTCAAATGCCAAATTGAGTTTCAAAAAGTAACTTACAAAAATATGGTTACAAAACGCAAGGTTAAAACCAAAGAGTTTACCATTACGCACACTTCAGGCAAAAGTTTTGATGATGAGTTT
>JAFQUU010000025.1 GCA_017408305.1 Clostridia bacterium | reverse complement strand
TAATGATGTCAAAGAAGATGTTTGTGAAATTAAAAGAAAGGTGTTTTTTAAGGGCAGAGGGCAAGATGAAACAAAGGCTTAAAAGTTACAAATTTTGGGTTTCTCTTTCTGCGGCTGTCATTCTTTTTATAAACTCGCTTGGCAATCTTTTTGGTTTTAAGATTGATGAAGTGGCGATGGAAAGTGTGATTATGGGTTTTTGTGGTGTTTTGGTTGTTCTTGGGTTTGTGGACAAGCCTAAAGAAAATCAAACCACAACTGAAGAGAAAGCAAAGCAAGAAAAGGCAGATTTGCCAGAAGAAAAAGAATAAAGATTGCACCACTTGGTGCAATTTTTGTTTTTTTTGTGAGATTGACAACAGAGCAAGAAAATGTTATTATATTTTTATGAAAATTCAAATTGTAACAGAAAATCAAGAAAACACAATTTTGGTGGCAGAAAAGTTTGCCAAAAGTTTGTTTGCACCTTGCGTTGTTGCCCTTGAGGGGGATTTGGGTGCAGGTAAAACCACATTTGCAAAAGGCGTTGCAAGAGGTCTTGGAATTAAAGAGCCAATCACCAGTCCAACATTTACTATCATGAACGAATATCAAGGCACAAAAACAAAACTTTTCCATTTTGACCTTTATCGCCTTGAAGACCCTGAAGAGTTTCATGCAATGGGCTTTGAAGAGTATTTTGATTTAACAACCCTTGATGGCATTTCGCTTGTGGAGTGGCCAAGTAACTGTCCAAACATTTTGCCGGAAAGAAGGTATGATGTAAAAATCACAAAACAAGGCGAAAATAAAAGACTTATTGAAATTTCGCCAAGGGGGCTTGTATGAACATTTTGTGTTTAAACACTGCTTTTAAGACTGCACAAATTGCAGTTTGTGGCAAAAAAAATGTGTTTGTAAGTTTGGATGCAAATGCAAAGTCAAGCGAAAATGTGTTGCCAGCCATTGAAAATGCACTTTTAGAAGCAGAACTTGACATTTCTGCTATTGACTATATTGGCGTTGTTGTTGGGCCTGGGAGTTTTACGGGGGTTAGGGTAGGCGTTGCCCTTGTAAAAGGGTTTTTGGCATGCTTTCCAAAAATAAAGGCTGTTGCAATTGACAGTCTTGACCTTATGGGTTATGAGTGGCAATCAAGGGGAAAGCAACCTGATTTTTGTGCAGTGCAGAACGCACTGAGTGGCAGGTTTTTTGTGAAAGAATACAAAAACTTTTTGCCTTATGGAGAGGCAAGTCTTACGCAAGAATTGCCAAAAGGTTTTAAGGTTGGGCTTGAAAGTGAAAACTTAAGCGAAGTGGACGCTTTTGTTGAGCCAAGTGCTGAAACTTTGCTTTCTCTTACAAAAAAAATGATTGAACAAGGGCAGTTTGCTAATGGACAAAATCTTGCACCGGTCTATTTAAGGCTTTCTCAAGCAGAAGAAAATCTTTTAAAGAAGGAAGAAAATGCTGAAAATTGAAAAATTTTTGCCCCAGCACCTTGATGAGGTAATAGAAATTTCTGCCGAGCAGTTTGGCGTGCATGGCTGGCAAGCAGATTTGATTAAAGAAGAACTTCAAAAAGAAAACCATTTTGCTTTTGTTGCAGTGGATGGTGGTAAGGTTTTGGCTTTCGTGTTTGTGATGAAAACATTTGGCGAAAAGGGCGAAGATTTTAATATACTCAATATTGCCACCAAAAAAGGTTTTGAAAATAGGGGCATTGCCACAAAACTACTTTCTTTTTTGGAGCAGTACGCCAAAACAGGGGGCATATTTCATCTTTGGCTTGAAGTTAGGGAGAATAACCAAAACGCAATAACATTCTATAAAAACATGGGCTTTAAACTTGATTATGTAAGGAAAAATTATTATGCAAATGGGGATAATGCCCTAGTTATGTCTAAAGATATTGTAAAAGATTAAGGAAAGGTTTGCTTTTTGGCAACCTTTTTTTGTTTTTGGCATAAAAAAAACTATGTTTTATTGTTTTAAGGATAGCAGGATTTTCTATGAAGTTGAAGGCAGTGGCACGCCAACCGTGTTTTTGTGTGGCTGGGGGTATGGCAGTGAAGTTATTAAACCACTTGGACGGGGCGTGAAAGGTAAAAAAATTTTTATTGATTTTCCTATGTTTGGCAAAAGCGAAGGACTTAAGGAAGATTGGACTCTTGAGGATTATGAGGCACTTGTTTTAGGTATTCTTAAAAAAGAAAAAATAGAAAAAAGTGGTTTTGTTGGGCATTCTTTTGGTGGAAAGGTTGCAATTTCTCTTGCAGGAAAGTATAATATATGCAAGCGTTTAGTGCTTGTGGCAAGTGCAGGCGTAAAACCAAGAAAAAGTTTGCCTGTAAGGCTTAAAATTTTAAGGTTTAAACTTGCCAAAAAACTTGGCAAAAATCTTGAGGGGTTTGGCTCGGAAGACTATAAAAACTTGCCCCAGAACGCAAAAAAAACCTTTACAAATGTTGTAAATTGCCATGTGGAAAGCACTGCAAAAAACATAAGTGCAGAAACTTTGATTGTTGCAGGAAAACGCGATAAGGACACGCCACTTTTTATGCATAAACGCCTTAAATCTATTATCAAAAATTCTTTGCTTTTGGTGGTAGATGCTGGGCACTATGTTTGGGTGGACGCACCAGCAGTAAAACTGCAAATTTCTGGGTTTTTAAACAAGGAGGAAACTTGACTTTTTTAGAATTTTTTAACTTTGCAAACATACATTTTATTCTTGCAATTTTTGTAAGTATTTTAAATGCTGTAATGCTTGTTTTGGTTGCAAAAAAGTTTTTTCAAATACTGCAAATTTCAGGCTATAAAATTAAGGGCTATAATGTTTGGCTGAAAGACACCAAGGCAAAATATATCTCAAGGGTTACTATGCTGTCGCTACTAAGTTTAGCGTGCGTGCTTGTAACAAATTTTGTGTTTGCACCATACAACCAAAACCTTTTGTTTTCTTATCTTGCACTTGTGTTTTATTTGGTGTTTACAATTGTTTTTGTTGTGCATGCAAACAAAACCCCACAAAAAAATCCACTTGTTCAAACAAGAAGAATGTCGCGTCTCATTACGCTACTCTTTTTAGTGGCATTTGTAATCAGTTTTGTGCTGATTTGGGTAAGCGTTGCGTTTATTTCTTTCTTAAGTGTTGGGGTGATTGTGCTAACACCAATTTTGGTGCCAGCACTTGTGCCACTTGTGCATTTTGCACTTGTGCCTCTTGAAAACCTTATTAGGCTTTCTTACATCAAAAAAGCAAAAAGAAGGCTTGAAAAATTTCCAAACCTCACAAAGATTGCACTTACAGGCAGTTATGGCAAAACAAGCGTTAAGTATATCCTCAACAAACTTTTGGCAGAAAAATATGATGTTTGCATAACACCACACAGTTTTAACACACCTATGGGCATAACCAAAGTTGTGCTGAAATACTTAAAGAAACACCACAATCTTTTGATTGTTGAAATGGGTGCAAAGCAAATGGGCGACATAAGGTATCTTTGCGATATCGTTAAGCCTCATCACGCAGTAATAACTGGCATTGGCAGTCAGCACTATGAAACTTTTGGAAGTGTAGAGAATATTGCAAAAACCAAGTACGAACTTATTGAAAGTTTGCCAAATAGTGCCATTGCTGTCTTTAATGGCGACAGCGAAAACTGCTTGTCGCTTTACCAAAAATGTACGCTTGAAAATAAACTTATGGTGTCGCTGGAAAAAGGTGGAGAGGTTGAAGCAAAAAATATTGTGCTGGGGACAAGTGGCACAAGTTTTGACCTTTGCCACGCAGGCAAAACCCAGAAATGTTTTACAACCCTTCTTGGCAGGCACAATGTTTTAAATATCCTTCTTGCAAGTGCAATGGCAATTAAACTTGGCGTGAGCCTTGAAGAAATTGCCGAAAGTTTGAAGGACCTTGAACCTGTAAGCCATCGTCTTGAACTCAGTACAAACGGCAATATCACAATTTTAGATGATGCGTATTCAACAAATGTTGAGGGGGCAAAATGTGCACTTGAGGTGCTTGGGCTGTTTGAGGGCCATACAAAAGTTTGCGTAACCCCAGGCATTGTTGAAATGGGAGTAAAAGAGTTTGAAGTAAACAAAAATTTTGGCAAGCAAATTGCTGAGGTTGCAGACTATGTTATTGTTGTCAACAAGGTAAACCAAGAGGCTTTAACAGAGGGACTTAAAGAAGCAGGCTTTGATGAAAGTAAAATTTTGCCTGCTGAAGACCTTGAACTTGCAAAAAAACAAATTAAACAAATCACAAACCTAAAAGAAAAATTTGTTGTCTTGTTTTCTAATGATTTGCCAGACAATTACACATAAAAGACACCGAAAAACTTCGAAATGCTGCGTTTACTGTAAAAGCCCCCAAAACAGTCGTTTAGGATAACTAAACTCCTGCTTTGTGGCCTTTTCCGAGCCTTGCCTTTCTTTGTTTTTCGGTGTCTTTTTTTTGGGGGAGATGCGAAAACTTTGAAATGCTGTGTTTTACTTGCACATAAAAAGACCACCAAGCAGGTGGTTTTTCTTTTTGAGAAGCAAAATGTTTTTATATAAATATATACTTAAATAAATATTGTGCAAGAAAAGTATTGAAATTTGGAAATTTTTTTGATATAATGAAACAAAATAGTAAAAGGAGTTTTCTGTAAGTGGCTTTGGAAAGTTTGTTTGGTGGTGTGCTTAATATAATCCCTCAACTTTTTTATTTGTTGTCAATGGCACTTCTTAGCATTATTGATGTTTTTCAACTTTTAATGCGTAAACTTGCTGGCCTTGACACATATTATGTTGATGGCAGTGCACAAACCGGTGATATTGTAAGCGATTTCTTAACAGGTATTATGTTTGGTGGATACCCAATTTTGTCCAGCGTGTTTTTAGGGCTGATTATCCTTGGGGCAATCCTTCTTTTCTTGTCAACCATTGTTGCAATTATCCGTAACGAATACACTACAGAAAAAGCAGAAAACTCAAAAAGCAAAATTATTGGCAAGGCATTTAAAAGCATTATTTTTGTTGCTATTATCCCTGTTGTGTGTATCTTTGGTGTGTATCTTGCAAACATTGTTTTGGTGGCAGTTGACAGTGCAACAACATATAATACAAACTATGCAAACACCCTTGACAAAACCAAACTTGAAGCAGTGTCAGTTCGCACCCAAAGTTTGCCTGGCTTAAACAACGCCTCCACAGCTCAAAAAACTTACATAACTTACAATATGTTTGGTGCTGTTGATGACGAGGGCAGGCCTTACGGCACAACAAACACAACTTTCAGTGGCACAATCTTTAAGGCCTCGGCATATTGGGCAAACCGTGTAAGGACTTCTGCAAACTTAAGTGCAGAAGATATTGCAAGTGGAAAAATAAATTATGCCGAACTCATTAAAACAGAACAATTTACAGATTTTGATGGCCTGTTTTCTGACCCAACAGGAAATGCAGAGATTATTGCATCCAAGATTGACATTGCATTTGCAGATAATGTTTTGTTTGCTGAAGGTGTTAGGCAATCATTGAATTTCAAGAATGAACAAGTGAAGGCTGTTAACAACTATGATTGGAGTCCATGGGCAGATAACTCTGGAACAACCTACACTTTTGCAAACAAATATGATGTGCAACTTGTGTGGTATTACTATGACCTGTGGAGTTTTAACTATGTAATTGCACTTGGTGCAGCCATAATTATGGTTACAATCTTTGTAAACATAATCTTTGGGCTTATGCGAAGGCTGATTGAACTTGTTGGGCTCTTTATGGTTGCCCCACCACTTATTTCGCTTATGCCACTTGATGAAGAAAAAGCGTACAAAGAATGGCGCAAGTCATTTATCAGTAAAACCCTTATGGCCTACGGTGCAATTGGTGGCATGAACATAGTTATGCTGATTTTGCCTGAACTTCAGCGAATAAGTTTCTTTAATAACGAATTTTTGGATTTGATTGCAAACACACTTCTCATTATTGTTGCACTTCTTACAGTAAAATCTTTTGTTGGCACTGTCAGTAGGTTTGTTGGTGGTGATGATGCTATCAATGAAGGCAAAGATGTTGCCAAAGAGGCAGGCGAAACCGTTGCCAAAGGTGCAAAAGTTGCTGCTGGTGTTGGTGGTTTGGCTTTGGGTGCCGGTGCCCTTGCAGGCAAGGTTGCACTTGGTGGTGCAATGAAGGTTGGGCAAGTTGCTCATGGTGCATATCGTGGAATTAGAAATCTTCATAACCCAAATTATGTTCATACGGCACGCACAGCACTTGCAAGATTTGAAAAACGCGATGAGCATAGGGCAGAGGCGAAAGAAAAAACTTATGAACAATATCGTCATTCTGCAATTCTTGGAGAAGATATGAGATTGCAAACCGATGAAGGTATGAGGCAACTTAAACTTAATGATAGTGCTGCGTATAACAAAATTTTGGAAAGTAATGTTCGTAAAAGTTTTGAAAAAGAATTGGAGAAACCTGGTACAGTATGGCAAGATCGTGTAGATGCAGAATATAAAAATCTCCAAGCAAATACAAAAGTTACAAACAAAGATGTATATGCTGGAACGCAAATGGCAACTTGGATGACAAAAGCACATGATGTTAAGCAAGATTGGAAAGATTCTAGGGTTAATGGTGGGCTTGTTGCATTTGGCAAAAAATATATTGGAGAAACAGGAGGTTATGTGAAAGAACACGCAATCAGTCTTGGAAAACCACTTGTGCATCAGGGGCAACTTGTGCTTCAAAGTTTTGGGGATATTCTTCTTGACAACAACTTTGCAAAAGGTCTTCGTGATGGGGATACAAAAGATGAAGTTTATCTTCGTTTGTTTAAGAATATGACCAAAAAAGATGCCGACAAAGCAAAAGAAAAAGCAAATAAAGAGAGCGACAACAGAACACTTGTTTCTATGCAAAAAGAGGCGTTCAAGCAAGCATTTAAAGAAGCAATGCAAGAAACAAAATAATAAAGGAATAGCATTTGGGATTATTTAGAAGAAAAACCAAGGATATAGTTTTAAAACAAGATATTTCAGGATATCTTGTTTTTCCATTTCCATTGAAAAAAGATTATGTTATGCTTGGCAGAAAGGCAGTTGTGCCAGAGGGCACTGTTTTGGCGTTTGCCACCAAAGGAAAAGTGCTTGACATTTTGCCAGAAGGCCAGCACACGCTTACGCCTGCGTATTTGCCACTTGCCAATAAAAAATTTAAACTCAACAAAATTGATAAATATGGACAGTCGCCTGATGGTTTTTATGGGTACGCGTATTATGTAAACCTTGGGGCAGTTAAAAACTTTGCGTTTGGCACATACAAAAAACTCAGGTACAAAAACGAACTTGATGGCAAGTTTTGGGTAAAAATGGAGTTTGCTGTC
>JAFQUU010000024.1 GCA_017408305.1 Clostridia bacterium | reverse complement strand
TTCTGTAATGCCAAGTTCAGCTTTAAACATTTCACGGTCTTCTTCATCGAGCCCAATAAGTTCCTCTTCAATTTTGGCACAAAGCGAAATTACTTCAGCACCTTCGCTTTTGGCTATTTCTTTCACTTTGTCAAAGTGTGCTTGTTCGGCAGGTGTGAGATTTGGAATGCTGTGTTCGCTGATGTTGGCACAGTAAATAATTTTTTTAGTGCTAAGAAGAAAAAGTCCTTTTACAATTTTTTCTTCTTCTTTTGAAAAAGCGATTGTGCGTGCAGATTTGCCTTCTTCAAGCACAGGCTTGATTTTTTCAAGCACTGCAAGTTCTGCCTGGGCATCTTTGTCGCCTTGTTTGGCAAGTTTCGCAGTTTTTTCAAGGCGTTTGTTCACAGCCTCAAGGTCTGAAAGTACAAGTTCAAGGTTAATTACTTCGATATCACGCTTTGGGTCAATTTTGTCGTACACGCTGACAATTTTGTCGTTGTCAAAACAGCGTACAACTTCCACAATGGCATCAACTTCACGGATATGACTTAAAAATTTGTTGCCAAGGCCTTCGCCTTTGCTGGCACCTGCCACAAGCCCTGCGATGTCTACAAACTCTATGTAAGCAGGGGTGATTTTTTGAGTGTTGTAGAGTTTGCCAAGTTTGTCAAGGCGTTCGTCTTTGATATCGACAATGCCGATGTTTGGTTCGATTGTGCAGAAAGGGTAGTTTGCACTTTCTGCACCTGCATTTGAAAGAGCGTTAAAAAGTGTGCTTTTGCCAACATTTGGCAATCCAACAAGTCCGATTTTCATATTATGTTCCTTTTAAAATCCAAAAATTTGTTTAAGTGCGATTAAGATTGTGGGGGTGGTGGTTTCAAAAATGTAGTCCACTTTGCCTTGAATTGAAGAAAGTGCCACAGCACCGTAGTTTGAACTGTCTTGACTGACCCTGCGATTGTCGCCCAAAATGAAAACTTCATCTTCGGCAATCGGTAAAAGTTTTACTGGTTGACCGTTATAAAAAAATTCCCAAAGTTTTGGTGCAATTTCTGGAGAAGTCAAAAAATCTTGGTATGTGTAGATATTATTTGCAAGTTTTTCGTTTTGCAGTGTGGGGTTTGTGATGCCAGCGTATAGGTATTCTTCTTCAAGCAGTACTGGCACGGGATTGTGTTTTTTGATTAAAATAATTTGATAATAGTTGTATTCAAAACCGTTTTCGCTTGGCGAAGTGTTAAGATAAAAGCCAACCATATCGCCACCGGTTGCAATCACACGCTTGATTACGGGAGTTTGGTGTTTTTCTTCATCGTAAGAGATGACAATGTCACCGTAAGTGTAGGTTTTTTGTGGTGAAATATAGCAGGAGTAGCCGCTGCGTGCAATTCCTGGCTCCATAGATGAACCTTGGATACGATAGTAACTATGTGTTGCGAAAAACCCAAGGACCAAGAATGCGACTATGCAAAATGAAATCAAAAAGCCATAGGCAAAGTGCTTTGACCATGCCTTAAAACTTGAAATTTTTTCAAACTGAAGTGTTTTTTTTTGCATAAGTTTACTATATCATACTTTTTGTGTTTTTTCAACTTTATTTAAGATTGCACGCTTTGACATTTCGCACCCACAGTATTCTTGGCGATAAAAGCCGTGCTGTTTTGAAAGTTGAAGACTGCGTAAATACCCATTTTGTTTTTTGAAGTTTGCAGGTAGATATTTTGTTTTAGGCGTGCTTAAACTTTCGCCAATTTCGTTAAGCCAATCGGCGTTTTTGTGAGGGCTTACAGAAAGCGTAGTGGTAAAATACTCAAAGCCAAGTTTTTCTGCCATTTCACAAGTTTTGGTAAGGCGAAATTTGTAGCAGTTATAGCATCGAATTGATTTTTCAGGCATGTTTTCATGACCTTTGATTGCTTTGAAAAACTCGGTTGGGTCAAATTCGCCTTCAATAAGGTTTATGCCAAGTTGGTTTAAATAGTTTTTCTGCTCGGTAAGGCGTTTTTGGTATTCTGCCTCGGGGAAAATATTTGGGTTGTAGTAAAAAACAGTTACCTTATATTCTGGCAAAAGTTTTTCAAGAACTGAACTTGAACACGGTCCACAGCAACTGTGAAGAAGAAGGGTTGGCTTAGGTGTTTTCATAGAGTCTGCCTTCTACACAACTATAACTGTGTGTTAAACCAACAATGATATGGTCAAAATAATCAAGGCCAAAATATTTTAAACTATCCACAATGTCATTGGTGGCTTTTTCATCTGCTTGTGAAGGGTATGGAGTGGAGTTTGGATGGCAATGTGTAAGCAAAACGGTTTTTATGTTTGGCACAATAAGCAGTTTGCCAAAAAGTTCTTGTTTGTTAAATGATATTTTTGTTTCATCGCCTTTTGCAATTGGAATTACTTCAAGCACTTTGTTCGATTTGTCTAAGCAAATTGCATACAATTCTTCTTGATTTTTGTTTTTAAGAAGTGCAGTGCAATATTTAATTGCTTGGCCTTTTGTTAGAATAAGTTTTGTGTTTTTAACTTTGTCTTGGTTGTAGCGTAAAAATATTTGTGGAAAAAACGACAAAAGTAGGGCAGACCTCGGCCCTATGCCACGAACTTCTTGAAGTTGCTGGGGAGACGCATCTAACGCTGCAGACATTGAACCAAACCTGTCCAAAAGCCTATGTGCAATTGGGTTTGTGTCAACTCGTGGAATCACAAGCGTTAAGATAAATTCTAGGGTTGTAAGGTCGTCAGTGCGTTCAAGCCCGATATCTGCAACCCTTGCATAAAGGCGTTTTCTGTGGTTTGCGTGGTTTACTGTTGCCACTTCTGGGATTTTTATTTTTTTCTCTTTTGAATTTTCCATAACTATAATATAACATAATTAAAACCATTTGTCCATATCATATAAACAAGAATAATTATCAATTTGACAAAAAAAATTATGTGTGATAAAATAAATAAGAGGTGAAGTTATGAAAATTGCAATAACTGCTGATGATACTTGCGATTTACCAAAAGATTTAATTGAAAAACACGACATTACATTGTCTTATATTCCAAATATTTTAGGTGAAAAGGAATATCGCAATGGATTGCCTTCTGATGAAATTTATGAGTATGTTGCACAAACTGGTATTTTGCCAAAAACTGCTGCATTAAACAGTCAAGATTATAAAGAATTTTTTGAAGAAAAATTAAAAAACCATGATGCAGTTGTGCATTTTTCTTTGTCTTCAGGTATTTCAAATTCTTATTCAAGTGCAAAGCGTGGTGCAGAAGAGTGCAAAAATGTATTTGTTGTAGATACCAAAAGTTTGTCTTCAGGCAGTGGGCTTTTGGTGCTTTTGGCTTGCGATTTGCGAGAGGAAGGCAAATCGGCTGAAGAAATTTTTGAAACACTTCAAGCACAAACAGACAAGATTCAGGCTTCGTTTTTAATTAGTAAACTTGATTACCTTAAAAAAGGTGGGCGTTGCAGTTCTATTGCTGCATTTGGTGCAAACCTTTTGGGGCTTAAGATTATGATTGAAGTTAAAGATGGTAAAATGGGTGCTGGCAAAAAATATATGGGCAAGATGGAAAATGCACTTTCAAAGTATTTAAAGGATTTGGTTGCAAATGAAGTGCCAGACTTTAATAGAGTGTTTGTAACAAGTTCTTCAAAAATGCCAGGGATTAGGGAAAAACTTGTTGAAGAAGTGAAGACTCTTGGCTTTAAAGAAGTGCTTGTTTCTGATGCCGGCTCAACAATTTGCTCGCACTGTGGTCCTGGCACTATTGGAGTGCTTTATATGAAAAAATAGGCGTTTTGTTGCTTAAGTATAGTGAAAACCTTTAAAAACCACATAAAAATGTGGTTTTTCTTTGTTTTTTTCGTTGTTTGTAGCAAATTTTGTTTGTTTTTTTGCTAAAAAATAGGTATAATTTAAGTAACTTGGAAAACAAGTAAAAAAGGAGATTTTGTTATGAACAAAGGAGGATTTGTTAAAGCCATTGCAGAAGAAGCTGGCTCAACAATCAAAGATGCACAAGCTTTTTATGATGCAGCAATCGCTGTACTTACAAAAGGTTTGAAAAAAGGTGAAGAGTTCAACCTTATTGGTTTTGGAACTTTCGAACTTAAAACTCGTGCAGCAAGAACAGGTGTAAACCCACAAACTGGTGCTCCTGTAAACATTCCTGCATCAAAAGTTCCTGCTTTCAAACCAGGAAAGGCTTGGAAAGCAAACTTCAACTAAGATTAACAAAAAAGTCCAAAAAACCACCAAATCATTGGTGGTTTTTTCATTATTTAGAAAACTTTGTAACGCCCCAAAATAACGCTTTTTGTGGTACAAGTTTTTGAACAAAATATAAGAACTTATATTTTTTGCCAATTACATATCTTGGCGATAGTTTCTTTTTTGCAAGTTTTTTGGTGATAACTTTTACAACATATTCAAGTGTCATACGCTTGTGTGCTTCTTTGTTAATTTTTTCTGTTGCTTTCTTTATTTCATCGTCATACTTTTCGTTGGTTGTTTCAATCATCACACGATTTTTTGAAAGGTTTGTAAAAATATTGCCAGGGCAAACGGCAGTAACTTGTATCCCTGCGTTTTGAAGTTCAAGCCTAAGGCAGTATGAAAACATACTTACTGCTGATTTTGTAACGCAGTACATTGTGCGATATGGCAAAGGAAAATCGCCACACGGAGAACTAATATTAACAATTTTGCCACCTTTGTTCATAAAGGGCAGGGCTTTTTGTGTGCAATAAATTAGGCCTTTTAAGTTAATGTCAATAATTTTGTCAATTTCTTCTTTAGGCAAAAGTTCACTTACCCCAGAAAGTGCCACACCTGCGTTGTTAATCAGCATATCAATTTTGGTGCATTTGGTTTTGAGGGTTTCAAAAGCACTTTCTATGCTTTCGTAATTTGCAACATCACAAACAATTCCGTTGTTTTGACTTGCACTCCTTGCCAAAACAAAAACGGTGTGTCCTTGTTTTTCATAAAATTCTTTAAGGCCAAGTCCAAGCCCACTTGTGCCACCTGTTATAACTATATTCATATATACCTACCTTATATATATACTAATAAAACTTGTGTCCATTGTCAAATTGTTTGACTTTTTTTAAGTAGCCCTTTACAATATCATTAAGGAGCAAAAATGGTTATTGTAATTACAGGTGCAAGCAGTGGCATTGGGCTTGCAACAGGCAAAATGCTTGCAGAAAAAGGCTTTACTGTTGTGGGGCTGTCAAGAAATCCAAAACCTGATGCAGGGTTTGATGGCGTGGCTTGCGATGTAACAGACTTTAAGGCAGTGGAAACTGCCTTTAATGAAATTAAGGAAAAATATGGTAGGATTGATGCTTTAATCAACAATGCTGGCATGGGTATCGCTGGGGCGATTGAACATACTACAGCCGAGGACCTTGACAAGCAGTTTGCCTTAAATGTTATGGCACTCATCAATGCCTGCAAGTGCATAACGCCAATCATGAGAAGTCAGGGTGGGGGCAAGATTATCAACATTGGGTCTGTTGCAGGGGTGATTCCAATCCCTTTCCAAACTGCGTACGCCACCACCAAAAGTGCTGTGGATATGTTTTCTATGTCTTATGGCCTTGAAGTTAAAGACTTTGGCATAAAGGTTTCAGTGGTTATGCCAGGGGATACCAAAACAGGCTTTACAGCAAATCGAATCAAAAATGAAGTGTTGGAAGATGAAAACTATAAAGAAAGAGTTTCAAAAAGCATTCAGCGTATGGAAAAAGACGAACAAAATGGCAAGCCTCCAGAAAGTGTTGCAAAAGTGGTGCTGAAGGTTTTGAAGAAGAAAAAACCACCATCAAGGGTTACTGTTGGGTTTGGGTATAAGTGCATTGTTTTTCTTCAAAAAATTTTGCCAAGGCGTGTTATGCTTTGGGTGGTAAAGAAGTTATATGGATAAAAAAAGGAACGCAAGGTTTTTGCGTTCTTTTTTATTATATTTGTACCCTTTCTTCTTCTGCTTTTTGCATTCTAGTAATTGTTGGGGCTTTGATTGCACTTCTAAGGCAATTTGGGTCAAGTCTTAAAAGATATTCTTTTTCAATTTGAGAAAGTTTGATTTTGCCAGTTTTTATTAAATACATATTGCTTCCGAGTGGATATGAGTCCATATAAGAGCTTGAAAATACTGTATAAGCACGCTTTTCTTGTGGCACATTTCTTTGGTCATAGTATGCGTTTCGTTGTTTCCTAAATTGAAGTAGTTGTCCATAAAATTCGCCAAAGTCAAATGCAAGTGGTTTTTCGCGCCACTTTGGATTAAGGTTATTTAACGCTTCTTCTTGTTGTTGTGTTAAATGGTATTGCCTTTGTACATAATAAAGCCTTTCGCCAAGTGGCTGTCCAAAAATTTGTTGGTTTTTGTGGATTGAGTATGAACGAAGTTCTTCAGGTGTGCCAAGTTTCTCGTAATATTTGTTTTTGTTGTCAACAAACTTTGCATATTCCATAAAAAATCTTTTAAAGTCAAAACCTTTAGATTGTTGTCTGCCCAAAAGATTTGGTGCAAGTGCCAAGAAACATTCTTGCTGTGCTTCTGTTAGATTCAACCAATTGTCTTTAAAGTGCTTAAACCTAATGCCTATTTTGTAATCACCAACAACTGAATCTCTTGTTACAGAGTAATTACGAAGCATTTTAGGAACATCAAGATTGTCATATTCCTCATCTATTTTTGCAACATATTTTTTAAGGGCTACATAGAATTTTGGCATATCATATGTAGGGACCTTGCCGAGGCATTGAGGGTTAATGCTGTTTATGATTTCAATCTGGTCATTTGTTAGTGCAGTAAAGCCATTTTTCACTCTGATTATTCTTCTGCCTAAATCATATTTACCAATTTTGCATCGATTTGGCACATGTAAATCTCTTAGTACTTCTGGCACACCGAGTTTATCGTAATATGCATTTTTTGCGTTAGTAAACTTTTGAAGTGCATTGCAAAATTCGTCAAACTTCATTCGGGTTAAGCCATAGTTGTCCCAGCCTGGCATCATTTTGTCTAAAACCAAAAAGTGCTGTTCACCGTAAACGCTGTGTTGTCTTTTGCCCCTACGAATTTCTGAAAGTGTGTAAAGCCTTCTGCCAAGTTTGCCATCAGTTTTTGCAATTGTACCGCTGTGGTTTGGGTTTTGTTTTAAGTATTCTTGAACTTCAAGTAACATTGCCAAAAATTCTTGTTCTTTTTGCTCTTTCATTTCTTCTTTTGTTGCCATAATTTCCTTCCTTTAAGCAATCATAACACAAATTTTGCAGTTTGACAAGGGGGAGAATTCAAATCTAAATCAAAATTTTAAAAGATTGAAAAATGGCTCCATTAAAATATCAAAATCATTTGCAAAAGAAGAAAAATTGTTGTATTATCTATAAGAGTAATTAGGAGATAAAAATGGATTTATTCAAAAAATGTTATGACTATAAGCTTGTTGATGAACTTAAAGAGGCACAGCTTTACCCTTATTTTCATTCTGCAACCACAGGGCAAGACACTGAAATGGTTATGGAAGGCCACAAAATCATTATGATTGGCTCTAACAACTACCTTGGCCTTACAAGCGACCCTCGTGTTATTGAGGCAGGCGTTGAAGCAATCAAAAAATACGGCAGTGGCAACTCTGGCAGTCGTTTTTTAAATGGCACACTTGATGTACATATCAAACTTGAAGAGGAACTTGCAGAATTTTTGCATAAAGAAGCGTGTATCACTATGAGCACAGGTTTTCAAGCAAACCTTGGCATTATCAGTGCAATCGCAGGCAGAAATGATGTGATTTTGTGTGATAAGGAAAACCATGCAAGCATTTATGATGGCATTCGCCTAAGTTATGCAAAAATGATACGCTATGAACACAACGATATGGCTGACCTTGAAGAAAAACTCAAAATGGTGCCAGAAGACAAAGGTATTTTGATTATCACAGACAGCGTGTTCAGTATGACTGGTGAAATTTGCAACCTTCCAAAACTTGTTGAACTTAAGAAAAAGTATGGTGCAAGGCTTATGCTTGATGAAGCACATGGCATTGGCGTTTTGGGTGCAAATGGTAGGGGTGCTGGTGAACACTTTGACCTTGAAGATGAAGTTGACATCATCATGGGCACATTTAGTAAATCTTTTGCAAGCCTTGGTGGCTTTATGGCAGCAAAGAAAGAAGTGATTAACTATGTTCAACACACAAGCCGTCCATTTATCTTCAGTGCGTCAATCACACCTGCAAGTGTTGAATGTGCAAGAAAATCTTTGGCAATCATTAAAGAAGAACCACAGCGTGTAACTCGCTTAAGAGATATCAGTGCTTATATGCGTGAAAAACTTAAAAGTTATGGTGTAAAAATTATTGAAGCAGAAACACCAATCATTCCAATTTTTGTGTATGAAGATGAAAAAGCATTCTTGGCGTGCAAGATGCTTTTGGAGCGTGGCGTGTATGTAAATCCAGTAATTTCTCCTGCAACACCTCCAGGACAAGCACTTCTTCGCACAAGTTATATGGCAACACACTCAGAAGAACAAATGGATTACGCTGCAAAACAAATTGCAGAAGTTTTAAAAGAACTTGAATGTTTATAAGATAATAAACGAATTCAAAAACTAACATAATAGAAATGAAGGATAACGGGGGTTTTATGATTAAGGATAAGGAATTTGATTTTGGTAATGAACCAAGCTTTTATGCTTTGGAAAATAAAGAGTTGGCAATAAATCTTGAAGAAACGTGCAATTATTTGTTAGTAACATTAAGGCAATATAATGATCTCGCTGATTTTTGTGATCGTTATTTAGAACTTTTAATAGAAGTAAGAAAAGCGCGAAATTTGGAAAATTTCAAAGATTTGATAAAAAATGTTGATACTTTTTCAAAATATTTTCATGACTTTTTTAAAGAATGTCAGGAATTAAAAGCAGGTTTATCAACTTTTGAAAAGTTTTCAGAAGAATATGAAAACATTATTGTTCCAATTATTCAAAGCATGGTTGAAGGAAAAACAACAAAAGCACAAGATAAAGTAGTTGGCGAATATTATAAAAAGAATAAAATAAATTTAGAAAAAATCATAGAATATAAGGGTAGATTTCAAAGAATAAAATTTACAAAAACTAATTTTGACTTAATGGATAGGTGTCTTAATGAGTTGCAAACCGTCAATTTAATCAATAATTGCAAACAAAAAAATATAAGTGAACGGGAAATAATTGATTTGCTTCTAGATGTCTCTCCTGTGGTTAAAAAAATTGAGGTAAATATTGATTCTATGAAAAAAACTGCAAAACAATTTAATGATATATTTACAATTCAAAAGTTATATTTGAGTAGGATTTCATTTGGGGCTGAGCATATTACACATTATTATAAAAACAAAGAAAAGAATACTGAAAAAAAATTAGAATGCTAACGACCATTTTGGTTTAAAAACCTTGTCATGCAAGGTTTTTTTATATCTTGACAAAGATGGTTAGAGGTGCT
>JAFQUU010000023.1 GCA_017408305.1 Clostridia bacterium | reverse complement strand
TTTATTTTTTAACATATTTAAAAGTTCTTGTTTTTGGCTTTCAAAGCCTTCAGTACCAATCATTGCTTTTGTAAGTTGTTTTTGAATCTCAATGCCTGGCTGGTTGTAAGCATTAACACCCATAAGTTCTGCCATAAGTGCAGTTGTCAGTTCAAAATAAAACAAAAGTGCACCAATGTTTTCTTCGGTTATAGATGGCACAATAATTTCATAACTTGGGTGCCCTGCTTTTTTAAGGGCAAGCGAAGACGCTACTTGTTCTTTTGTCATAAGCGTTGCCATTGTTGTTGGAAGATATTTGTCAAGACTTTTTGTTTCAAACCTAGGCACTTCTATGTCGCGTACAGGCTTCTCAAGATTTATAAAGCAAAACAGTTTATTTTGTTTGCCTTCTTGAAACATTTGTAAAAGGCTGTGCTGATAAGTTACGCCTTCTGCTTTGGTTGGGGTAAAAAATATTGTGTTAGGTTGCCCGTTTAACAACTTTTCCTTTCCCAAACTTTCGCTTAAAAGTTGAATATAAAAATCAGCCATTTCACTTAATCGGTTTGAGTAAGGTAAAAGCACCATTTCTGTTTTGCCCCTTAGAAAATAAGAATAATTTATAAGTGCAGAAACATAGCAAATATTTTTACTTAAGTCTTGTTGTTTAAAGTTTTCTAAAACTTGTTTTGCACCCCAAAGAAGTTTTTCTAGGTTTATGCCCATAACTGCAGAGGGCAAAAGCCCAACAGGGCAAAGCACACTGTATCTGCCACCTACGCCTTTTGGGATTTCGTAGGTTTTGATATTATTTTCTTGGCAAAAATTCCAAAGTGCATTATTTTTTTCTGTTGTAACAACAAGGTTTAAAGAGGCTTTTTCACCCATTAGGGTTTTAAGTTTTTCTAGCACAATCACAAACATTGTTAAAATTTCAACCGTTGTGCCACTTTTGGTTACAACATTAAACATTGTTTTTTCAAGGTTTACGCTTTCGATAATACTATAAAAATTTTCTGCATCAATATTGTCAAAGATTGTAACATTAATTTTCCCTGAATTGTACGGATAAAGTGCCTGTTTTATTGCCTTTGCACCAAGTGCAGAACCACCAATACCCAAAACAATAAAGTTTTCATAGTGGTTTCTAATATGCTTTCCATAGGTTTGGGTTTCTTCAAAAAATGATTTGCCCTCATAAGGCAAATCAATCCAATCCATCATATCGCGAGATTTGTTAAGAATAATGCTTTTTAGTTGTTGTTCGTATTGACTAGTTTCAATATCTTCAAGTTTTAAACCATTTTTTATATAGTTGTCTTTTAAAGAATTGAAAAAATTTAGTTTAATCATCTTTTACCATATCTTTTAAAATTTTTTTGTGTCCTTAAGTGTTGCTGTTCTGTTAAATACCAATTTTTCGCCATTTGTGTCTTTGTCAAGGCAGAAATAACCGTTTCTTAAGAACTGATATCTTTCTTCAAAATTAAATTCTACTCCATCTTCCACAAACGCATTTTCAAGCACTGTAAGGCTGTTTGGGTTGAAGATGTACTCGCCGTTTTCATCTTTGTCAAGACCCATAGTAAGATTTTCAAAAAGCCTTACTTCAACTTGTTTTGCGTGGCGTGCGTTTACCCAGTGGATTGTTGCTTTTACTTTTACATTGCAGTCAGAGCCAGACTTAGTTTCAGGGTCGTATGTTGCAAAAATTGTGGTGAGGCCATTTTCATCTTTTTCAAAGCGTGTGCAAGTTATGATATACGCACCTTTAAGGCGAACTTTATTGCCAGGGTACAGACGGTGGAATTTTGGCACAGGTGCCTCCAAAAAGTCTTCCTGTTCAATCCAAAGTTCTCTGCCAAATTTATGGGTGCGGGTTGAGGTTGTTTCGTGTTGTGGGTAATCTTCAAGCACAATATCCTCTTCCGTGTTTTCTGGATAGTTTTCAATCACAAGTTTTACAGGCTTAAGCACTGCCATAATGCGTTTTGAAACTTCGTTAAGACGATTTCTTACAAAGTGCTCAAAAAATGCCATTTCGCAAACAGTGTTTGTTTTGCTTACCTTTGCTTCTCTTGAAAAATCAAGCAAACTTTCTGGAAGAACGCCTCTACGCTTAAGTCCACGAAGAGTGTATACTCTTGGGTCATCAAAGCCCCAAATTTTGCCTTCGTTTACAAAGCGTTTGATGTGGCGTTTGCCAATCACCACGCCCTCAATGTTCAGGTTTGCATACTCAACCTGCTTTGGTTTGTTTGTAAGACCACTGTTTTCAATCACCCAGTTATAAAGTGGCCTGTGGTCCTCAAATTCAAGGCCGCAAATGCTGTGTGTTACGCCTTCAAGTGCATCATCAAGTGGGTGACTCCCGTCCAGAAGGGCTCCACGGGAAAGCCCATTCTGTCGGTCAGGATGCCCAGCAGCGCGCGGACGGGCACCGGATACCGGCCCAGAGTGAAGGAGAGCAGAACAGACAGGAGAAGGGCTCCGCCCATGACGGCCACAATGACTCTCCGGCGGCGCAGGCTGCCCGCCTCCGCCCGGAATGCTTCGTTCATGGCACCTCTCCTCTCACATATCGATCCGCCCAGCGGCGGAGCAGCTCCTCCGCCTTCCTGTCT
>JAFQUU010000022.1 GCA_017408305.1 Clostridia bacterium | reverse complement strand
GACTTTGTTGAGTTTGATGAAAAAGAAAGCCAAATCCTAAAACTTTTGCCACGCAAAAACAAACTGCTTAGGCCACCCGTTGCAAACATTGATGCACTAATAATTCTTATCACTTCTGCCCCACAACCAGACTTTTATCTTCTTGACAAACTGCTTTTGTTTTGTGGTGTAAACGGTATTGAACCAATTATTTGCCACAGTAAGTCTGACCTTGAAAAAAGCCATGCCCAAGAACTAAAAAACGCCTACGGCAAACATTTTGTGGTGCTGGAAATTTCTTCTAAAAACAAAGTAGGGATTGAAAACCTCATTTCTTGCATTGAAGGCAAAACAAGTGCACTTGCTGGGCAGTCTGGCGTTGGCAAAAGTGCCCTTTTAAATGCCTTAACGGACGGCAAAAGTGCAGTTGAGGGCGAACTTTCTGCCAAGATTGAAAGGGGCAAAAACACCACACGTCACTCGCAATTATTTAAAATCAAAGAAAACACCTTTGTGGCAGACACAGCAGGTTTTTCAAGCCTTGATGAAACATATTTGCCAATCAGTGCCGAAGAACTTGCAAAATATTATCCCGAATTTGTTGAACAACTTCCAAACTGCAAGTTTTCAACCTGCACCCACACGCACGAGCCAGATTGTGCTGTTTTAAAAGCACTTAAAAACAATGAAATTGACAAAGAAAGATATGACAGGTATTTACAAATCTTGGAAAATCTTAAGCAAAAAGCATATAGATAAAAAAACCTTATGGAAAAGCCCATAAGGTTTTATTTGTTTAAAATCACAATTTGGTGCGTTCAAGGCATATAAAATGCGTATGGAAAATGTTTATAATGATGAAAAAATTGTGGACGAGGAAACTTCACAAAAACTTATGACTGCCTATACTGCAGCAATAAGTGCCTTAAACCAAAGTTTAAGCCCAACAATTTCACTAAACCACACCCTTAGCACCAACGAAATTTTGGGACAAATCCTTGTGGAACTTAGGGAAATCCGTAAAGAACTGCAGTTTAGAAAGCGTGTAAGGCTTGAGTTTTAGACACAAAAAAAGTGATGTGTTTTAAGCACGCTTGCTTGGAACCACATCACCATTTAAGATTTCTTCTGCTGCAATTGAAATTGCCTTTTTGTCACTTGCTTCAATTTCATCTGGAATTGTTTCTTGAAGATGCTTTGCACGCTTTGCCACAACATTGCACAAAATATACTTATTGTTGTAGGTTTTTGTGGCAAGAACATCAATTGGTGGGTCAATCATTGTCATGTTAATAATCTCTCCTTTTAAAAAATCTTAAAATCTTATTTTTTGTTCATTGTTTTTATGCACTTTGTGCAAGCCTTCACTTGTTTTGGTTGTCCATCAACTGTGATTGTTACAGTTTGAAGATTTACTTCGTATTGGCGATTTGACTTGCGATTTGAATGGCTTACTTTGTTGCCTGGCATTTTGCCTTTGCCACAAATTTCACAAACTTTGCTCATAATAATCTCCTTTTGCTTCGGTTAAAATATATTTAGTAGAATAGCATTATTTTTTTATTTTTGCAAGGGGTTTTTTAAAATTTATTACAAAATACTTGAAAAAAAGAAAAAAGTGTTGTATTATCTTATTCGGGAATATTGTTTTTATATTATATATTCCTTAAAAAAGGAGAAACAAAATGCGTGCCGTAAACACAAACAACTATTATGGCAATATCAGCATATCTGGTGATGCAATCGCTGTGGTTGCTGGTTTTTCTGCACTGGAGTGTTATGGCGTGATAGACCTTGTTTCTCACAGCATCAAGGACAGCGTAAAATATCTTATAAAAAAACAACCTTACGCAAAAGGCGTAAAGATTATAAACAACGGAAACAGGATTTCTGTTGATATATATTGCATCTTAAAGTATGGTGTTTCACTTTCTGCTGTTGGTGAAAGCCTTAAAAAAGCAGTTAAGTATGGCGTAGAAAATTTTAC
This sequence comes from Clostridia bacterium, assembly GCA_017408305.1. Classification (GTDB taxonomy): domain Bacteria; phylum Bacillota; class Clostridia; order Christensenellales; family UBA1242; genus UBA5489. The sequence continues at coordinate 5,034 of JAFQUU010000022.1, read as the reverse complement.
TGGTATGATTGTGGACGCAGTAAATGTCCATGTATGCGGTGTTCAAGTTTAGGAGATTAAAATTTAATGCAAAAAACAATAAACGGTGCAGACTTTCGCAAAATGATTATGCTTGGCGCAGGTCTTTTAGAACAAAACAAAAAAGTTGTTGATGCCCTTAATGTGTTCCCTGTTCCAGATGGCGACACAGGCACCAACATGTTTTTAACACTTAAATCTGCTGTAAGCGAAGTTAACAAAATTACAGAGAATGACCTGCCTGCACTTTCAGAAGCCCTTTCAAAAGGTGCACTTCGTGGTGCAAGGGGCAACAGTGGCGTGATTACCTCGCAAATTCTTAAAGGTTTTTGCAGTGTGATTGGCCAAAGCAAAGAAATTACAACCAAACAATTTGCAAAAGCACTTCAAGAAGGCAGTAATATTGCCTACAAAGCAGTAACACAACCAAAAGAAGGTACAATCTTGACTGTTATTCGTGTGATTGCAGAACAAGCAGTCCAAATTGCGAAGCACTACAATGACTTCCACACTTTTTTGCCACTTGTATTAGAACAAGGCGAAATTATCCTTAATCAAACCACAGAGATGCTTCCTGTACTTAAAAAAGCAGGCGTTGTTGACAGTGGTGGCAAAGGGCTTTTGGTTATTCTTAACGGTTTTTATAAAGGCCTGATTGGCGAAGAACTTGAAGGCATTGATGAAGAACAGTTTGCACCAGCAAAAACAATGGATGAAGTTCTTCCAGACCTTCATGACCTTGGCGAAATTAAGTTTGGATACTGCACAGAATATGTGATTATTCACCTTAACAAGAAAACCACAACTGCCGACATTGACAAACTGCGTGAAAAACTTATGGGCATTGGCGATAGCGTGATTTGTATTGGCGACCTTCAACTTGTAAAAGTGCATGTGCATACAAACGAGCCAAACCTTGCACTTGGCTATGCACTTGAACTTGGCGAACTTCACAGCCTGAAAATTGAAAACATGCGTGAAGAAAATCGTGAACTTTTGGCAAGAAGACAACAACCAACCATCACAAAAGAAATTGGCATGGTGGCAGTTGCACCTGGCAAAGGCATTGCAAACCTTTTCAAAGATTTGTCTGTTGATGAAATTATCGAAGGTGGACAAACCATGAACCCAAGTGCTGAAGACATTGTTGAAGCAGTTGAAAAAGTGCCTGCCGAAAATGTGATTATTTTCCCAAACAACAAAAACATTATTTTGGCTGCAGAGCAAGCAAAAGTGCTTACACCAAAAAATTTGGTGATTATTCCAACCAAATCGGTTCCTGAAGGCGTTTCGGCAGTACTGGCATTTAACCCTGATGGAACCCCAGAAGAAAATGAAAGTGCCATGAACGAAAGTTTCCAAAATGTGAAAAGTGCAAGCGTAACTTATGCAGTAAGAAGCACTTCTCTTGATGGGCTGGAACTTACTGCTGGCGACATCATTGGCCTTGATGAGAAAAACATTTTGGCGAAAGGCAACAAAGTGCACGAAACAACTTGTGAACTTGTTGGAAAACTGATGACTGATGACCTTTGCAATATCACTATTTTCTATGGTCAAGATATAAAAGCAGAAGACGCAGAAAAACTGCAGGCTGAACTAACAGAAAAATACCCAAACTGTGAGGTTACCGTGCTTGACGGTGGACAACCTGTCTATTACTATATAATTAGCATGGAATAGCGGGGAAGCCCCCGCTGGCACTCTCGCTTCGCTAAATCTTAATACACTACACCTTTTATAAGGTGTTTTTTTATTTTTTCAACCAACTTTAAATAAAATAAAAAATATTTATTAAATTAAAAAATATTAAAAAAAATAATAAAATAATATTTGTTTTTAATAAAAAATATTTATTTATAATAAAAAAATTATTTTTATTTTAAAACTTGGCAGGCAAGGGGCAAGCCTGGCAGGGCTTGCAAAAGCCCCCATGCAAAAACGCATGGGGCTTTCAAATTTTGCCAATTGGCAAAATTCACTTGCCTGCCGTTTTTAAAAACAATTTACAATAACCGAAAAATTTGTTATAATCAAAGCATGACAAACGAAATTTTTAGTTCCCTAAATAATGAGCAAGCCATAGCACTAAAGCAAATTGATGGTGCTGTGCTTGTAACTGCAGGGGCAGGCAGTGGCAAAACACGCCTACTTACGCACCGCATTGTGCATTTGATTGAAAATCTAAATGTAAGTCCATTTAATATTTTGGCAATCACCTTTACAAACAAAGCAGCCAATGAAATGAAAGAGCGTATTAACAAACTTTCAAAGTTTGGAAGTGATGTTTGGATTTCAACCTTTCACTCTATGTGCGTAAGGATTCTGCGTGAAGACATCAGCACACTTGATGCAAGGTTGAATAGAAACTTTTCAATTTATGCCGATACCGAAACTGACAAAGTAATCAAAACACTTCTTGCAGAAGAAGGCATTGTTGATAATAGCGTTAAGAAGAAAATACAATTCCACCTTTCAAACATGAAAAACAACAACATTTCTTTTCATAGGTACAAAGAACAGTTGTCTTATGACCCAAGTGGCCCACTGATTGCAAGGGTTATGGCAGGATACCAAAAAACTCTTCTTGAAAACAACGCACTAGACTTTGATGACCTGCTTGTCAAAACCTATGAACTTTTTACGCTTCACCCAGAAGTTAAAGATAAGTACGCAAAGCGTTTTAAGTATGTTTTGGTTGATGAATTTCAAGACACTAATGTTCTTCAGTATGACCTTGTAAAACTTTTGACAAGCGTACATGGCAATGTGTTTGTTGTTGGCGATGAAGACCAGTGCATTTACACTTGGCGTGGTGCAAACTTTCAAAACATTTCAAACTTTAAAAAAGATTTTAATGATGTTAAGGTGTTTAAACTTGAACAAAACTATCGCTCAACCAAAACCATTTTAAACACAGCAAACAAACTTATTAAGCACAATAAAGAGCGTATTGACAAAACCCTTTGGTGCAATAACGAAGAGGGCGAGCCTATTGTTTTAAAGCAAAATTATGATGAGCAGAACGAAGCCGATTATGTTGCAAGCACAATCCACAGCCTTGTAAAATTTCATGGTTATTCTTACAGCGATTTTGCAATTCTGCTTCGCATCAATGCACTTTCTTTTCCGTTTGAAGAAAAACTTCTGTCTTACAACATACCCCACAAAATTTATGGTGGTTTTAAGTTTTATGAAAGGGCTGAAATTAAAGATGTTTTGGCATACCTTAAACTTTTTATCAACCCAAAAGATGAGCAGGCATTTGTTCGCATAATAAACTTCCCAAAGCGTGGCATTGGCGATACTTCTATTCAAAAAATCAAAGAACTTGCTATGGCTTATGGCACATCTATGCTGGAAGTTGCACTTGAGCCAAGAAAATATGGCATCGCCACTGCACTTGCCCAAAAACTTGAAGGGTTTGCAGAAAAATTTGTCATGCTTTTAAAAGCCTACGAAACCCAGCCACTTGATGACTTTGCAAAACAAGTTGTTAAAACCTTTGGCATTGAAGAGGCGTTTAATGACAAAATTGAAGAAGAACTTAACAAAATTTTAAATATCCAGCAGCTTATTCACTCAATCGAAACCTTTACAAAAGCCAACCCGTTTGACACACTGACTGACTACCTACAAAGCGTTTCCCTTATCAGCGATATGGACAGTATGGACTCTAGCGACAATGTGATTGTGGCATCTGTGCACGCAGTTAAGGGCCTTGAATTTAGGGTTGTATTCTTGGTGGGGCTTGAAGAAAGCGTGTTTCCAATCTCAAGGGCATTAAACAGCGATGAAGAACTTGAAGAAGAACGCAGGCTTATGTATGTTGGCATAACTCGTGCAAAAGAAAAACTTTATATTTCTTCTTGCAAAACAAGGTTTTTGTACGGCAGAAGAAACCGTATGCTTGAAAGCCGTTTTATTGCAGATGCAGGCCTTGCAAGAACCCCACAAAAAACTTTTGAAAGCGAATTTTCTTTTGGCACAAATCCGTTTGCCACAAGCAAAAGTTTTGGTGGCTTTGGCAAGCAAGTTGATTACATTAAAAATTCTACACCTGCACAAACTACAGAAAGCACCAAACAACCACTTAAATTTAAGGCAGGGCAAATTGTTGTGCACACACGCTTTGGCAAAGGCAAACTTTTGGAAGTTGACTATGAAGAACGCACAGGCGACATAGATTTTGAAAGTGTTGGCGTAAAAACCCTGATGCTTGACATTGCACCACTAACCATTGAAGGAGAATAATATGAACGAAATGCAAAAACTTGTTGAAGAAATAAACAAACATTCCTACAACTATTATGTTCTTGACAACCCTACAATTTCTGATAAAGAATTTGATACCCTTTACGACCGTTTGGTGAAACTTGAAAAAGAAACTGGCATAATTCTTCCAAACTCCCCAACCCAGCGTGTTGGTGGCGAAATTTTGCAAGGCTTTGAAAAATACCCACACAAAGAACGCCTTTACAGCCTTGACAAATGCCAAACAAAAGAAGACCTTGGCAAATGGATTGATGATATAAAAAAAGACTTTCCAAATGCCACCTTCACCACAGAATACAAGTTTGATGGGCTTTCGCTTGTTGCAACCTACAAAAATGGGTTATTCCAAAGTGCAGGTACTCGTGGCAACGGTTTTGTTGGTGAAGATGTTACAGCACAAGCAAAAACAATTAAATCTTTGCCCCTAGAAATTGATTTTAAGGGTGAATTGATTGTGCAGGGTGAAGCGATGATAACGCTTTCAAACCTTGAAAAATTTAACCAAAACACCACAGAAAAACTTAAAAACGCCCGAAACGCTGCAGCAGGAGCTCTACGAAACCTAGACCCTAAAAAGACAGCAGAACGTGGGCTTGACTGGTTTGTTTACACAATCCACTACGCAGAAGGCAAAACCTTTGAAACACAAAACCAGATGATGCAGTTTTTAAAGCAAAATGGCTTTAACACAGGCACATATTTTAATATCTCTAAAACCAAAGAAGAAGTTTTTGCAGAAAT
>JAFQUU010000021.1 GCA_017408305.1 Clostridia bacterium | reverse complement strand
CTGGTTGTTTAGGTTTGTAATTTCTTTTGTGATGTTCTTTTGTTTTCCAAACATGATATCGGTCTCCTTTTTTGAAATAATATCAAAAAATATAGATTTGTCAAGCAAACTAAAAAAAATCCATAAATGAAATTATGGATGTGGTAAAATATCTCATACTGCAGAGAAACAAGCAAGGCAAGGCTCGTAAAATGACATAAAGCAGGAGTTTAGTGTCCTAAACGACTGTTTTAGGGCGTTTTGCAGTAAACGAAGCATTTGCACTGTTTATCTGCAGTAGGATTAACTCATGGACATTTCAAAGGTTTCTGTTGGTGTGCGTTTAATATTCTGCAGGTCTTTAAACAAATTTATGTAAAGATTTGTAAGGCGTGGGTTGTTTTTGTCAAGGTGGCAAACTGTTTGATTTTGTTTTGGTTCTGTGGCAAACTGAATATATATGCCATTTGGTTTTGACGAAAACAGCATTATGCTTGCGTGCTCAATGCCTTGTTTTTCATCAATCAAAATGCTGGCATGGTTTAGATTTGAGCACCCTTGAAAAAATTCGCCAAAAACGGCGTAAACTTCGCTTGATTTAGGAATTATAAAACTTCTCGGGGGAGGGTTTTCTGGGTTTGAAGATTCCAGCGATAAACTGAAACTATCCTCAGTTGCGTGCACAACAAGAAGGCCTGTGCTTGCCTGACTTTTAATTTTAACTATATTTTTTATATTATCCCGTTGAACCATTGAACTCTCTTTTTAATATATTACACAAAACAAAAAATTTTGTCAAACAAAACCACCATTTTGGGTGTAACCAAAAAGATTTAGGCTTCATAGTATGATTTGGGGGTAAGATTTTTAATTGCCCCCAACAGAAGAAAACTTTTTTAAGCAAAAGGGATAAAACAAATGATGACTTGTTATTGCTTTGATAGGCAAAATAATTGTCGCTGTCAGCGTCCACAGGGCAGTGGAAATGGCTGTGGTTGTAAACATCACAACCAAAACACTTCTTGGCAAGGTGGCCAAGGCTGCTCGGGCAGAGGGAATAGTGGTGGCTGGGTTTCTGGCAATCACTCTTGTGCAAATGACTGGCGTTTCTGCAAGTGCCCAAGACAAAATACTTCTTGGGGCTATGACAATTATGATGATGACGATTATTATGGCTATTAATTAATTATTTTTTCCAAAAGGCATTTGCCTTTTGGGCATACATACACATTTTTGTCCCGTTTGGGATTTTTTTTGTTTGACAAATAAGCAAAAATGCTTTTATAATAAAGTTATGGACACAATCAAAAAACTTCTTTTTGAAAAACAGGACTTAAAGTACAAGGCTTTTCATCAAAAACTCATGCCCACAATTAATCCAGACCTTGTGATTGGCGTAAGAGTGCCAGATATAAGAAACCTTGCTAAAAGTTTGCAGGAAATTGAAAAGGTAGTGTTCTTAAACAACCTTCCACACAAGTTTTATGAAGAGAATATGCTTCATGCCCAAATTTTGTGTGGGCTGAAAGACTATGATGAGTGCATTGAAAAAGTCAAAAGTTTTTTGCCTTTTGTTGACAACTGGGCAGTGTGCGACAGTCTTAAGCCAAAGGTTTTTATAAAGCATAAAGAAGCACTTTTAAATGAAATCAAAACTTGGCTAAAATCATCTAGAACTTACGAAGTTAGGTTTGCAGTTCTTATGCTTATGACACACTTTTTAAAGGAAAATTTTTCTGATGAGATTTTTGACCTTGTGAAAAACATAAAAAGTGAAGAGTATTATATCAATATGATGATTTCTTGGTTTTTTGCGACAGCTCTTTGTTATCAAAATGAAAAGGTGCTTGAAATTTTAAAATCAAAAACTCTTTCCGTTTGGGTACACAACAAAACAATCCAAAAAGCAGTGGAAAGCTTCCGTATCTCTCCCCAACAAAAAGAATATTTAAAAACCCTTAAACGATAATGCTTAAGGGTTTTTTCTATGATAAAAAAGGGGACTTGTTTTCTTTTCGTTTTAAGCGAGTGTAGTATGCTATAAGTTTTGGGCGATTGTAGCGTTGAACAAGAACGGGTGGAATTTGCAAAATGGCGTTGACAAGCACAACAAACAGTATGCTGATTTGTGCGTTTGGAATTGGAATAAGAAGAAGCAAAAAACCTGCAAAGATTGACATAAAGTGCATTGCCTCTGCCATAGTGGTTTCATGAAGAAAAGTGAGGACATAATCGCTTGTTGGGTTGTCTTGAACCTTGGTTTTGTCAAAATTGCACAAAAATCTGCCCATCTCAGGAATTTTGTCTTTCCAAGCCTTGACTTTAAGTTTGTCCAAAAACTTTCGTTCTTTTTTTGATACAGAAAAGGCACTGCCAAAAGGCGAAAGCCAATCTTTAGGTAGTGCTCTTGTTATGATTGCCACAATCGCATCAAGAAGTATTACTGCAACTGTTGCAAGGATTGGCGAAAGCACAGCAAAAAGTACAGAAATTTGGTTTCCGTATGCCAAAAGGTTTAGGCCCATAATGCCTACATTTGAAGCGATAATGATTAGTATATAGTATCTTAGCAATGAAGTTCTCCTTGATGATTGGTTTCTAAAGTGCTAACAAGTGATTGTGCTTTGGTTTTAAATTCAATAATTTTGTCAGATTTTTCATCACAAGTGTAGGTAAGTGGAATTTTATAAACTTCTTCATACTTTGCTTTGCAGGCGTTGTAGTTTGCATTTTTAACATATTCCACATTTTCTGCCTTTGGCAAGTTTTGGTTTGGGTAAATTGCAGGCATAATATGAAGTGTGTATTTTTGTTTTGGAAAGCCAGTTTCCTCATCAAGTTCAGGTCTATCTTTCATAGTGATAAAAAGCGGAATTACTGGCACATTGTGCTTAACTGCATAGTGGAACGCTCCATTTTTAAATGGGCGAGGCTTTTTATAGTTCCACCACATTGCTTGTTCAGGGTAGAACATAACATAGGTGCCTCGGGTTAGAAGGTGCCCCATTGCATCATTAAAATTTTTCATTGCAGAAAAGTTTGGCGAAAGTGGCATAAGCCCACCAACACGCATCATTTCGCCAAACCAGCCTTTTTGGTTGTTAAAGTGCCCAGCAGTAATGCGAAGTTTATGGCCTTTAAGCCCATACTTTGCAACAAGGCAATCAAACTTATTGATGTGATTGCAAGTTACAATTGCATTTTTTATACCTTTTAAGTTTTCCTTGCCTTTAACCTCCACCAAAAAGTCTTTCTTGGCAACTTTGTTTGTAAAAGGTTTTACAATAAATGTGTGTTGTAAAAATTGCTTAAGACCTTTTCTTAAGTAATTAAAACTGCCATCAACAGGCAAAGCGTTGTCCCAATCAATTGGGTCAACATGCTGGTCAAATTGCCCGTTTTTTTCGCATTCATTTATAAGACTTACAACTTCTTGTCTAGTCATTGATATTTTGTTCTCCTTTCAAATCCATTCTTTTAATGACTTTCCAAACTTGTGGTTGTTTGCCAAGGAGGGCCTTAGCAACAATTGGGATGTATCCCATATAGAAAAGTGGGTGCACAAAAAGGGTTTGGATATTTTCCCAAAAAGAAAATTTGTTTGTTTTTCTGTCAACAAGCAGGCAAAATAGCGTCAAAGCAAAAAAGCCAAGATAAATATTCAAAAAGCACACAATTGCATACATAAGACAACTAAGGGCTATGGCAGGGTTAAATATCAGTGCAATAATCCCAATCCCCAAAAATCCAGCACATGCCAAGGTGTTTATGCCACAAAACCAATAGGCAGGAGTAAGTGCATTTGCATAGTAGGTGTTTTTAATGTTTTTCCAAGTTTGTGGAAGTGATTTAACTTTTTTGTTGTAAAGGCGTTTACTGTCCACAACACCAGTCATCCAACGAGTTCTTCTTTTGTTTGTTTCTGTCAAACTTGTGCTTTCTTCAACATAGATTTTTGCACGATTGTAATAAAATGTAGTGAAGCCCTTGCAAACACTGTCATACATAAGTTCAATGTCTTCAGTAAGGGTTTTGTCGTATGGCCAACCACCAAGTCGTTTGACAACATCGCTTCTAAGCATCACACCTGTGCCGATTGTCATATTTATTATTTGGTGTCTAGACTTAAACTTGTTGCCGATTTCATCAATCATTGTCCAAATAAGGCCATTGCACCTTGTAACCCAGTTGTTTGCTTTTTTATCAGAGTATAAGCGATTCTTTACAAGTTGTTTGGCTTGAATAATTTGTCTGCCACTTGCCATTGCGTTGTTCATTTCTTTCAAAAAGTCTTTGTCAACACAGCAGTCAGCGTCAATTACGATATAGGCATCATACTTGTTTGGGGCTTCTTTCAATATTTTTTGAAGTGCCATGTTTATGTCGTGGCCCTTGCAAACCTTTTCTTTGATTACGTGGACAATTCCACCAAATTCTTTTGTAAGCTCAACGGTTTTGTCTTCTTCGGTTTTTACAAGCACATGTGTGTCAAATAAAGTTTGGTCATAAGTTTGCTTTTTTAAACTATTAAAAAGCGTAGAGATTACATGGCTTTCATCTCGTGCAGGCACGATTATGGCAAAGCGATTTTTCTTTGAGTTAATTAAAATGCTTTGTTTTTTAAAGCCATAAAACCATGCAAAAATTCTTGGAATATAAAAAATTAGGCATAAAGCAGAGAGTGTTAAAATTGCAATAAAAATAACATATAATGCAGTTTGCATAAAATTCTCCTTTGTTACAAGCAAATCTTACATATTTTGCCATAAATAAATCAATAGAATCTGCCTTTTTAAACTCTAATAAAAAAAACTACTTAAGTAGAGACTTTTTTGTGTAAGTAGAGTACAAAAAAGCAATTCTACTCACAGTAGAATTGCTTGAATTAATCAGTCAAATTGCTTGCTTTTTTTTAAAAAATGTTATAAGATAAAATTATGAATGATTTAAATTATGTGATTGCCAAAAATATCACAACCCTTAGAAAAGCCAATAATTACACTCAGGCAGAACTTGCCGAAAAACTTAATTATTCCGACAAGTCAATTTCAAAGTGGGAAAATGGCGAATCTGTGCCAAGCATTGAAGTGCTTGTAAGCATTGCAAACCTTTTTGGTGTAGGGGTTGACTATTTTGTAAAAGAAAACACCCATGTGCCAAAGGTGCTTAAAAAACCACAAAAAAACAAAATGGTGATTACACTTCTTAGTTTGTCGCTTGTGTGGCTTGTGGCACTTGCAGTGTTTACACTCTTTATGGTGGCGTTTAAAATAAATCTTTGGACAATTTTTATTTGGGCTGTACCTGCTTGCTTTGTTGTTACAACCGTTTTTGCATGTTTATGGTCGCCTAGGCGAAGATTTAAATACATATCAATTTCGCTTCTTATTTGGACGATGGTTACAGCAATTTATATCCAGTTTTTTACTGATAACCTTTGGATGCTTTATATTGTGGCAATTCCACTTCAAATTGCAGTTGTGCTTTGGGCTTTTTTGACAGAGCGTCCAGCAAAAATTTTGCCAGCAAAAACAAATATTCAACAAGAAAAATCTTCAAAAAATGAAGAAATAAATAAAATAGAAAATGATAAATAAAAAGAAGAAATTAATTTTTTCTTCTTTTTTTTTATAAAAAATGTTTTTTTTAATTAAAATAAATACAAAATAATGCTTTTATGTAATTTTTATTGGTTTTGACTATTAAATGTTTCTTCGCCCATATCACGCAGTTCTGCTTCGCGTGGGCATAGGTATGCAATCGCTGCCAAAACTTCGCCCGTGTGGGTAATTTCATCATCACGAATTCTTTGAAGCATGGCAAGAATTCTTGGGTCTGTAATTTCGGCAATGTTTTCCTCGTATTGATTTATTGCCAAAAGTTCTCCAGCAAGGTCTTCACGCAGTTTTTTGAGTAGTTTTGTGTTGCAAGGTTGTTGTTGAACTTGTGGCCTTGATTGTTGATTTTTAAAAGTTGGGCTGACGCCATGATTTCTCGTTAAAACATTATAATTCATAATTTCCTCCGCTATTTTAATTATGAGCTTTAATCTATTTTTGTTAAAATGTAGGGAAATGCAAAGGTTTTTATTGATTTTCAAAACAAAAAGTGCTATAACAATCATATTTGGAGGATAAAATGACACTTTATGAAGACCTTGTATGGCGTGGGCTTATTCAAGACATCTCAAGTCCAGACCTTAAAGATAAATTAAACGCAGGGGGCATGACTTTTTATATAGGAACAGACCCAACTGCTGACAGTTTGCATCTTGGGCACTACTCATCTTTTTTAATCACTCGTCGCCTTGCAAACGCAGGGCATAAGCCAATCATTTTGGTTGGTGGGGCAACAGGCCTTATTGGTGACCCTCGTGGCACAGTTGAAAGAAAACTTGCAGTGAAAGAAGAAGTTTTTGCAAACTTTGAAAAACTAAAGACGCAGGTTCAAAAAATTTTCCCATACCCTGTTGTAAACAACTATGATTGGGTTAAAGACATCAATGTAATCGACTTTTTGCGCGACTATGGCAAATACATCAGTGTTGGATATATGCTTTCAAAAGACCTTGTTAAAAGGCAAATGGAAACCACAGGTATTTCCTATGCAGAGTTTTCTTATATGCTTATTCAAGGGCTTGACTTTAAGTGGTTGCATGAAAACATGGGAGTTGATTTGCAAGTTGCTGGCTCTGACCAATGGGGCAATATCACAACAGGTATTGAACTTGTGCGTAAAACCACAGGCGAAGAAGTGTACGCCATGACAATGCCACTTGTAACTGATGCCAATGGCGTGAAGTTTGGCAAAAGTGAAGGGAATGCAGTTTGGCTTGACCAAAACAAAACAAGTTCTTACGAACTTTATCAGTTTTTGATCAACAGTGATGATGCAGTTATTATTGATTACCTTAAACGCCTGACATTTTTGTCGAAAGAAGAGATTGAAGAAATCGAAAAACAGCACCTTGAAGCACCACACTTAAGAATTGCCCAGAAAAAACTTGCAGAAGAAATTATTTCTGACCTTCATGGCCATGATGCATTCTTGGAAGCACAAAGAATAAGCGAACTTTTGTTTGCAGGAGAAATAAGGGCTGTTCCCGTTAAAGACCTTCGTGCAGGGTTTAAAAATGTGCCACATTTTGAGATAGAAGAAGATAACCTTGTAAATGTTTTGGTTAGCACAAAAATCTGCTCTTCAAAACGCGAAGCAAATGAGTTTATTGCAAACGGTGCAATTTCTGTTAATGGAGAAATTGTAAGGGATAGTGCCTTTATGATTGACAAAACAGTTGCTATTGACAATGAGATTGTAATTATTCGCCGTGGCAAGAAAAAATACTTTTTCTGTAGCATAAAATAAAAAAAGCCGTTTTGGCTTTTTTTATTTTTCTTTGGTTTTCTCTGGCAAAGAAAGCATATATCTTTTTGCAAGAGCATCTTGTTTTTTTATAAATTCAAGTTTTGAATTTGCAAGGTCTTTATTTTCAAGAGTAGAAACCTTAGATTTAATTGTCTCTATTAATCTGTTGAATTCTTGAATATTGAGTGCGGTTGAGTTAAGTTTCCCAAACTCTGAAAAAATTGGCATATCATTTGCTGTTAGCGTTTTAGTAGTTTTTGTTTCTTGGTCAAACACAGCTACCTGCATTTCCCAATTAAAGTGAAAAAATTTGGCAATTGTTTGAAGGCTTGTGTTGACTTTGCAAAAGAAATGTTCATCTTTAACCACTGAAGCATTTTCAAATTCTGCCAAAAACTTGTTTTTGTAAAAGTGAATAAGCATTGCTTGAAGTTCATTTGTTGCAATTTTATGGTCTGTACAATTGTCTCTTGCACCAACAATAAATTCAAAAAGTTTAAAGTATGATATTTTGTCAAGATTTTTTGTTGTTTCACTTTCTGGAATATTTTTGTAGGTTTTAAGCATTTTTGCAAGTCTTTGTGTAAGGGTAGAATCAAAATCATCATCAAGCCCAATTTTGCTAAGTTGACTTGCATAAAAGAAACATTTAAGGTTTGCATCGTTTGGTGAAAAATTGTCATCAAGAATGATTTGAAGCATTGGCAAGATAAACATAAGATTTAAATATTGGGTATCTATACTTATAAAATTGTCATTTCTTATTGAAAATGCATATCTAAACCCTTTCATATTGTTGGTCACAGGGATATTCAAGTAATCTTGTACCTTTACAATTTCCAGCGAATTTGTGATATGGTTTACAGCATATTCGTTCAGGATTTCTGTAATTAAGTAAGAGCCTTTTTTTATCATATCTCTTATAAATTCGTTTTCTATTGATGATAGGTTAGATAAATAACTTTCTTTTGTGTGCTGGGGGTTTTTGTATTCGATAAGTTGTTCGTCGAAACCCATTCCAAAAATGTTTTTATTAAAAGTTTTAAGTTGTAAAATGTGAGAAAGTTCGTGCCAAAAAGTCTTTCTTAAATACCATTTGTCTAGTTTTTCGCAACTATTTTTTTGTGGGTTTATAAGAGTGATTGTTGGGAACTTGTGGCCCTTAAAGTCTTTATCACAAAAAATGCCTAAATATTTATGTGCATAAAAGCCACTTGTGCCATCATTGTCTGACATTTTTCCATACTCGGCTTCATTTAAAGGTGCGACTTTTTTAACAAAATGAATGAAATTGTGAAGAAAAAGTTCTGCAATTGTAATGACTTGCTTATCTTTAAATAAATCATTTTCTAAATCAAGATTATAAGTTTCGTTTCTTGACAAAGTTAAAGTGTCAAGATTGTCTTTTGTGATTTTATGGTTTGATTGCATTAAAAACTTGAAGTATTCAACTGCCCAAGCGTAATACTCCTTATCTCTGCAAACTTTGTTTAAGTGCACTATAAATTCTTGAAATAACTCATTATTTGTCATGACTTAAAAATAGCATAAAATGATTTTAGTGTCAATACTCTGGATTTGCATAAAAAAACACCATACGATGTGGTGCTTTATTTTTCTAAATCATCTGATTTTGATTTTTTGTTTTGTATGTAAACAGGACGAATAAAGCCTTTTAAAGAACGGTCAAACCATAAATCTTCATAGTCAATAAACTTTTCAATCTTAAAAACGCACAAAAGGTTTTTGATGTCAAGAGATGATGTTTCGATGGCATATTCTTCAACGTCCACAAGGTTCATAAATTTTACAAAATCAACATACTTGCCAATGCCTTTTGTTTTATCTAAAATATTGTCAGGTATATCATAAGTGCAAATATAGTGGCCCTCTGTGGTGTTAAGATAGAGTAGGTCATCAAACTTAGGGAAGAAGTGAAGGTATTTTTTACCCTCTATGTATTTGTGGTTGTTGACTGTTTCATCTTGGATACATTCTTGCCCCACACTTTCAAAGTTTTTGTTCTTAAGGATTGAAAAAATTTCTTCCTTTCTGCAAAGTCTATAAACTTTCATGTTTGTTTTCCTTTTAGGTTTATTAGCATACTTTTGTTTTTTTGTAAAGTAGTTTTGAAACTTTGTATGAATGAAAAATTTGTAGTTTTTTGTTAGGTTTGTCTTGACAAAAAGTGGGATTTGTATATACTTTTATTAAAAGTAGGACAAAATGAAAAAAAACACATTTCCACAAAGCATAAAAGAAGTTGTAAAGTTTATAAACAAGTTTGGGGATAAAAACCCCTCTTTTTGCCAAAGGCTTTTAAAACAGCATCTTGACACCACAATCAAGTTTGGTTATATTTACACAAAATCAGGCTTTAATAAAAGCGAAATCTCTGTTATAAGCCCAATTGAGTCTAAAAAAGAGCTTATTCCGTTTTTAAGTTTTAAAAACAACATTTATAACAAAATTGCAAAAACATATGTTATGGAGTTTTTGAAGGGAATGTATTTAGATGAGTATGCTCGTATGACAACTCCATGCAGAGTTATGGGGATTG
>JAFQUU010000020.1 GCA_017408305.1 Clostridia bacterium | reverse complement strand
TTTTTTGTTTGTATTTTACAGGCTTTTGTGTTAACTTAATTATATGAAAAAAGTTATTTTTGATGTTGACACAGGCGTTGATGATGCAGTTGCAATCCTTTTAGGCGTTTTAAGCAAAAAGGCTTGTGTAGAGTTTTTCTGCAGTGTGTCTGGCAACACCTCTGCCCCACAAAGTGCAAAAAATACTCTTGATGTTTTAGAGTTGATTTCAGCCCCAAAAATAGATGTTGTGATTGGAAGCACAACTGGCTTTAGAAAAACCAGAAAATCAAGAAATGTGCACGGCAAAAACGGGCTTGGAGGATTTTATTTGGAGAAAAACCCTCGCAAAATCTCTGATGAGAATTTTGTAGATAAATATGTCCATACGCTTGAAAACAGCAAAAAACCTATTACAATTATTGCCCTTGGGCCACTATCAAACATTGCAAAGGTGCTTAAAAAGCGTCCTGACCTTGAAAAAAAGATTGAAAAAATTGTTTTCATGGGCTCCACATTTGACAAGCCTGAAGGCGATACCCCCTATGCAGGCTTTAATGTTGCCTCAGACCCTGAAAGCGTAGAGTTTTTGCTTTCAATCACAAACAAACTTGTGTTTTGCCCAAACAACCATGGCAGAGATTTTGCCCTTACAAAAGAAGAGGTTGACAGCCTCAAGAACATAAACCAAACCGGCAAAATTTTGGCTGACATCTTTAAAGAGTATCACGACCACTTCATTAAGGAAGGTGCATCAACATACGATTCAACAGCAGTTTTTTCTGCACTTTTCCCACATAACGCAAAAACAAAAAAAGTGTTTATGGAGATTAAGTACTACGAAAAACTGGGCACTGCCCTTTCAATTCCCCACTTTGACAAAACTCCAAACGCCAAAATAATAACAAAAATAAACGGCAAAAAAATGAAAAAACTGTTTTTTAAGATTCTTAAAACATTGCCATAAAACAAAAAAACAGCACAAAATTTGTGCTGCTTTTTTATTGTTTTACTGCAACCGAGTCTTTAGCAGACATGAATTCGGTAAGTTTTCTTACAACTTTTTTGTCTTTTGTTTCAAGTTTACGATAGTTGGCAAGAAGAGCCACCTCATCTTGAGAGTTTAGTTTAACTTCTTCAGAAAAAAATTCTGCAAGCGTAATGCCAAATGCCTCACAAATCTGCTCCAGCGTATAGATTGTTGGCACGGTGCCCCTTGTAAACATATTTGAAATTGTTGATGGCGTCAGGATTGCCTCTTCTGCAAGTTTGTACGCAGACCAACCTCTTTCTTTTCGCAAATTGTCAATTTTTTGAATAACATCCATCTCTTGCCTACCTCTTTTGCATAATTCTATATTCATTTGTGAAAAAATTACAACTCATTTGAGTTGACATATCATACTCAATTGAGTATTATTATAGTATACAAATGGGTAATATTGCGAAAAAAGGAGAATTTTTATGAGAAAAAATAAGTTTTTAAAGACCCTAGGCTTTTCTTGCATGGCAGTTTTTATGGCAAGCCTAACAATATTGGGTGGCTGTTCTGCCCCACAATTAAACAATAATGTGGACAAACCACCAGTTTCAAGTTCACTTGGCCTAGACCCCAAAAACGACCCAGTCGTTTACACAACAGACTCTGGCCTTGAAATTAAGATGAGTAATGCAACAAACAAATATTCAGGAACAACCACAGTCACTACAAATAAAGGATACACCTATACTCAGAACCTTAGCAGTTTTTATTATTTTACAATGGGTACATATTCGGGCACAATTTATACTGGGGCAAACACCACAACAAAGTATACGGTTTCAAACGAGCCAGTAAATTGGATTATTTTAGGTCTTGGTAATAATACAGGTTATTTTCTTGATACTGTTTCTGCGAACCTATTTTCAACATGGAAAACTAATATTGAAGGCGTTGAACATTCTAATACCACATTAAATAATTATTTTTTTAAAGAAATATATGAAACCATTAGTCCTGCAGGTAATGCAATTTATTCCGAACTTGCAACAAAGGCATATATTATGGAAAAAGTGAAAGCATCAATCCCTGTAAACCCAGGAAACCTTAATGAAATCCCTGAAGGCTGTATGCTGGTTTTAAGTGAAAAAATGCTTGGACAAATGTATTTTAATTCAACCGGTGCAATTAATGCTTTACATACTTATCATAGTAATTATCCTAATACTGATATTATATATTCAGGTGGCGGTTATTACGGTAATCGTTATAGATATTATGGAAACAGTAATACTAGTGGTACACAAACTTGGACAATAAGTGGCAATAAAGGTGGGGATTTATACAATTATATTAATAATTTGTTTAGTAAAAATAATTCTACAGGAGCAATAACCGGTAGCAATAATTTAGGTTTTACTCAAGCACAAGCAAACTTAATTGTGCCACAACAACTTTATACATATTATCATAATGGTAGTTCGCATTTACAAGAAACCCCATCAACTGATGGTGGAACATATTATACTATGTTTCCTTTGGCCTATCGAGAAGCAAATACCCAAAATAGTATTTATCAAAATTTTTGTATACAAGATTATCTACCCAATACGGCAAACAGAATTAGCACATTAATAGGTTCATCTAATAACCTTTCTTATATTTATTGGTTAAGAAGTGGTTATTATGACCATCAAAGAAGTGTTTGGAGAATTAGTGTTGATGGAAATGGCGTTCATCATTACTCTTGCGATTGCTCTTATGGCGTTCGCCCAGCAATGGTAATGAGGTTGCAGTAATAACAAAAAAAGAACTGAAAAATCAGTTCTTTTTTTATTATTTGTCTTCTTCGTCATTTGAAAGGCGGAAAAGAGATTCGTTTAAAGTGTTGTTGAATTCTTCTTGATGCTCTGCAAGGCGTTTGTTTTCGCTTTCAATTTTGGCGTTAAGTTTGTCAAGTTCTTCTTGTTCTGGGCTGCCTGCCATAAGCGAATCGAACTCACTGCTTGCAACTGATTTTCTTGGGCGACCCCTGCCACGCTTTTCTGCCTGACTGTCTTCATCGCTTACTTCTTTTTTAGGGCGACCTCTGCCACGCTTTTCTTGACCTTCATTAACAAGGTCTGCAACACTTAAGATTTTTCTTGGGCGACCCCTGCCACGCTTTTCTTTGTTTTGGCGTGCCTCAATTTCTTCAGGAGTTAGAATCTTCCTTGGGCGGCCTGCCTTGCGTTTTGGTGGCTGTTCAACTGGGGTTGTAACAGCAAACAGGTCATTGCCTTCATATGTTTTTACTGGTTCTTGTGGTTGTTCTTCTCTTTGTGGAGCAGGCTCTGGCTTAGGTTCAACCACTGGTTGAGGTGCAGGCTGTTCAACCACTGGTTTTGGCTCTACAACAACAGGTGCCTCTTCCACAACTGGAGCAGGTTCTTCCACCACAACAGGTGCTGGCTCTTCCTTAACTTCTGATTTCACCTCTTCTTGGGCTGGTTGTTCTTCTGCAGTCTTAAAGAGGTCTTCTTTTATTTCAACTTCAGGTTCTTCTGCTTTCACTTCTTCAGAAGGAGTTTCAACAACTGGCTGTACTTCTACAACTTCTTCAGGCTTTAGCTCTTCTTGTGGTTTTTGTTCTTTTGCAACTTCGATATTGAATTGAGAGCGAAGGTTGCCAATTTCTTTGATTGCCTGTGCAGACATTTGTTTTTCTTGTGGCTGAGATGCCTTAAGTTCTTCTTCTTTAAGTTTCTTAAGGGCAATTTTGTCGCCTTCGTTGTTAATTGCTGGGCGTTCAAGTGGGTTGCCATCTTCATCGGTTGTTTCTGGTTTGTGGTATGTTACGCCATCCGGTTCAAACCAACCACCGTATTCATCAAAGAATCTGCCATCTGGTGTAAAGTATGTGCCATTTGGATAATAGTAG
>JAFQUU010000019.1 GCA_017408305.1 Clostridia bacterium | reverse complement strand
TAAATCCCTTAAAAAGAAATACAAATTCCCTTGCGAAGTTGTGGAATACGCCTATCCTTTTACGGACGAACAACGCACAAAAATCAATAAACTTTTGTTTGTGGACAAAGTGCTTCCAGAGATTAAAGGCAGAAAAATTCAAAAAGTTTCCTATGATGATGGCCTAAAAATCACTTATGAAAACGGCTATTAGGGAGTTTTAAGGTTTAGTGGCAACGAAAATGTTATTCGCCTTTTTGCCGAAATGGAAAACCTTGAAGAGTGCGAAAAAGCAATTAAGGTTTACGAAAAACTAATTGGCCTAAAAACCAGACAGGTTTAGTAAAAAAATGATACCATGTGTATCATTTTTTTTAATCAAGTTTTTTTAGTCTTGACTTGACTAATATATTCTTTTGTGATATAAATAATCCAAAATAAAGAGGAAATATGAAATTAAATTTAAACAGGTTGGAAGAACTTGCGAAGCAAGGTGTAGTTGAAAGCGTTTGGTCAATAAAGAACTCTGAACCTCCACAAGTAATCGGTTTGTTGAAAATTCAAGACATACAAATTGATGTAATGCACTCAATCAGCCTCCGACTTGGATACAATTATTCAAAACTTTGTGCAATGTATGTTAATTGCCAAATTCATAACCATACATCAAAAAATTGTTATTCCATAACTTTGCCTTTTAGTAACTTATCAGATGCTCTTGAAATGCTTGGTTGGGATTATTCCTATTCAAAGACAAACACAGCAAATTTGTTTAATCAACTTATGTTGTCATCAAATAAGGTGCAAAGGACAGGTGGTCATGACCAATCAATGAAATCAGGTCCAGTTTATTTGCTTGAGACACATGATGATATGTTTGGAACAAAATATAAGGTTTATGGCACAGAGATAGACTCTAACATATGTTTTGATTCTATTGAGCAGGTTGGTAAGGCAGTTGAAAAAAATTATATCAATAATGTACTTTCAAACAAAAAAGAAAAAACTGAAGAGTTGTCAAGATAAAGAAGCCCACTTAAATAGTGGGATTTTCTATATATAACGGATTTTTAAAAAATTTGTAAAAAATCTTTTAAAACCCCCTTGCATTTTTGTTTGACTTGTGCTATAGTGGTTAAGACTTTGGGTGGTCCGCTATGGCCAAAGGGCGCGTATGAACACCTTATATAAATAGGAGGAAAAGTCATGAATATAATTGATGTAATCGAAAAAGAAAACGAAAACAAAAACGCCCCTGTAATCAACATTGGCGACACAGTTAAAGTTTTCAGCAAAATCAAAGAAGGCGAAAAACAACGCTTGCACGGTTATGAAGGCGTTGTTATCGCAAAGAAACACGGCAGCGTTCGTGAAACTTTCACAGTTCGCCGTGTAACTTATGGTGTTGGCGTGGAAAAAACTTTCCCACTTCACAGTCCACTTATCGACCATGTTGAAGTTATTCGCCAAGGCAAACCAAGAAGGGCAAAACTTTATTATATTCGTGCTTTAACAGGCAAGGCTGCCAAAGTTAAAGAACGCAAAACTTCAAAATAATTTTCAGGCTTTTTGCCTGATTTTTTTATTTTAAAAAATAAAAAATAATTATTTTTAATTCAAAAAATAATTATTTAAATAAGTTTTTTATATTTTTTAATTACAATTTAATATTATTTTTATTTTTGATTTTATTAAATTTCCATAAATTGTTTTAGAAAATTCAATTTCAATCTCTGCATTTTTGTGCAAAACATTGATTGTATAAGGCACATAGTTTTGGCTTGCAACGCCAAACCCTAGAGATGTAGTATCATGCAAAATCGCACCATTTGGGTCAGTTATGCTTGCTTCAGTTCCTGTGAATGTGCCACTGTAATACATAAACCCAACATTGATAATTATTGTTGAATAATCATATTCAAGGTTAGTGCAGTTTAAGGTTATTGTGTTTGCGTTTTCGTTAAAATTGATACTACTGCCAAGTTCTTCGGTTGTAAAGTGGTTTAAGGCAAATGTAAATTTTGGAGTAAAGTTGCCTGTGATGTTTACAGGGATTGTCTTTAAAACTTCGTCATCAAGTTTTACAATCAAATTGCCTTGACCACTTTTCAGAGCCTTAACTTTACTGCCTGTAACAACAAACACTTCCTCGTTTGAACTTTCAAAAGAAACTTCATAACCTTTTGCATAAATTGGTACAGGTGAAATGTTTGGCATTTCAAAAATCTCGCTTGTTGAAAGGTCTATGTTAATACTGTCTGGCAAGTTCTCAAGATTTTCGGCTTTGACATACTGTATCCTAAACAAAAATTTTTTGCTTGCACCAGAGCCATCATTTGCTGAAAAAGTGATATAACTTGCACCAATGCTTTTAGGGGTAATTTGCGTATAACCTTCTGTTGTTGTTATTTCAAAATGGCCACTTTGCGAAGTACTTGCTTCAATTGTTGCATCGCCACAAGATGCTGGGGCGTACGGCAAAACATACAATGTGCTTGGTTTGCCGTCTTCAAGTGCTTGTGTTTTGTGCTGGTCGTCAATTATGTAAATAATGTTTGTTCTGTTGTCAACATACCCTAGCGATTGGCCATTTGGTGAAGTTGAAATTTTAATGTTTATGCTGTCGGGCTGAACGAATTCTGTGGCGTGTTTTGATAAGGACAGAGTCTCAAAGTTTTCACTCGATAGTGTAAAAGAAAACTCGTTTCCAAACAAAATATGAAATGTAACTGTGATTTTGGTGTCTGTAATATCGTAGGTTTTTGTAATGTTTGTGGAAGAAGTAAGACTTGGGTTTTCAAAGGTCTTACCGTTTAATGCAAAAAATTCTAAAGTGTAGGTAATCAAAGATTTTTCTGGGATTTGGCGATAGTTTGAATAAAATTCTTCAGCACTAAATGTTGCAAGAATTTCGCTTGTCGGGTTCTTGTTTGGTTTTGAATTAGATAAACAAACGCCAAGAATAATTGCAAGAAATGCACATATTGCGCAAATGACAATAACAATCTTTTTCATTATTTACATTATAACAAACGCGAATATGGAAAACATTTAATCTCATTGGTAAATGTTGCATATATGGGAAGCATTTTTGTGTTTTAGATAAATCTCATGCTTTTTTTGCCAATGTCAGTTATCGGTGTTATAGTTGATTAATACTAAAATAAAAGAGACGGGAGATATTATGAAACAGATTACACCAAAGAGAAAATATTTGATTGATAGATTAGGTTATTTAAGAAACAGGGCAGAAATCTCTGCAAGAGAACTTTCACAAAGGCTTGACCGTTCTATTGCTTATATTGCCAAATTTGAAAACGGCGATTTTAATATTCCTGCAGAAACACTTTTAAGTGCCATTGAGGTTTGTGGTGGCTCTGCAGAAGAGTTTTTTTGGCCCGAGATTTCAAAGTTTGAAGAACATAAAAAATTCTTAGAGATGTTTGATGGTTTATCTCAAGAAAGCAAAAGTTCTTTGTTTACACTTATGAAAACAATGAAATAAAAAAACTGCAAAATTTGCAGTAATTTTTTTAAATTAATATTTTAAAAAATGATTTTAAATATATTTTTTGTTTTTTTAATATTTAAATAATATTTTTTTTAATTTTTAAAATAAATAATTCTATGGCATCTTTCGTTTTCGCACTCTAAAAAACCATCTTTTTTAAGTTTTTCAATTTGTGCTGATGGCAGTTCCATGCCACAACCACCACAGGCGTTGCCACGAAGTTGCACAACCACAGGGAAGATTCTGTCTTGCCTTTTGTTTTTGTATTTTTTCAAAAACTTTTCATCAAGGCCACCCTCCAGTTTTGCAAGGTCTGCCTGAAGTTTTTTAAGTTCTGGCTCAACCTTTACTTTAAGTTTTTCAAGGTTTTGTTTGTGTGCTGCGTGTTTGTTTTTTGCTGTTTCATAATTTTGTTTTGCTGTTTCATATTCACTTAAAATTGAGTTTACTTTTTCTGCAGTTTGTCTCATAACCTTTTCAAGGCTTGCCAAAAAACCAGCAATGTTGTTAAGTTGTTTTACACATTCTGCACATTGTCTTTCAGTGTAGTCGTTTTCTTGAGATTTTTCAAGTCTGTCAAGAGCACCTTTGGCATCGTTATAGTTTTTTTGCATTTTGTTAAATTCTGTAATTGTTTTTTCTGCTTCTTTTTCAAGGCTTGCAGAAATGTTTTTGGTTTCTTGCACAACTTTTTTAAGGCTGTTCATTGCTTTTTGGTCTGCATTATTTTCAAGTGCTTCTTCAAGTTTTTTGATTTGTGTGTCAAGGTTTTGATATTCAAGTATTTTTTCTATATTCATAACAATTCTCCTTATGTTAGTCTAGATTTCACTGTATAATAGCACAATTAGTCGCGATAGTCCACAAGTTTTTTGCTTCTGCTTGGGTGGCGAAGTTTGCGAAGTGCTTTCGCTTCAATTTGGCGTATGCGTTCACGGGTTACATTAAATTCTTTGCCAACTTCTTCCAAAGTGCGAGTGTGTCCATCTTCAAGCCCGTATCGAAGTTTAATAACTTTTTGTTCGCGTGGGGTAAGTGTGTCGATGATTTCAGAAAGTTGGTTTCTAAGCATATTCTCAGTTGCACATTCAACAGGAGATTTTATTGTTTCATCTTCAATAAAGTCTGCAATTTTGCTGTCTTCCTCTTCGCCAACGGTGGTTTCAAGGCTGATTGGGTCTTGGCTGATTTTTTGAATTTCGCAAACTTTTTCTTCGCTT
This sequence comes from Clostridia bacterium, assembly GCA_017408305.1. GTDB lineage: Bacteria > Bacillota > Clostridia > Christensenellales > UBA1242 > UBA5489. Next base: position 10,405 of record JAFQUU010000019.1, on the reverse strand, counting down.
ATGCCCATAACTTCTGCAATTTCTGCAGTTGAAGGGTCTGTCCCGTTCTTTTTAAGAAGAAGCAGTTTTGCTCTTCTTAGTTTACTGATTGTTTCAACCATATGCACAGGGATACGGATTGTGCGTGCTTGGTCTGCCATTGCACGAGTGATTGATTGGCGAATCCACCAAGTTGCATAAGTTGAAAACCTAAAGCCTTTGCTGTAGTCAAACTTTTCAACTGCTTTCAGTAGGCCCATATTGCCTTCTTGAATAAGGTCAAGAAGATGCATTTTGCTGTTGCCCATATACCTTTTTGCAATGCTTACAACAAGCCTAAGGTTTGATTCTGAAAGAAGACTACAAGCCTCTTGGTCACCCTCGCTACAACGCTTTGCAAGTTCATATTCTTCTTCGGCAGTTAAAAGGTGAGATTTGCCTATTTCGCTTAAATAAACTTTTACAGGGTCATTTACGCTTACTTTAACGCCTGCCATAAGGTCATCAATGTCTTCAAGGTGTTGGTTGGTGTCGCGTATAATTTTTATGCCAAGCCCTTCAAGTTTTTTGAGGGTTTCTTCAATGTCGCTAGCAGAAGCATCATATTTTAAAAGTCTTGCACCTACATCTTCTTCGTTGATAGAGCCTTTTTTCATGGCGATATCAATCATTCGTTTAATTTCCAAATCAATTTTTTCTTTATTCATTATATAAAATCTCCTAAATTTTTCTTTTTCAGTTGTTTATCAATTTCGTTTATTTGCATAAGAAGTTCAACTTTTTTACTGCTTACGATTTCTTCCTTATATTGTTTACTTAAAGTTGCTTTTCTAAACTTTAACTCGTTTTCAATCATTTGCCAAACAGAACTTAAAAAATATTCTTTTGGATTTGTAATGTTTGAAAACTGAAAATTGATTACATCTTGAATTGCTGTGTCTGTTTCAACATCAAAAATGTCATAGAGGCTTGAAATTTTAAGTTCAGTGCCCTCTTTGTGTTTTGCAAGCAAAAGTTTATAGAGTTTTTTAAGACTTGGGTTTATAATGTATTCTTCAAGGTTGCCCCAAAAATCAGCATAGTCTTTTTTGTGAAGCATTGATGCCAGCACAAACTTAACAGCCTTAATGTTTGCATCAAGTTCTGGTGCAGGGGCAGGTTTTTCGATTGATTGTTTTGCGACGAGTGGTGTGGAAGAAGAGTCAAGGTCTCTTCGCAAAATGTCGATAGAAACATTTGTAAGTTTTCCAAGTTCTGCAAGATAAATTTCTTGTTCTGCATTTGTGGAAAGTTTTTTGATTTCTGCGATGACTTCCTTAATGAACTTCATTTTTTCATCAAGACTGTTTAAGTTATATTTGTTTTTAAAAACAAAAATCCTAAACGCCATTGGGCTTAAAGTGTTTTGAAGCAGTTTTTGCATTCCTTCTACGCCGTTATTTGATAAAAACTCATCAGGGTCTTGTCCACTGTGAAGCACTGCAACCTTCACATTAAGTTCAGGCATTTCCCTAAACACCTCAAGGGTGCGAAGTGTGGCTTTTTGCCCAGCACTGTCGCCATCAAGGCATAAGATAATGTTGTCTGCAAAGCGTTTAAGTTGCCTTAAATGGTCCTTTGTTATTGCAGTGCCAAGGCAAGCAACAGTGTTTTTAAAACCAAACCTATGCATTGTGATTACATCAAATTGCCCCTCAACCAAAATAATTGTGTCCAGCCCTTTTTCTTGCTTAAGTTTTTTTACAAGGTTTATGCCATATATGGCCTTACTTTTATTGAATACAACAGTTGCAGAAGTATTTTTGTATTTCATGTAGCCACTGCCACTTAAATCTCTGCCAGAAAACCCAATGCAGTCGCCCTGTGCGTCAACGATAGGGAAGATTAGGCGTTCACTTAAAAAATCATAAGGCTTGCCAGACTTTCCAAGTTCGCAAACGCCAGATGCTTTCATTTCTGCGTCTGTAAATTTGTAAGATTTTAAAAGGTTTACAATCTGAAAAAAGTTTGGGCTGTAGCCAAGTTCAAAGTCATCAAGTTCGCGTTTGGTTAGTTTTCTTTTCTTTATGTAGTCTTGAGCAGGCTTTGCGTTTGTGGTGTATAGATTTTCTTTATAGAAATTTTTGGCGATTTCCAAAATTTTTAAGGACTTGTCCTTTTGTTTTTTTGCTTCTGCAAATTTTTGATTTTCCTCTATTTCAGGAAGTTTCATGCCAGCATTTTCTGCCAGAAGTTTTATAGCATCAATATACTCCATGTTTTCAAACTTGCGAAGGAAAGTGATTACATCGCCACTTTCGCCACAACCAAAGCAATGATAAAATTGTTCGTATTCATTTATGCAAAAAGAAGGTGTTTTTTCGTGATGAAATGGGCAACACCCCCAAAAATTTTTGCCTTTTTTTTCTAAACGAACATACTTACCAATAATATTCACAATGTCATTCTTTGCCTTTAATTCTTCAATAAAGGCAGGACTGAAAATACTATCTTTCATGCTTTGTTAAATTTCCAATAAAAAAAGTGTCTATATATAATACTTATTCGACACCAATTTTAAATTTCCTTTATTTTTTTTAAAAATCTTAATTTCCACGTTTGCGTGCTTTTTTGCGTGCGGCTTCGCTTTTCATTTTCTTTGCAACAGAAGGTTTGTAGTACGCTTCTTTTCTGCGAATGTCGCCGATAATGCCATCTTTTTGGCATTTGCGTTTAAAGCGTTTGATTGCACTTTCAACGCTTTCGTTTTCGCCAACTTTAACCATTGTCATAGCCTGTTCTCACCACCCTTTAAGACAAATATTGATATATATTATATTCAAATTTTTTAAAAAGTCAATACATTTTTGCCTAAAATTTTTGCCTTGACAAAAACCGTAATTAGTGCTATCATAAAACCATGAATATAGAAAGATTTTTAAATCATCGTGTGCACATCGGTGATGTATACCTTTATAAAGAACCAAATAAGTCTGGCGATAAGGCTAATGTCTTTTACTTTTGCCTTTATGACAGTAAAAGTGACGCCTATTTGTTTTTAAATGACCATAAAGTTTTCACGGCAGAAAGCGTTCATAAAATTTTGCCAAATGAAGACCAAATTGATTGTATGTGGTACGGGCGCGATGAGGAAATTTCTAAAGAAATGAAAGAATATCCAGAAGACTTTGAAGAAGGCGATGATTTTTATTGGGAGATTTTCAAAACCCAAAACCTTGCGCACTTTGTTGATTGTGATGAGTTTGAAGGCGATTTGCCTGAAAGTGCGTGGCATGCCACTCAGGGGTTAAGTGCAAGTGGAATATATACAGTAAGGAATTTGCTTGAGGTTGAACAGAGGTTTGTGGAAGAGCAAATAAAATATCAACAACAAAAACTTGTTATTAGCAAGCCAATTGTAAATCAAGAAAAAGACCTTGGCAATTCTAAGGGTCGTCAAACCATTTTGTTTGAGGTTTGGGGAGAATAATATGAAAATTTCGCCTACTGATATCTATTTATATAGAGAACCAACGCAAAAAGGCCTTGAAAAAAAGGCGTTTAGGTTTTGCGTGGAGATTGAAGAAGACACCTTTATGTTTTTGGGTGATGAAAAAATCTTTTCGGGCGACACGCTTCGTGATGCCGTGCCAAATTGCGACCGTCTTGAATGTTTTTTTGAGCGTTATCAAGATGGTGGCGAAATGCAGGAATTAAAGGTGGTCAGTCAACGCTTGGAAGATTTGTGGTATGCAGATAGATATGATGGCGATATTTGTCTAAACGCTAGGAAAGTTTTGAAAAAAAACATAAATCCACTTGTTGAGTATTCAAAAAACGAACTTGTGTGGTATGAAAAAGAGTTTGTACAGGAGCAAATTAAGGCACTTGAAGGCAGGCGTTGGCAAACAAATTTAATGGACTATGAAAGGGAATAATTTGGACAGAAAAATTTCAGTAAGTAACTTGTATTTATATAAAGAACCGGGCAGAAAAGGACTTGACAAAGACATTTTTTTCTTTTGTGAACAACCTTACAAAAATGCCCCATACAGATTTTTAAGAAGCAAAAAGGTTTATCCTGCAGAAAAAATTGAAAATGGTCTTTTTTGGGGTGAGGAAATCAAATGTGTGTTTAAGGGCAAAAACGCGTTTGATGATGACTTTGAATTTGAAGATGAAGTGTTTGAAACACAAAATTTGGCACTACTTTTGTCTTGCGATAAATTTTATGCCGATATCCCTGAAAGTTTTGTAAGGTATTTAAGGACAAGTCTTACTGATAGTGCTTATTCTGCAAAAAAACTTCTAGAGATTGAAGAAAGGTTTGTTGAAAAGCAAATTGCAAGAATAGTAAGGCAAAACAAAGAAGCAGGTTTTGAATTTTAGTAAAATATTTTTGTGGGCATGCTTGACAAAAATTTGTTTTGTGATATCATAAACATGAACAATAAAAGGAAGGTATTAACTATGATAGAATTTGATGAAAGACAAGTAACTCCTCGCTTTGAAACTGATAAACTTCTTCCAAAAAATGTTTATCTTTTAAGGGAGCCTTTTGACAGCGTAATAAAAAACCAAAACTTTCGTTTTGCAGTTTTGGATAAAGACAAAAAGAACGCTTTTTTCCTTCACGACAAAAGGGTGTTTAGTCTTGAAGAAGTAAAAAAAGTTTTGCCAAGGCAAGAAATGTTTGTTTGTGAATTTTTAGCAAACAATCTTCACAATACAGTGCACTCACAAAACTTGTCAGTTTTTTGTATGTGTGACCAAGTTGGCGATAGGGAAATGTTACATAAAGGCACACAAAGCAAAGCCTTAAAACTTCGTTTAAAAAAGTTTGAGGATATGCAAAATTCTCTTAAAACAATCAATCCAAATATGCCAATTTCAGTTGAAGAACTTTTGCGTTATGAAAGACTTTTTGTTTGTGTTCAAGAAAGATGCAGTAGAGAAGAAAAAAATCAAAAAGAAATTTTTGATTTCGAAAAATAATAAAAAATAATTAAATTAATTAAAAATAATAAAAATAAATTATTTTTTTAAAAAATATTTTTAAAAAATAAAAACCACAAAAATTATTTGTGGTTTTTTTATTCTGCAAAAACTGACAAAACCCCGTCTTTAAACGGTTTAATGACTTTAACTTTTTGAAGAGTGTTTAAAAGGTTTTCGCAATTTCCTTCAATGTAAACTTTTATATAGTTTTCTGTTGTGCCTATTAAATAGTTTTCTAGCGTTTCTTCAATCACTGCCTCGTGGCAAACATTTTTTTGTTTTTTAAGATATCGGTTTTTCAGTTTTTGTGCAAGGGCAAGTGTGGTTTTCATACGCTCCTTTATAATTTGTGGGGCAATAAGTTCATAGCCACTTTGCTTTGCCAAAAGCAGTTTGTCTGCTGCGGTGCCACCACGCCTTGAGTAAGGGAAGATATGCATTTCGGCGAACCCAATTTTTTTGATTGTCTTAAGTGTGGTTTTGAATTCTTGTTCTGTTTCTCCAGGAAAGCCAATAATAAGGTCTGTGGTAATTGCAGGGTTTTGAAAATGTTTGCGAATAAGTTTTATGCGTTCAACAAAAAACTCTGCAGTGTATTGTCTATTCATTCTTTTTAGTGTTTCTGTGCAGCCACTTTGCATGCTTATGTGGAAATGTGGACAAAAGTTGTGGAGAGTTGCAAGTTCTTTAACAAATTCTTCTGTTAAAAGATTGGGTTCCATAGAGCCAAGTCGATAGCGAATATCAAAAGTGTCAATTTGCTTTAAAAGTTCTAAAAGCGATGGTTGGTCATCAATTCTATAGTCGCTTATGTCGATGCCTGTCAGCACAATTTCTTTTGCACCTAAATTTTTAAGGTTATCAATTTCTTGCAGTATAGAAATTATACTACGGCTTCTACTCCTGCCACGAAGGTATGGAATAAGGCAATAACTGCAAAATCTGTTGCACCCATCTTGAATTTTTACATAAACCCTGCTGTTGACAGGTTTGGTGATATGGATATCTTCATAAGTGTCTTGTGTTTTTGTTTTTTTGCTTGTTTTGTGTCCACAAATTTTTTCCAGTAGCAGGTGCCTGCCGCCACTGCCAATTACATACTTGACGTTTGGCATTTTTGAAAACTGCTCTGGGTTGTTTTGGCTTGCACACCCACAAACATAAATTTTGCATTTAGGGTTAAGTTTTGTAAGTTTTGAAACAAATTGTCTGCTTTTGCGTTCTGCCTCGTTGGTTACGGCACAGGTGTTAATAATATAGATATCGGCTTTGTCCATGTGATAAAAAACTTCAAAGCCTTCTTTTTCCAAAATCTCACCCAGTGCCTGACTTTCATATTGATTTGTTTTGCAACCAAGGGTTAGTATTGCAATTTTTTTCATATTTTCTCCATAATATTTTTTTAATAAAAATTTAAATTTGTTTATTAAATAAAACAAAATTAATTAATTTTTTATATTTAAAAATATTTTTTAATTATTTTTTAAAAAATTTAAATATGCTATAGAAGCAATAGTTGCTGTTTCGGTGCGTAAAATTCTTTTGCCAAGGCAAACCTGTTTTGCTCCCAAATTTACAAGCATATTTGCTTCATCTTCCGAAAATCCACCTTCGGCACCTACAATCACACAAATGTTTTGTGCTTTTAGAATTTCGGCGTTCAAACCTCCAAGTGTATTTGTTTCGGGTGCGTGTTCGTAAAAAAAGAGTACAAGGTCAAACCCCAAAAGGTGCTTTTCTATGTCTTTAAGTTTGATTGTGTCCAAAATTTCAAGTGGCTTACTCCTGCCACATTGTTTGCAGGCCTCCTGAGTGATTTTTGTCAATCTTTCAGTTTTTGGGCGAGGCATTTTTGCAATAGTGAAGTTGCTTTCAAAACTTACCAAGGCACTTGCACCAAGTTCGGTTGCTTTTTGTGTGATAAGGTCAAGTTTTTCGCCTTTTGCAAGTCCTTGAAAAATTGTAATATTTGCCTTGGGGTTACTTTGGCAAAGTGTTTTTCTTAAAATTTGCACCGTGGTTTCTTTTTTGCCAATCTCTACAACTTTACAAAAGTATAGATTGTCATCTCCACAAAGACAAACAACTTCTTCGCCCACTTTGGTGCGAAGCACCTTTGCAAGATGTTCGTGCTGGTCGCCTACAATTGTTATAATTTCAGTGCCAATTAGGCTTTTATCAACAAAAAATTTCTTCATATTTTCATTATAACTTGTTTGGGGATATAAATCAATAAAATTTTTTAAGACAAAATCTCCAAATGTTTGACATTTTGAAAAATAATGTATATATTATTACTTGTAGGAGGGAAAAATGAACGTAAAACAAAACTCGCTTGTGGCAGTTGCAATGATTGTAATTGGCGGTCTTATGCTTATCTTGGGTGCTGGTATTTTGTATCATGCTTTCTATGCATTAGGTATCGCACTTGTTGTTCTAGGTGTAATTGATTTGCTTCAAAAGAATTGGGCTGAAGGCGTTATCAAAGCAATCCTTGGTTTAGCTGTGTTCTTGATTGCGCATCTTGCTCCAGAAATCTTTAATTACGTTTTAGGTGCGTTGCTTATTCTTTACGGTGCATACCTTGTGTATGGCGTAATTAAAGCACAGCCAAAAAATGCGGTTAACTGGATTCTTGCACTTTTAGTGCCAGTTCTTACAGTTGTTGCAGGCATTTTGTTGTTTGTTGCATCAGAAGTTGTATTCACAGTTCTTGCAATAATTTTAATTCTTGCTGGCTGGTTTGTAATCATCAACGACTATGTAATCAACAAATAATTCATTTTAAAAACACTTCCTTTTTGAAGTGTTTTTTAATGTATAAAACCCCGATTTAGAAATCGGGGTTTTTATATTTGGAAATTATGAAAAAAGTTTTATATAAAGAACAAATGTTTTAATTATTCTTCGCTGTTAAAACAACTAAAATTTGTTCTTTAAATTTTTATATTTAGGGTAGTGTGAATCAGTAAAATGCTTTGCTGTTTGGCTGATTGCATCTCTTGATTTTCTGTCAAGTTTGCTTGGCAGTTCTGCTTTGATGGTAACAAGCATATCGCCATACGCTTCTCGATTCAAATATTTCACGCCTTTGCCACGAAGTCTCATCACAGTTCCAGGCTGGGTAAGTTCTGGAATTTTAAGGTCGTAGTTTCCTGATAGGGTTGGAATTGAAACTGTGTCACCTAAAAGCAGTGTGGTGAACGGAAGCCAAAGTTCAAGAGTGATGTCGTTTCCACTTCTTATAAGCACTTTGTGTGGAAGAACATTGATTTTGATGTTAAGGTCGCCATTTATGCCATCACGCACAGGTGCATTACCTTGACCACCCATACGAAGAACTTGCCCGTTGTCAATCCCTGCAGGGATTTTTACTGAAATTCGGCGTTTAATTTTTTCATAGCCCTTGCCACCACACTTAGAGCATTTGTCGCGAATTAACTTTCCTGTACCATCGCATTTTTTACAAATGCCTTCACGCACTGTTGTGCCAAAAAAAGTGTTAGAGGTAAAGCGTACCTTTCCAGTGCCATGGCAGTCTGGGCAAGTGTCGAAAGCACTGCCACCACGGGCACCTGTGCCATTACAGTCTGGGCATTTTTCAAACCTTGTGATTTCAATGTCTTTGTTGCAACCAGAAATAGCGTCTTCAAAGTTTATGGTGATTTGCACATTGATGTCTTGGCCTTTTTCCATAACTTTTGAACGCCTGCCACCACCAAATGCACCAAAAATGTCTTCAAAAATATCGCCAAATCCACCAGAGAACCCACCAGCACCACCAAAGATGTCATCAAAGTTCATACCATTTGCACCAGGGCCTTCAGCACTGCCAAATTGGTCATAGTTTGACTTTTTTTGTGGGTCGCCCAAAACTTCATAGGCTTCGTTGATTTCCTTAAATTTGTTTTGTGCTTCTGGGGTTTTGTTAAGGTCTGGGTGATATTGCTTGGCAAGTTTACGGTATGCCGACTTAATTTCATCGGCACTTGCGTTTTTGCCAACGCCCAAAATGTCATAATAGTCTTTCTTTGCCATTTTTATTCCTTTTTTACAAATTAAACTTTCCACGTATAAGTGGAAAGTTTAGTGGTTTGTTATTTCTTAAGTGTATTTTTGTAGGATTATTCTACAACAACTTCAGGGTCGCCATCAGTTTTTGGGGCATCGCCGTTTGGTGCTTGTGCGTTTTGTGCACCTTGGTAAAGTTTTGAAACGATTGCGTTTGATTTTTGGCTGAACTCATCAATTGCTTTTCTAATTGTGTCTGCATCAGCGTTTTCATCGGCAATAACTTTTTTAAGTTTTTCGCTTTCTTCTTCCAAAACTTTTTTGTCGTCTTCGGTGATTTTATCGCCGTTTTCTTTAACCATTTTTTCTACTGAATAAACAAGTTGGTCTGCTTGGTTACGGATTTCAATAACTTCACGGCGTTTCTTGTCTTCTTCTTTAAGGTTTGAAGATGCTGTGATTGTGATTGATTGTTCTTTGTTTGTGCCAAGGTCTTTTGCAGAAACATTTACAATGCCGTTTGCATCAATGTCAAAAGTAACTTCAATTTGTGGCACACCTCTTGGTGCTGGTGGAATGTCTGTAAGGCTGAATTTGCCAAGAGATTTGTTTTGTGCAGCAAACTCTCTTTCGCCTTGAAGAACATGAATGTCAACGCCAGGTTGGTTGTCAACAGCAGTTGAGAACACTTGTGATTTTTTGGTTGGGATTGTTGTGTTGCGTTCAATAAGTTTTGTGAACACGCCGCCCAAAGTTTCAATACCAAGTGAAAGTGGTGTAACATCTAGTAGAAGAACATCTTTAACTTCGCCACCAAGTACGCCTGCTTGGATTGCTGCACCAAGTGCAACACATTCGTCAGGGTTGATGCCTTTAAATGGTTCTTTTCCTGTGAAAGATTGAACTGCTTCAACAACTGCTGGGATTCTTGTTGAACCACCTACAAGCACAACTTTGTTGATGTTTGAGATTGAAAGTTTTGCATCTTCAAGTGCTTTTTTAGTGCAGTCGATTGTTTCTTTAACAAGGTTTTCTGTAAGAGAGTTGAATTTTGCACGAGAAAGGTCATAATTTAAGTGTTTAGGACCGTTTGCATCTGCAGTGATAAATGGAATGCTGATGCTTACTTGTGCAGTTGCAGAAAGGTTGATTTTTGCTTTTTCTGCTTCTTCTTTAAGCCTTTGCATTGCAAGTTTGTCTTTAGAAAGGTCAATGCCTTCAACTTTTTTGAATTCATCAACCAAAAGGTTTATGATTGCATTGTCAAAGTCATCACCACCAAGGCGTGTGTTTCCGTTTGTTGAAAGCACTTCAAAAACGCCATCGCCAATTTCAAGGATAGATACATCGAATGTGCCACCACCAAGGTCATAAACCAAAATCTTTTGGTTTGCGTTTTCGCCTTTGTCAAGACCGTATGCAAGTGCAGCAGCAGTTG
>JAFQUU010000018.1 GCA_017408305.1 Clostridia bacterium | reverse complement strand
TTGTGCTAAGGGCAACTGCCATCGTGCCGACACCTAATACCTTTACAAAGCCATTTTTCATAAATATTTTTCTCCTTTCTACAACGCTATTATGTGCAAAAACTGACAAAATATGTCAGGATTTTAAAAACGGGGGCGAAAGGAAAGGCCCACAAGGGCCTTTTGGGCATTTTGCGTGGCAAAAAGCCCTTGGGGCAAGGCCTTGCCTTGCCCCCTTTCGCCCCACCCCGTTAAATTGCACGCACTATTTGTTTGTTTTTAATTTTTTTATTGTTTATAATATTATTATGAGTAAAAATCAAATCCCCAGCCCCGTAAAAAAAGATTTTCATCATCTTGCCTTAGACAAAGTGTTTGAAAATGTTAGTTCCACGCCCGAGGGTTTAACCACCCAAGATGCAGAACTAAGGCTTGAAAACAACGGAAAAAACATAATCCCACAAAAAAAGGGGCGTAGTGTTTTTTCAATAATGCTAAAAGAACTTGTAAACCCGATAGTCCTTCTTCTTTTGTCTGCTTGTGGATTTTCGCTTCTTGTACAGGAATGGCTTGATGCAATTGTTATCTTTTTGATTGTTGCCCTTGATGTTTTGATGGGCACAGTGCAAACAGTGCGTGCAGAAAAAATTGCAAAATCGCTTTTGTCCATGGTCAAAACCAATGTCAAGGTTTTGCGTGATGGCGAAAAAACCCTTATTCCGGCACAAGACCTTGCAGTTGGCGACATAGTGTTTTTTGAAAGTGGCGATAAAATTCCTGCAGACTGCAGAGTGCTGACTTGTCAAAACCTAAAAGTTGATGAAAGCGTGCTGACCGGTGAAAGCAATCCTGCCGAAAAACAAGTGGTGATTTTGGAAGAAACCTGCCCACTTGCCGAACAAAAAAATATGGTGTTTTCTGGCACAAGTGTTGTTTCTGGCAGGGCAAGTGCCGTGGTTGTGAGAACAGCCCTTGCAACAGAGATTGGGCAAATTGCCGAAAAACTTGCCCACACACAAGATGAAGAAACACCACTCAAAAAACGCATAAACAAATTTTCAAAACAAATCACTTTTGCCGTTGCATTTGTGGCAGTTGTACTTTTTGTGGTGCTGTATCTTCAAGGCAACAGTTTTCATTCAATCTTTTTGTTTGTGATTGCCCTTGCAGTGTCTGCAATCCCAGAGGGACTGCCACTTGCAGTAACGCTTTCACTTTCAATTGCCAGCAAAAAAATGGGCAAAAAAAATGTTGTTGTTAAAAACCTTAACGCTGTTGAAAGTTTGGGCAGTTGCACAGTTATTGCAAGTGACAAAACAGGCACACTTACACTTAATCAGCAAACAGCAAAACTTGTTGTTTTGCCAAACGGTGAAACAGCAGAAATTACGGGCAGTGGTTATAACGACCAAGGTGAAATTTCTGCAAAAACCCCAGAAATTATTGCCCAAGCCACAAAAATTGCAAGGTGTGGCTATATCAACAACGAAGCAAAACTTTACAAGCGTGATGGCAAGTTCAAAAGTTTTGGAGACAGCATTGACATTGCGTTTTTGGCGTTTGCCATGAAAGCAAAAGTTGACAAGTGTGGCATTGAAGTTTTGTATCAAATCCCGTATGAAAGCGAGAAAAAATATTCTGCAGTCTTTTTTAAGAAACAAGAAAAAATGTACTGTACCATAAAAGGAAGTATTGAAAAAGTTTTGTCAGTTTGCACAAGCATGCAGGTTGGCGAAACTGATGTGCCACTTGATGCAAAAAAAATCTTAAAACAGCACGAAAAGTTTGCAGGCAAGGGCTATCGCCTTATTGCAGTTGCAACAGGCAAAACAAGTGGTGTGCCTGGCGAAGATGCAATAAAAAACCTTACATTTTTGGGATTTGTTGGGTTTATTGACCCTGTAAGAACAGAAACAAAACCAGCAGTGGAGGCGTGCCGAAACGCAGGCATAAAAGTGCTTATGATTACGGGAGACCACCCACTGACTGCCTTTGCAATTGCAAATGATATTGGCATAGCAAAAGACAAAACTCAGGTTTGCACAGGCAATGAAGTGCAAGAAGCACTTTTAAAAGGCCAAAAGGCGTTTGACAAATTTGTAAAAAGCAAAACAGTTTTTGCAAGGGTAACGCCAACGGACAAACTTGAGATTGTCAACTCCCTTAAACGCCAAGGCGAATTTGTGGCAGTAACAGGCGATGGCGTAAACGATGCCCCTGCCATAAAATCTTGCACATGAATGCTCCGGAAGCTTATGTGGAAAATCCGGCCA
>JAFQUU010000017.1 GCA_017408305.1 Clostridia bacterium | reverse complement strand
TAATTAATAAAAAATTGTGTAGAAACCTACACAATTTTTTTATTCCAAGTCTATGTTCTCCATATCAAATAGTTCATCATCAAGAAATTCTATAAGAGTCATATTAAAACCACTTGCAATTTGCATAACGGTTTTAAGCGTGATGTTTTTGTTTTTCTCTCCAATAATCTTCATCATTGTGCCGTGCAAAATACCCGAATCTTGTTCTAATCGATATAAAGTTATCCCTTTTTCTTGCAACAATTTGCCAATTCGCATACCAACAGCCCTGCATGTATTCATTTATTCCTCCTTTTATGTAACCAAAACTATGTAGTTATGACTACATAAAAATGCTAACAGGTATGTAGAACGATTGTAAGTTACTATAGTTACATATTACCCTTGACAAATTTGGTATTTTTTGATATTATGTAACTATAGATACATAGGGGGTTATTATGAATTCATGTGCTTTGGTTAGTAATTCAAAAACAGCATTAGATGAAGATACAAGATTTTTACTTGGGGAAAAATTTACTGAACTTTTTACTGAGTTAATAGACAAACAAGGTTATTGTTTTTTTTATTTTGGTGGAATAGGTCAAATTGATGAACTTGCACGAATAAAACTTTTTCCATTTAGAGAAAAATATAAACATATCCAGCAATTTTGGACTTGGCGTGGGTCTAACCCAAAAAAAATCTTGACTTTAGATGAACGACTAAAAAATCACTATACTTTTATAATCGAACAAAGTGATTTGATTGTTTTTTTAAGCAATCCTAACAACGAAAATCTTATGCTCTATTGTTATGAACTAGCAAAAAATTTAAGAAAAAAGATAATTATTTTGCAATAAAAAATTGTGTAAGGTTCTACACAATTTTTTTGTTTATAGTTTTTCAATTATACGAAGTTTTGCACTGGTTGAACGGGGGTTTTGGGTTTGCTCTTCAGTGCTTGCAACAGTTGGTTTTTTGGTAAGGATTTTTATGGTTGCCTTGTGGCCACACACGCAAACAGGGGCATCGGGTGGGCATAGGCAATCTGTGGCATTAAGCTTGAACACTTTTTTAACAATTCGGTCTTCAAGGCTATGGAATGTCAAGACAGCCAAACGCCCTTTTGGAGCAAGCCTGTCAATCATTTTTTGAAGGGCATTTTCAAGACCATCAAGTTCGTCATTCACTTCAATACGGATTGCCTGAAAAGTTTTCTTGCCTGCACCACCTGAGGTGTAAACATACTTTTTGGGCAGTGCTTCTTCAATGATTGCGTTAAATTCTTTTGTTGTGTCAATGGTTTTGATTTTGCGATGTTTTAGGATATTGGCAACAATTTTTGGGGCAAACTTTTCTTCACCGTACTCATACAAAATTTTGGTCAGTTTTTCTTTGGGGTAAAAATTCACCACATGCCAAGCAGATTTGTCTTGATTTTGATTCATACGCATATCAAGTGGCCCATCAAAACGGAAAGAAAAACCTCTTTCGCCCACATCAAGTTGATGACTTGAAACACCAAGGTCCACCAAGATTTTGTCCACCTGTTTTATGCCAAGATCTTCAAGCACATTTTCAAAGTTTTTGAAATCGGCTTTTTTAAGGGCAAAACGCCCAAGTTTTTCAAGTCTTTGGGCAGAATACTCAAGTGCATCGTTATCTTTGTCTATACCCACCAAAAAACCGTCTTTTAGAAGTGGCAGGATTGCACTTGAATGCCCTGCACCCCCAAGAGTGCAGTCCATAAAAATATCAGAAGGGGAAATTTCAAGCCCTTCTGTTATTTCTTTAAGCATTATAGGTTGGTGATAAAATTCCATTTTTTGTCCTTTGGTTAAAGCGAACTTTTAAGTTCTTTGTATTCTGCAAGCACATCTGCCCAAACAACTGTTTGGCTTGTTGTATTTGCCATTGTTTCAAGCAATTCACCATATGAGGTTTCCATATATTCAAAGATTGCTTGATATGCATCGCCAAATACGCCATCAGCACTTTCTTGCATAGCATTTAAGAGGTTTTGAAGTTTGACATCGCCACCTTCTGCATCAAGAAGTGCTTCTATACTTGATGCATTAAGGTCTTTAACTGCGTTTGCTTTTTTCAAGATGTCCAAAATGCTGTTGTACTGAGCAAGAATTTGTGTGCTTGTAACTTGTTGTTCATCTTCATAAGCACTGTCTACAAGTTTTGTTATTTCTTCACTTGCAGTAACAATTACTTCTTCAAAATAATCAAAAATTTTTGTGTTTGCAGTGCCAAACAAGCCTGTTTTGTTTGCATCAAGTGCTGTTAGAAGTGTAAATAGTGTATCTTTTGCTGTAGAGTCTTCCAAAATGTCATCAAAATTGCCAATGTCAAGGTCTGCAAGTGCTTTTGCTTTTTGCATAACATCTAAGAGGCTTTCATATTGTTCAATAAGTGCATCATAGGTTATTTCAAGAACATCTTCGTAAAGATTGTCAACAAGCCCAATCATTGCAATGTTTGCATCAGAAATTGTTTTTTCAACTGTGTCAAACACAAGGCTGTAAACTGTGCCAAACACGCCACTTGCGTTTGAATTTAGTGCAATCAAAAGGTTTTTAAGTGCTGTTGGCACTTCTTGGCTTTCAAGCACTGCTGTTGGCAAGTCTGCATAGTCTTCTATATCAGTTTCAGTAAGTGCAAGGGCTTTTAAGATTACATTTGCAATTTGAGATTTTTGGCTTACAAGGTCTACATTATCCAAAATTGTGCATTCATAATCCCCATCAAACATTTGTCCAAGGGTTGTGGCAAGGCTTTCAAGCAGGTCTATTGCCACTGGGCGAAGAAGCTGGCTTTCACAAATTGCATAAACAGTTGTTTCAATTTGTTCATCACTAAGTGCCTTAAATCCATCGGTTTCAACCATTGCTTCTGCACCATCATTTACAAGCACTTCAAGAAGTGTGGTTTCTTCTGTGCTGTCAGAGTAGGTGGTGTGAAGAAGCATAAGTGTTGGTGCAAGAGCAGTAAGTTCGTTTTTCCAGAAGTGTTGGTTTGTGGTTGTTAAAATCACTTCCCTATCAATAAACTCTACGCCATCAAGGTTTTTATACAAAAGTTCACGCAAAATATTTTTGTTTTGGTTTGTTGTTACAACATCACTGTTTGTCAATTTGTCAAGACTGGTGCCAAGTTTAAAGGCATTACCGTTTTCGCCAGCAAAGTTGTCTGTAAGAATTATATTAAGTATTGCCATAACGCCGTCTTGTTCAAGATTAATTGCATCAAAGTCTGTTATGCCAAGGTCAAGATATACTGCCATCAAAATTGGAAGTGCAAAGTTAAGGTCTGTAACAGCATTTGTTTTAAATGCTTCTATGTTTGAAGGAAGTTCAAATTCACCAATTTCAAGGTCTTGGTCTGCCACAAAGTTGTTTATGAAGTCAGCATAAATTCTGCAAATTTTGTCATCGCTAAAGAGATTAGCAATCACATTTTGAACACGCATATTTGTTTGCCCATCTTCAACAACCAAAAGGTTTGCAACCAAAAGGTTTACATCAACGGCAGTTTTTTCTTCATCAAGAAGCAGTTCAACAAGCCCTGCTTTTACAGCGTTTTCCACACCACCAAACACAGCAAGCACTGTTTTTTTAAGGTCTGCAAAATCTTCAGCACCTTCCAAAAGAATTGTCAAATAATTTTGCAAGTCTTCGCCAAGGTCTGCGTCAAGAAGTTTTTGTTTAAATTCTTCTGTTTTTACATTTTTTAAAATGTCGCCATCAAAAAGCCTTGCAAGTGTTTGATTTGAGTTAAGGGCTTCAAAATCAAGATTTTTGTATGCAAAAGTTTTTTGATTTTCTGCTACAATTGCAGGTTGTGCAAAAGCATAAATTTCTGCAAGTGGAGTAAGTTCTGCCTCAAAGTTTATGTTTTTAAGTGCCTCAAGGTTTACATACTTGTTTACCTCATCAATGCGATTAAGGTGTTTTAGGGCAGTTTCAAAAATGTTTTGGTTACCCTCGGTGTTTGAAAGCAGTGGCAAGTTTTTAAGCGAATTTAAAATTTTGCCTGCAGAGGTTATGCCTGTGTCAAATCCTTCAAGCCTAATTATTTTGTTAAAGTCTAGGTTTTTGTTTGTAGAAACTTCTGCCACAAGGTTTTGTGATTCAATCACGCTGTCAAAAATGGTTTCGAAAAGCGAAGCAACTGCTGTCCAATCAAGACCTGCTTGCACCACTTTACTAAACACAACGGCGTTGTCGCCTGTAATGTCCTTACCATCATCTTCAAGCACATCTTCGATTGTGGCTTTAAGTTCATCTAAACCAATATTTGCCACGCCAACAATTGATGCTTTAAGAATATCACTACTGAAAAGTCCAGTTGTTATATCGTGAAGATAATCGTGTTCTTGCTCCTCAGATAGTTCATGCGTACCTGTTAAGCATGCACAAACATCAAGGATTGTCTGTTTGTCAACTTCTTCAATATCACTTACAACCTTCAAAAGTCCACTTTTTGAAACTGCTTCTGCAACATCAATTATTGCCAAAAGGTCATGCTTAAGTGTGCTTGAAAGGCCATCGTTTGCAGAAATCATAACTTGAATTTCTTTCAAAATCTCTTTGGCATAACCAGCAATATTTTCGTCAATTTTACCTTCTTCAACAAGGTTTGCAAGAAGGTCGCCATTTACGGCATCATCAATCAAACTTTCTGCTGTTGAAATACCTAATGTCTTAACAAGACCACTGTCAAAAATAGCATTTACTGTTTTTTCAAGTTTTGCAAAATCTAGGTTTGTAAAATCAATATCGCCATCTTCATTTTGCAAACTTTGCACATAAAGCACTGTTTCGTAAGTTGTGGCAACTGCATTAACTTCGTTTCTTAAGCAAACTTTTTGACCACCAACATTAACCGTTGAAATTCCATCATAAATTGCAAGGTCAAGATTTCCAAGGCTTACAACTTTTACAAGTATTGAGTTATTGATTGCGTTTAAGTAGCCGATTGTTTCTTCGCCAATCATTTCTGTCAGTTTTTCAGACACCATTGCATATTCAAAACTGCTTTGCTCTTCTTCTGCAGATGCTGTTTGTGCTGGTGGCACATCAATATACTGCATAACAGTTCTTACTGTGCCTGTGATTGGCAAAAACAAGCAAAAGCACATCACAAAGCCACCAACTGCACCAATAAGCCCGCCCCAAAGGCGATATTTTTTTGGTTTTTCGTTTTTCTCAATCACAACAGGACGGCCATTCATAACCGTGTAAACTTTGCCTTCGCTTTGTTTTTTCTTGGCCTTTCTGTTCATAACTGCTTTTGTGATAAGATAGCAAATACTGCTTAAAAGCCATGCCACCAAAACAAGCAAAATCACAACAACAAGATTAAGTATCATTGGTGGAAGTTTTAACACAAGTTCTTGCATTGCAGTGTTTGAAGCATAAAGATCTGCAATTTCTGGCACTGCCAAAATTTGTTCTTCAATAAACCCACCAATTGTGTCGCCTAGTGGTGCTATGTAAAGCCCCATAAGGCTTTGCGAAATTACTGGCGACAGCAAAAAGACAAGCACCAAAAATATAGCAAGCCAAATGGTACGCACTCCACTTTTTTTTGCACCCCTAACAAGCCCAGCAAGAAAGCCAATAAGCAAAAAAACAAGAAGTGCAATGTTAAGTATTAAAGAAATTGTTCCTGCACTCATACATTACTCCTTTTATATATTTATACTATATACCAATTGCCAAAAAATAGTCAAGCATAACGGAGCGAATAATATTTTTTTAGGGTTATTCAATTTGGGGCGTTTTGGGGCGTGCCTAAAGGCACGCCATGAAAAAAATTTTTGCATAGCAAAATTTCCTGTTGGAAACTTTGCACCAAAACGCCCCATTTAAATAAATACAAAAAAAAATAAATAAAAATAGTTTTTATTTAATTTTAAAAATAATATTTAAATAATTATTTATTTTTTATATTTTAATTATTTTTTTATAAAAAATAAAAACCACAATATTTGTGGTTTTAAAAATTTTTTTAAAATAAACACAGCATTTCAAAGTTTTTCGCCCCATCCATAAACCAGCCGAAAAACAAAGAAAGGCTAGGCTCGTAAAATGCGACAAGGCAGGAGTTTAGTTTGCCTAAATGACTGGTTTGGAGCGTTTTACAGAAAACGCAGCATTTCAAAGTTTTTCGGTTGTTTTTGCAAGATTGATTGTTGGAATCTTCATCCCTTGTGCCCACGCAAAAGAAAGCATGGTCATATTAGGGTCTGGCTGATAGTCCAAAATCTCAAAATTTTGCATGATTTTTTCAATCTCTTTTGGTGGTGCTTCTTGTGGTTCGGTTTCAAACCAACCAAGGCAAATGCCAGAGTGTTTTAAGAGTGTACGCATACGGTCAAAACTCACCATAGGGAACATATCCATATAAAGTTTATCCCTGCAATCATAAATGCCGTCAAACACCAAATATGGTTTTTCTTTTTGGTTTTTATCGCCAATCGTTTTGTCAAACGCCTCGGCCTCTTCTTCAGTAAATGTTCTTTCTCCATCAAGCCTAAAATGCACAAGTCTTATGTCAGTGTATTCTTTTTGAAGTTTTTTAAGTTCTTCAAAGCAAAATCTTTCCCACGGCCCAAGCGTGCCAAAATAAAAGTAGTTCCTACCTTCTTTTATTTGCCCCAGAAGTGCTTTTTTAGTTTTTGCCTTAATTTGAGGCGTAAGATTAAGATGTGCCTGACCAATCAATGCACACACAAGTGGATAGTAGATTACTTCATCAACAATTTTCATACTTACACCTTACCATAATTTTTGCCAAAAATCAATATTCTGTCAAAGTTTTATTGGTTTACCAACTTCCTGTGCCACCACCACCAAGGCCACCACCAGAAAATCCACCACCACTGCCACCACCAAAGCCACCAAGAGTGTTTGAAATGCTTTCTGCAGTTGATGCAATGTTTGCAGTGTTGATTGAGTGCAAAATGCTGTCGGTTGCATGGCTTAGGATATGCGAAATAATCATAACATCAATAATGTCAATATTTGTGCCTGTATAGAACGCTGGGGCTGGAATATCAATGCTTTCAAACTTTTTGCACCAGTCATCATACACCCCAAGCACATACGCATACGGCAAAATCTTGTAAAACATTTGTGGATTGTCTTTCACAAGTGCCTCAAGGCGTGATTTTTCTGCAACTTCAATAAACTCCTTAAGTCCCAAAATGTCACCAAGTTCTCGGCACCCTTCATCACTTCTTACATTCATCTTTAGGATTAAAACACTTGCAAGCACAAGCAGGCCAAACGCCCAAAACACTGTGCCAAGTGGGTCGCAAACACTGTCAAAACTTACTATGCACATAAGAAGCACGCTTGCCAAAAAGACAAGATACGCAAACGCATTTAGTTTTTTGTGGACTTTCTTTTGCGTGTATTTTTTGTCGGCGTAACTGCCAAGTAAAAACAAAAACACAATCACACCACCACCAACAATAAGGCACAAAAGCGAAAGCATATCTTGCACATTTTGTGCATTTACCAAAATAAGTGCAAGCCACACACAAATCCCCACAAGAACAGCCATTGTGCCACGAAGAGTGATTGCACTTCGGTTAAACAAATGTTCGTTTTCAAGGGCGATGGATTTTTTTGTTGTTCCAACGGTTTCACTGATTGAAAGTCCTATTTTTTTAATGTCAACCTTGTCTTCTGTTGTTTTGCCTGCGAAAATTGCGTTAAATAGCGATTTTTCGTATAGTTTGCCATTAAGTTCTTTGCCTGTTTTTTGAAGATAGGTTTTCTTGCCGTCTTCTATGATATTTAAATACCCTTTTTCAGCCCAGTAAATAATAAGGCTTGCAACATCTTCTGTGTTGACTGTTTTGTCTATGATATAGCCAACATCTGCAGGTGTATAGTCCTTGGTTGCAGAAAACTGCACAACTTTTGTAATCAGTGATTTGTTTGACTTCTTAAAGTATATGCCAAGGCAAATTAGGGCAACAAGCAAAATCAGCCCCAAAAGCACAAAATCAAGAGTGTTGTTTGGAGAGACTGTCAAATATGTTTCAGGCAAATTTAACAGCACCGTAACACCCTCGCCAACGCCAATGTTGGTTTGCGAGAAAGTCAAAACTTGGTTATCCCAACTATAACTTGTAATTTCATCAGTACTGCCCACCTGCCCAACAAAAATGGCAGGGTCAAACAAAATTTCTTCTTCAAAACTTACGGTTGCAGAAAAATTGTCAATCGTGGTGTCAGTCAAGTTGCCAAGCAAATTGAAATAAAACACATCATAAACCGAAAACCTGTCATCAAGTTTTATGGTGTAAGAAAAATCGTAGGTTTTACTGGTGTTTGGCGAAAGCCACACATTTTCCTCGCCAAACTGAAGATAGAAAAAGTCACCCTCGCTGAATGTGTCATACGGCTGGCTTGACGAAATATCGCCATACCTTAAACGAAAGTTTTTGTTTATTTTATCGCTTCCATCATCATTTTTAAGGACAACCGTTGAAATTTCTGGCAACGCCCTAAAAATTCCGTGTTTATACACCAAAAATTTGGCAGTTATGCTTTCTTCAATATCCATAGTGCCATCTTTGTTGACAGAGGCAGAAACGCTGTAAGACTCAATTACATATTCGCTTGAATTGTCCTGCACTTCAGTTTTTATTGGTGGCACCAAATAAGAAAAAAGAATAGTGGCAACCACTATTCCAAAAAACACAAAAACCAAAATTTTGGTTGAAATGTTAAAAAATTTACTCATCTAAAAACTCACTTTAACATTTTTGCGTTCTTCTGCATCATCAACTTCATACAGTGGTTTCTTTGTAAATTTAAACCATTTTGCGATTATATTGCTTGGGAAAGTTTCCCTTTTTGTGTTATAAAGATTAACCGTTCCGTTGTAGTATTTTCTTGAATTTGCAATTTCTTCTTCCAAAGATTTCAAACTGTTTTGCAAATCTCTAAAGTTTTCGTTTGCTTGAAGTTGTGGGTAGTTTTCTGCAACTGCAAACAAACTTTTAAGTGCACCTTGCAAAACATTTTCGTTGTCAATTTTTTGTTCAACGGTTGAACTGTTCATGGCACTGTAGCGTGCCTCCATAACCTTTTCCAAGGTTTCTTTTTCGTGCTTTGCATAACCTTTTACGGTTTCAACAAAGTTTGGGATTAGGTCATAGCGTTTCTTAAGATAAACATCCATGGTTGAAAACGCTTCTTCTGCATTGTTACGCATTGCAATAAACTTGTTGTAGGTTGAAATGCCCCAAGCAACAACGCCTATCACAAGCAGTGCCAGCACTGAAATCACAATAATTGTTCCAATTGCCATATTATTTCTCCTTTTCTTGATATTGCCTTCTTGTTTTGGCAATAATTTTTTCAATTCTTGTTGTTGTTTTGTCAAGGTCAACATTTGGGACTTTGTAGTCGTAATACCCAATATAGCCCATTTCAAATTCCATTCTTGAAAGCCTAAGGTCTATGTCTTTTTCGCCACGAAGTTGAAGACGCCTTATCAGTTCTGCCCTTGGCACCTGCAAAAAGATTGT